>CAZOSP010000040.1:0-30075 GCA_964582525.1 uncultured Thiomargarita sp. | reverse complement strand
GGGTAACTGTGGGCTATTTTAACAGGGTTTTGATGCGGGCGGGAACTGCTGGTAAATACTTGTACCTTGACTGTTGAGTTTATCGGTGAAGACAAGCCCGATGTTCAAACAGGCACATTAAGTATCGAAAGTACTGATGCGGCTAATACATTAACAATCAGTTTGAACAGTTTAGCTCAAACGAAACTTAATGTTACTCAAACGGGTAATGGCACAGTGACTTGTCAAGCGACAGGGCAAGCAAATGCACAGGCTTGTGTTGATGGTCAGATTTATCCGCAGAATATAAAAGTCACCCTAACTGCAACTTCTGGCACAGCAACTGATACGATCCAATGGAGTGGATGCACTATAGACTCTACTAATCCTGCTCGTTGTCAAGTCAGTACAGGCACATCCGCTACTAAAGATGTTAATGTTGCTTTTATAGCGATTGGTCTTCCTGTAGTCAGCATAGATAACACCAGTCTTAGTTTTGGTGACGTGGGAATAGGACTGGATTCAGTAGTTCAGTCATTCACTATTACCAATGGTGGTCAGGTTGGCGTGGCAGATTTAAGCATTGGTAGCCTGAATAATACGGCATTTACTATTCAAACTAATACTTGTAATACTGCTTTAGCGGTGACTGCAAACTGTTCTGTTTCTGTGGTGTTTAAACCAACTCAAGCGGGTGTAGTAAACGCAAGCTTGGAGGTCTCTGCAAAGGATTTGAATAAGCAAACAGTTGCCCTCGCAGGTACAGGAATATGCCTTAGCACTTTATCAATAAACACAGAAGCGCATTGCAATCTATTGAATGGTGTTTGGGATAATGGAATTTGTAAAGAAAGTAGCACTCAGCTACCTATGCTTTCGCCTGTTTTTTCCATCAGCTCTAAAGGTGATACAAGCTGTACGACGGCGGCGTTTGCTGGCGGTATTGCGCTAGAGGGCGGCACGGCTCAGTTGGATAATCAAAACCTGGTGAGAAAAGGACAGTTGTTGACTATCAGCGGTTCGATTACGCCAGATGCAGCGCATGTGGGACAAGCGGCGGATATTTTGGTGGTGGGTTTGCATCGCCTACCAGAGACAATAGTCACTGGTGAGGATTTATGCGATCCAAACAAAGGTGACTTTTACATGCTGCAAGAAAGCACTTTTAGCGATGATTATTGCGAGTGGGATACAAGTTTGGCTGAGTGGGAAAATCAGGTGGTGTGTAATCCCGACAAAGATAATCCGCGCCGCGCATTCACTGCGCAAAACTACTGGGATCGCTGGGATGGCAAGTTAGGTGGCTTGTTGCCGATGAAATCAGGCGTAACTTTAACCCAAGAAGCCATGTTATTTGATGGTTCTACTTTGCCTGTGTTGTATCAAGATAATCCTGACTACACCGGGCATGTCTGCATTACTTTTGGTTATCGTTTAGCGGATAACACGATTGTGTTTAACGGTGAGCCGATTCGTTATAGAGTCAATGCTCAGTAGTTTGCAGCCTTAACATCCGGCGGATACGCTCGGCTTAATCCGCCACGCCTTAACATCAACATACGGCGGATACGCTGCGCTTAATCCGCCCTACATAGCATGAGCGGATTAAGGCGCGTCTTTTCGTGCCGTATCTACCACGCCTCACAATATCAACATCCGGCGGATACGCTCCGCTTAATCTGCCCTACATGACTAAGGCATCCTGCGATTGCGGAAAATAATTAAGTATAATCAAGATTTTAAGCACCAACAATGCGCCTATCACCCGCGCAAATATCCATAGCATCTCCAGCCACACCCGCCATTCGCCCTGCTCCACAAAAATCATCCCCATCAACAGTGCCATGATCACGTACACAAGGGCAAAGCCTTCACCACCGCGCCCAGCAGCGGTTCGCGCAGCAAGGTAATTGCCCGAGAACTCCGAAAAACTTTTTTTGCCTATAATAAAATCAATCATTTATGCCAATACGCTCTACCTAAAATCAATGACTTACAGACTTTTTCAGCGTTTTCAGGGTTTATCTGCGTCTATTCAGCTTTGTTTGGTTTTTTGGAGCAGGCAATGGTTTTAGTGCTTCTCAAGCTCGACAGGTTTTTGTAGATTTTTTTGCTTTACTGTAGAATTCAAGCGAAATAGCCTTATATTCAACCCTTACTTTGTAGGCATCTAAGCCCAGCCGTTAAGCCTGACAGGTTGCCGAGCAGACTTAATGCTTACCTTTGCAGAAGCCGATCAGCAAATCGATAACTTAAGGAGCTAACATGGATTTTTTGATTCAAGCGGCTTGGGCGGAAGGTGCTGCACCTGCCCCCAGTTTTATAGATTTTGTACCGTTAATTATTTTATTTGTGGTGTTTTATTTTTTGCTTATCCGTCCGCAGACTAAGCGGGTGAAAGAGCATCGGCAGATGGTGGAAAGTCTGGCGCGTGGCGATGAAGTGGTGACTAGCGGCGGCTTGCTGGGTAAAATCACCGATATAGGCGATAATTTTTTGCAGTTGCAGGTGGCGGATAATCTGCGCGTGAAAGTGCAAAAAGATGCGGTTTCCGCAGTTATGCCAAAGGGAACTTTGGATTCCTTGTAGTTCTTTGCTGTTATCTCACTGTTGTTTGGTGCGTAAGCGCGCAGCAAAACAATCCCATTCCTTCAAAAATATGAGTCATTACTCGTTATGATGAATCAATACCCTGCTTGGAAATATTTTATTATTATCACGGTGTTACTCGTTTCTACCTTGTATGCTTTGCCGAATTTATTTGGCGAAGACCCAGCCGTGCAGATTTCGCCCGGTTATGCGCGTGATGTGCAGATCAGCGATAGCCTAGAGACGCAAGTTAAGGATTTGCTGCAAGCGGCGGGCGTGGAAAGTAAGCGTATAGAGCGTTCTGAAAATCAGCTATTGGTGCGTTTCCATGATACCGAAACGCAATTTAAGGCTTACACGGCTTTGCAAGATAAAGACGCGCTAAAAGGCTTTGTAGTGGCGCAAAATCTGGCTTCAAGCACACCGGCTTGGCTCGCTGCGGTGGGGGCTAAACCTATGTATTTGGGGCTGGATTTGCGCGGTGGTGTGCATTTCTTGATGGAAATCGATATGCAGACTGCGATCATTCAAGACGAAGAGCGTTTTACTCAAGAGTTCCGCTCTTTGCTGCGTGAAAATCAACTGCGTTATAAAACCGTGCGGCGTTTGCCACAAGGCGGGGTGGAGGCGGCTTTTACCACGCTGGAGGTGCGCGAGCAAGCGGTTCAGGTGATTCAGCAAGCTTATCCCGAATTGCGTGCTAAAGCGGTGGATGCCGAAGGGGTTTTTTCTGCCCTTTTTACTTATACCGAAACCTCTCTGAAAGAGGCTAAGCGTGTTGCTGTGGAGCAAAATATTAGCACTTTACGCAATCGTGTCAATGAGTTAGGTGTAGCCGAGCCGCTCATTCAGCGGCAGGGCGAAGACCGTATTGTGGTGCAATTACCGGGTGTGCAGGATACCGCACGGGCGAAGGAAATTCTCGGCGCGACAGCAACTTTAGAATTTCGCTTAGTCGGCGAAGAAGGTCCAAACTCGCGTGAATACAAGCACCGTGAAGGGCATTCTGTGTGGTTAAAACGCAGCGTGATCGTCACCGGCGATCAAATCAATCATGCCGCTTCCAGTATCGATCAGCGCACCGCGCAGCCAGCAGTGGTGGTGCGTTTGGATGGTAAGGGCGCGAAAAAAATGTTTGATACCACCAAAGAAAATGTGCAAAAACCCATGGCGGTGGTGTTTATTGAAAACAAAGTTGAAACCAAAATACGCGATGGTAAACCCATCAAAACGCGCAAAAAAACCGAAGAAGTCATCAATGTCGCCACCATTCAAGAAGCCTTTGGGAAAAACTTCCAAATCACCGGTTTAGAACAAAACGAAGCAATTAATCTCGCCTTGCTATTACGCGCAGGTGCATTGAAAGCACCGATTGAAATCGTTGAAGAGCGCACTATTGGACCCAGCTTAGGGCAGGAAAATATCCAACAGGGGATTAATTCCATTCTTGTCGGCTTTGTTTTAGTATTGATTTTCATGGTGTTGCGCTACAGTGCTTTTGGCATGATTGCCAATATTGCCATGTTGCTGAATGTGATCATTGTGGTGGCTTTGTTGTCCATGCTGCAAGCAACCCTGACTTTGCCCGGTATTGCTGGCATTCTGCTGACCATCGGTATGGCGATTGATGCTAACGTCTTGATTTATGAGCGTATCCGCGAAGAAGTGCGAAATGGCAATAGTCCGCAAGCGAGTATTCACGCGGGTTTTGAAAAAGCCTTTGGAACGATTTTAGATGCCAATGTCACGACTTTGATTGCGGGCGTGGTGCTGTTTAGTTTTGGTTCAGGTCCGGTTAAAGGCTTTGCCGTCACCTTGTCGCTGGGCATTATCACATCCATGTTTACTGCCATCATAGTCAGTCGTGGCATCATCAACTGGCACTACGGTCAGCAAAAACTCAAAAAATTACCCTTGTAAGGAGCTTAAGCACTGATGGCAATTTTAGATTTTAACGAAGAAAGCTTTAATATTCGTTTCATTAGCACACATCATATTCGGGTTGCAGTTTTTGTTTCAGCATTTTTACTGCTGGCATCCATAGGCGGGCTGCTGCTCAACGGCTTAAATTTTGGCATTGATTTTACCGGCGGTACTTTAGTTGAAGTGCGTTACGACAATTCTATTGAACTCAGTATCGTGCGCTCTACTTTAAGTAACGGCGGCTATGAAGATGCGGTAGTACAGCATTTCGGCACAGATAAGGACGTACTCATTCGTTTAGGCGTTTATAAGGACAAAAACAACGAAACTTTGAGTAATGAAATTATTACTTTGCTTAAAGCGAGCGGTCATGCAGTAGAAATGCGGCGAGTTGAATTTGTCGGTCCGCAAGTGGGTGAGGAATTGGTAGAAAATGGTGGACTGGCTTTGCTCTATACTTTAATTGGTATTTTGATTTATGTTGCTATTCGCTTTGAAAAACGCTTTGCCCTCGGTGCTGTTTTAGCATTAGTCCATGATGCTTTAATTACCGTAGGCATTTTTGCTATTTTCAAATTAGAATTTGATTTGACCGTCTTAGCCGCCGTCTTAGCCGTGATTGGTTATTCTTTGAATGACACCATTGTGGTATTTGACCGCATTCGAGACAATTTCTTAAAAATGCGCAAAAATACCCCGGTAGAAGTCATGAATCGCTCGTTAAACCAAACGCTGGTGCGCACCTTAATGACTTCTATTACCACCCTGCTGGTCGTGCTTTCTTTGTTCTTTTTGGGCGGAGAAATGATTCACGGCTTTGCTACTGCATTGATCATTGGCGTGATTGTTGGTACTTATTCTTCTATTTATGTTGCCAGTGCAACAACTTTAAGAATGGGCGTAAGCAAAAACGATTTAATGCCGGTAGTCAAACAAGACAGCGAAGTTGAAGAACGTCCTTATCGCTAGGAAACCATTATGACTGCATTTCATTATGCCCATGCCGAAGGCAACGAATGGCAAAGCATTGCTGCTGATTGTTTGGCGCAACTCGGCGATATTCCTGATGGCGCAAATTTAGGCTTTTTATATATCAGTGATTTACTCGCCAGTAAAATTCAGGATATTTTGTCTTATTTTCAGCAAAATACCGGCATTGAGGCTTGGACAGGCTCGGTCGGCGTAGGGATTTGTAGCAGTGGGCAGGAATATTTTGATATACCTGCTATTGCCATCATGCTTGGCGAGTTTCCTGACGACAGTTTTCAGGTTTTTTCCACCATCAATAGTGTCCAACTGAAAAGTTTTTGCCAACGGCATGAAAGCTGGTATCGGGAGAAATTTGCCATATTTGCAGTGGTACATGGCGATGCGCGTAACAATGAAGTGCCAGAAATCATTGAACAGGTTTCAGAAGCATTAGGCGGCGGCTTTCTGGTCGGCGGCTTATGCAGCTCCCGTACTCGCTACGCGCAAATCGCCAACAAAGTCGTAGAAGGCGGTTTGTCGGGGGTTTTATTTGACCAAATGATCGGCGTTTCAACCCGCTTAACACAAGGCTGCTCGCCGATAGGTGTGCGTCACGAAATTACCGAAGGGCGGCATAATGTGATCGCTAAATTGGACGGCGAACCGGCTTTAGAGGTGTTCAAACGCGATATTGGCGAAGTTTTAGCCCGTGACTTGAACAAAGCCGCTGGTTATATTTTTGCCGCCTTACCTATTCAAGGCTCAGATACCGGCGATTATCTGGTGCGTAATTTGGTCGGCGCGGATGCTGAACACAGCTTGCTGGCGATTGGTGAAATCGTGCGCCCCGGCATGTCCGTCATGTTCACCCGCCGCGACGCAGACACCGCCCGCGAAGACATGCAGAAAATGCTACAAGCCATCAGCAAAGACTTGACGACTCAACCGCGTGGTGCTTTGTACTACAGTTGTCTGGGGCGCGGCGAAAATTTATTTGGCGACGATTCGCAAGAACTGAAAATGATTCAAGCCGCGTTAGGCGATGTGCCGTTAGTCGGTTTTTTTGCCAATGGCGAAATTTCGCATAATCGCTTGTACGGTTACACGGGTGTTTTAACCCTGTTTAGATAGGGGTTATTTTCAATCATGCACTCGTGCTTGGCTATACTTCTGAGAGTGAGAAGCAGGCACTCAGCTGCTCCCAGTTTGAGTAGGTACGCATAGATTGTCTAAGAATTGCTGGGTGCAGACTTCCCACGCATAGCGCATGGCATAGTTGCGGCATTTTTCAGCGCTGGGCGGATCGGCGAGGACTTGCGCGACGGCGGTTTGCAGGTTTTCATGTAACACGCCTACACCGGTGTGATCGATAACATCAAGGGGACCTGGTACTGGGTAGGCGGCAACGGGTACGCCACAGGCTAAGGCTTCAATGAGGACGAGACCAAAGGTGTCGGTGCGACTGGGGAAAATGAAAATATCGGCAGCGGCGTAGTATTGCGCAAGTTCTTCGCCGATTTTCATGCCAACAAACCACACATCGGGATAATGTTCTTGCAATTCATGCAGTTGGGGTCCATCACCGACAACAAATTTGCTGCCGTTAAAGTCCAACTTAAGAAAGTCTTCAATGCTTTTTTCAATGGCGACGCGCCCTACATAAAGGGCGATGGGGCGCGGTGCGGATAAAAAGTGTTTATCGCGCAGTGTGAACAGTTCGGTATCGACTCCGCGTGACCAACGCACCAGCTTGTTAAAGCCACGTTGTTCGAGTTCGTTTGCCATGCTTTGCGTGGCAACCATGATGCGCTCGGCGCGGGCGTGGAAACGACGCAGCACCGCATAGCCCCAGCTTGCCGGGATGCGAAAGCGCGCTTCGACATATTCGGGAAATTTGGTGTGAAAAGAGGTAGTGAAGCAGTGCTTGTGTTGAATGCAGTAACCCCGCGTTGCCCAGCCGAGCGGTCCTTCGGTGGCGATGTGTATGGCATCGGGCTGAAATGTTTCAATGATTTTTTTGATTTTGCCGCTGAGTTTATAGGCTAGACGGATTTCCGGATAGGTTGGGCAGGGAATGGTTGAAAATAGGTCGGGACTGATGACTTGAACTTGATGCCCCATTTTGTGGAGGTAATCGCGGGTGGTCATTAGAGTACGCACGACACCGTTGACTTGCGGCTGCCAAGCATCAGAAGCAATGAGGATTTTCATGTTAGGCGTTGGAGGTTCGGGCTGCGGCGGGAATCGGTGAGTTGGGGATTTCGACAGCGGGTTTGGGGGTGCGGGTGACGCGCTCTGTTTCGCTGATGAATACATCTTGTTGCGCGTCAGTCCAACGCAACACGAAGAACTTACCATTCCAATCTTCGACTAATGCGGTGCAGCTTTCTACCCAGTCGCCATCATTGCAATAGATAGTGCCGTCAATATCGCGGATTTCTGCGTGGTGAATGTGTCCGCAGATGATGCCGTCAAGTTCGCGGCGTTTGGCTTCGTGTGCGAGCGTTTGTTCAAAATCGCTAATGAAGCTGACGGCGTTTTTGACGCGATTTTTAAGATAGGCAGATAAGGACCAGTAGGGATAACCGAGTTTGCGGCGAATGCGGTTGTAAACGGTGTTTAAGTTGAGCGCGACGGTGTAAGCCCAGTCGCCTAAGTGCGCTAACCAAGGGGCGTATTTCATCACGCCATCAAATAGGTCGCCATGAATCACTAAAAAACGCCGTCCGTCGGCGTTGGTATGGATGACCTCTTGCAGTATGTCTATGCCGCCAAATTGGTTGTCTGCAAATTGACGTAACATTTCATCGTGATTGCCGGGGACGTAAATCACTTTCGTACCTTTGCGGGCTTTGCGCAACAGTTTCTGCACCACATCGTTGTGCGATTGGGGCCAATACCAGCCTTTTTTGAGTTGCCAGCCATCCACTATATCGCCTACTAAATAAAGGTATTCAGACTCATTGTCGCGCAGAAATTCCAGCAAAAAATCAGCGCGGCAGCCCTTGGTGCCTAAATGAATATCAGACAAAAAAATGCTGCGGTATTGAGGGTTTTGCTGCGCGTCAGCCATCAAGCGTTTCCTTTTTTCTTCAGGTGAGCAATAAAGGCGTAGTCTTTTTTCAGGGAAGTCCAGTGACAGTCAACCACGCCGCTGCTGGCGAGTTGCTGCAAATGCGCGGCTAATTGCGGGTTAGGATGCACATCAAACAAAGTCAACCAGCGGCGTAACACAGCGCGAAACCAAGCAGGCAGCTCGGCTTGCTGGGAGAAATCAACAATGTATAAATCGCCACCGTCTTTAAGGTTGGCTAGTCCTTGCGCTAGTGCTTCACGCCAAGGCGGGATCATTGACAGCGCGTAGGAATAAAATACGGTGTCGAAAGGTTTGTCTAAATCAAACAGCTTTTGATAGTGGACTTCTTCGGCAAGTGCTTGTTTTAGATGAATACGATGCGCGTAGGCTTTGTCTCGCAATTTTTGTTCGGCGGTTGCGAGCATTTCGCTGGACGCATCTATGCCGTAAAGCTCGACGTTTGTGTGTTTGGCAGCCAGTTTTTCTAAATTTCGCGCTGTGCCACAGCCCATTTCTAAAATGCGATCACCCGCTTGTACCTGCATTTCTTGGATCAGGGTGTCGCGTCCGAGTAAATAATATTTACGTGTAAAATCATAGATGTGCCGCTGATAGCGATACATCTGATTCATGTGAGAAACTGTATCCATAAAGGGTGACTGTGCAGCAACGCGCATGATATGCGCGTTTGGGGGGAAATTAAGCCGCGATATTTTCGACCGGCAAACCGGCTTCGGGCATGTGATAAATATGGAAACCGCCGTAAATTGCCGAGCGATCTTGACGGAACAAGCGCATTGAGTTGTCTTTTTCATACACAAAGCGTTTCAGCAAGTCTTCGGGCAAGGCTGTTTCAATGGGCGAATCCGTTGATGCCGTGCGGAAAATAATACGCGAATGCGTTCGACCTACGCGTGCGATCTGCGACCACAGTGCGGTAATCACCTCGTTTTTCATCCAATCTTGCGAATCTAAGAAAACAAAGCGATCCAGAGAATTGGGGGCTTGTTCTGACAAATAATCGGTCAGTGAAGTGATATGGGTTTCAATGCGTGATAGGCGCGATTTGATGGTTTCGTAGTGTTCTTCTTTGAGATAGTCTGGCACGGCTTCGCGCTTGTCATGATCGTAGGAGAGACTAAAACCCTGCCAAGCAAAGTAGTTGTCTTGAATAGGAAAATCACAGACCAAACGGCGCACTCGTTCACGGTATAAATTGACCAAATTGCCTTCAGATTCGGCTTTCATGGCATCATATTGTTGCGGCGGAATGCCCAAGCTATAGACGGCGAAAGGCAGATTACCGACTTTTCTGACCAGCCAATGCTCAAAAAAAGGCGCGATTTCTTCATCAAAGATTTTTTGTTGTTCTTCTAAGGTTTTGGCATTTAATAAACGATCCGGACTAAAGCCAACCTTTTTGCCAATTTGATGCAGAAAACGCATAAAATAGCCAAAACGCGCATAACGATAGACATTTTTCTTGAAATAGCGATTGCGCTTGTTCCAAGGCATACCGCCATCCCAAAAGCGGCGCGTGTCATTGTCTAAATGCGGACGGATATATTGACGGTAATTTTCCAAGTTATGTTTTTGGTCGGCACGTCCAAAGAAATCATAAAAAGTTTCGTAGTCCGGCAAATAGGCGAAACCGGTTAATTTGAGGCGAGTCAAATACATGTGATAAGGATTGAGATCAACTGCAACGACTTTATCGGGATTATCAATCAGATAATTGAGGACATTACAGCCCCCGGAGGCGATGGTTAAAATGCGGCTATCGGGTTGAATTTGCAGAGCTTCGCGGTCAACCTGCGGGTCTTCCCAAATTTGGTTATACACAAAACCGTTAAACCACATACTGAACATGCGTTGCAACATGCCCTGACGGGACATCAAGCTATCTTGATGAACTGCTGTTTTAAGAATGCGTGAGGATACAGCGCTCATGAACTTTCCTTACTCTTTGTCGTTATAAATTTATGGGTTTTTGCTGGCTCATGTCGAGAATAAACGCGCATCATACTGAGCATGTATGACCATTTAATGACACCAAACCGCAAAAACCCGCCTAAGTTATTGTATAAAATAAACTAACTGTATTTCAACAAAGAACTTGAGAAATGCTTAAGCAGATAAAAAAGGAGGGAATAAAAATGAATAAAAACAGAAAGGAATAATAGGCTTATAGCTGCCAGAAACTGCACTTTTTTCTTTGCCAAAGATTTAAAGGTTTACTGAACACTTAAATTTTAAGTGCTTTAAGCCTATCCCGAGCTTCAGGTTTCAGGCAGGACGCAGTATAAAAATGGGGTGAACGATGGGAATTGAACCCACGACCACAGGAGCCACAATCCTGCGCTCTACCAACTGAGCTACGTCCACCATAAAAACTGTCAACATCGAAAATTGGCGCGCCCGGCAGGACTCGAACCTGCTACCCTCGGCTTCGTACCACTACAGTTTTCACTGCCACTGAAACAGCCTTGCGCGGTTTTAGTGTTTGCGGTCTGGACCATATCTTTGCCATTACAGGCATGGTGCGTATGGCCTCTACGGATCCCTGACCTGTGTCGTCCGTCGCTACCAACAGAAAATATAATGATTCATTCTGCTCCTTCGTGACGGATAAAGCGCGATAGCTTTAGGTTTCCTCGGTATTGCCATTTAACAGGGTTCACCGATACAGCACCATCCACCCTAATAGTTTGTTTTCCTATGAGGGGTCCAATTTTCACTTAGAAGGCCGATGCTCTATCCGGATGAGCTACGGGCGCAATAAATGGTTAAAGCGAGAGATGTACTTATACCTGCCAAAAACCGCATTTTTTGCTTGATTAAGTTTCATCTAAGCACTTGGATTTTAAGTACTTAAAAATATCCCTGAGTGCAAGTTTTAGACAGGGCGCAGTATATAAAATTGGTCGGGGCAGAGGGATTCGAACCCCCGACCCTCTGCTCCCAAAGCAGATGCGCTACCAGCCTGCGCTATGCCCCGATTCATTAAAGCAGCGCATTGTAAGTGTTTGATAAGCACTTGTCAAAAGTTTTTTGCCATTAAGCTATGTGACACTCATACCCGCCAGAAACTGCATTTTTTGCTTTATCACGTTGCTTGTAAGCTTGGTTTTTAAGTTTTTAATCACTGTCCCTGAGAGCAGTTTCAGGCGCAGGCAGTATAAAATGCCCACGCATTGATAGCATCACGGAGATACTCTATGTCCGCCGCATTAAAACTCCGTCTTGAAGCCTATCTCGAACAAGAACGCTTGAGTGAGACTAAACACGAGTTCTGCGATGGCGAAATGTCCGCCATGAGTGGCGCGAGCGCAGCGCACAATTTAATGGTCGGCATCCTGTATATCCCGCGTGGCTTGCGTCTTTTGCGTCTCGCGTTTTACGCTCAAAATTAACGCTTGCGCACTTCGCACAAGCTGGACTTAAACGGCGGAAAACCGCTGATCGGATCGAGCATCGCATCATCAGTCAAATGATTGATATTCGCTTGCGCCCAACCGTGCGCGGCATGTACCACGCCTGGCTTGAGAGTATCAGTCACGTCCGCATAAAAAATCACCGCGCCACGCGCTGAACTCACTTCCACCGCGTCGCCGCTGGCAATCTGCCGCGCTGCTGCATCGGTCGGATGAATTTGTATCATCGGCTGCGGCTCTTGTGCGACAAGGCTCTGCACCAGTCGTTGCTGCGAATGCGTATAGCGTTTGCTGCGTCCGCCGGAAGTCAACACCAGCGAAAAACGCTGCGCCAATTCGGGGGTGGAAATAGGGCTTTCAGCCGGCTCTCGATACACCGGCAAACCATCGTAACCTGCTGCTTTCAATTCTTCCGAATCAAATTCTACTTTACCGCTCAATGTTGGCAAGCCCCAAGCTTTGTACACGCGCTCGGTGTCTTCTAAATCTTCGTGCAGAAAAATTTCGCTAAACACAGTCGCGCCATTCGGGTCATGGTAGGCGAGATCGCGCACTTCGGGGCTGAGTCCTTGCGCCTGCTCGTCGGCGGCGGCACGAAAATCGCCGTGCCAGAATTGTTCTTCCATGCCTAAACGACAGCCTAAATCCAGCACAATTTGCGCATCGGCACGGGCTTCGCCTTCGGCTTCAAGTGCTTGATAACGATAACGAACTTCGCCTTTGAATTGACACCCCGGATAGGCGATCAAGGCTTCACGTTCTAAAGAGGTCGCGGCGGGCAGCACAATATCCGCCAGTTGCGTGGCTTCGTTGTGGAAAAAATCAACGCAGGCAAGAAAATCCAGCTTGTGCAAACCTTCGACTAGACGGCGGCTGTTAGGCCACATGAGGCTGTTCATGCCAATCGCAAACATGGCATGAACCGCATAGGGCTTGCCGTCTAACAGGCTGTCTGCGAGTAGCATACTGTGCGCAGCGGGATGATGGCGCGTCCAAATGGGAAACCGCTCATCGCCAATGCGCGGCGGCAGGCTGTCGATTTTTTCTGCAAATAAATCAATACGTTTGGGTTTTACCTTGTCAAAGAAAAAGCGGTTGCCGCCCTCCACGTCTAAATTGCCGGTCACAGCGGGTAATAAAATGATGGCGCGATGGTTTTGAAAACCATTGCTGTGCTGCACCGTGGAGGTTGGCGATAGGGCTATTTGCGCGGGGGCAGTGGTGGCGTATATTTCGGCGGCGCGGCGGATGTCGTCAGCCGATACTTGGCAAATGTCGGCGGCTTTTTGCGGCGGGAAGTTTTTTACATAATCGCGGAATGCCGCTACGCCGTTACCCCATTCATCTAAAAAGCTTTGGTCGTGCCAGCCGTGTTGGAAAATTTCGTGATGAAAAGCGAGGGCTAACGCGCCATCCGTGCCGGGGCGGATTTGTAAATGCAGATCAGCGATTGCAGCGGTTTGGGTACGGCGCGGATCGATGACGATTAACTTGCGATCTGCGCGTTTTTGTAGTATGTGGTGGGCTTCAAATGGCATCACTGAGGCGGCGGGATTGCACGACCAGACGAGCAGGCAGCGGGTTTTTTGCGATTCAACCAGACTGGCGGTTTTCATGCGATAGCCGCAAGTGAGTTTTTCCGCCACCCAAGTCGCGGTAAAGCAGCAGCCGCCTTCGGTCATGTAATTGGGCGAGCCAAAAGCATGTGCTAAACGCTGCAAATGGGGACGGGCTTCTTTGGTGTATCCGCTAAAAAATACACAAGATTCCGCGCCGTAGTCGTGCTTGCTTTGCTGTAGTTGCGTGGCTATGGTGTCTAATGCTTCAGTCCAAGAGATGGGCACGAACTGACCGCTGCCGCGCTGTCCAACACGCTTGAGTGGATGCCGTAGGCGTTGCGGGTGATACTGCACTTCCAGTTGCACGGCGCCGCGTGGACACTCAGGACCCTGCAGTGCGATTGCCCTGCCTTGCGGATTGACTTCTATATCGAACACGCAATTTGCGTCACATTGGTAACAGGTGCTACGTTTCATTTCTGTGTTATCTTGCACGGTCATCATTCCTTTCTGGGAGCTTATCCGCGTTCGCGCCGCAAAAAGACGCGGCGCAAACCCTACAAACTGCGTTCGCGCCGCATTCCCAAGTGGCACTTGGGAACGAGGACTCGGCGCAAACCCTACAAACTACAACGAATATTAGGTGTAGCTCAACATGCTCAAACAAATATCCCATCCATTTAAGATGCTCGCTTATTGCGGGTTGACACTCATCGGCTTGTATGCCGTGCTGCATTTTTTGATGTTTCTGCTGGATGTTTCCATGCCCTGGTTATCGCTGGCTTTATTAAGCGTCACCTTAGTCACGGGTTTGTTGTTGCCGCTGGGCTATGTGTCTTTCATACGCAGTTGGCGGGACATTTATGCTGCGCAACAGCAACGTATTATCGAATTGCAGGAAAAACAAGCGGCTGCTGAGCAAGCCAGCCTTGCCAAAAGCCAATTTATTGCCAGCATGAGCCATGAATTGCGCACTCCGCTGAATGCCGTGATTGGCTACAGCGAAATTCTCAAAGAAGAAGCAGAAGACCTGAATGCTACGAATATGGTGAAAGATTTGCACAAAATTCATGTATCAGGCAAGCAAGTCTTGGATTTAATTAATAATGTGTTGGATATTTCTAAAATCGAAGCGGGCAAAATGGATGTTTTCTTTGAACCCTTTGATTTGCGCACTTTAATTGAAGAAATTGCCATTACCGCTAAACCTTTAGTGGCAAAAAAAGACAATCATCTGCGCCTCAAAATCCCAGACGATCCGGGCATGATGGTGTCTGATGTGACCAAATTGCGCCAAAGTTTGCTCAATTTACTCAGCAATGCCAGCAAATTTACTGAACAAGGCATGATTACCCTGAGTCTTTCGCGTGAGCTGACCGAAGCACGAGATTGGTTGATATTTGTTGTTGAAGATACTGGCATTGGCATGGACGAAGAACAACAAGCCAAGCTGTTTAAGCCTTTTGTGCAGGCTGAAGATGCTGGCACAACGCGCAAATACGGCGGCACTGGTTTGGGGCTTGCCTTGAGCAAGTATTTTATCGAAATGCTCGGCGGCGAGATTCAGCTCTACAGCATCCCCAAACAAGGCACGCGCTTTACGCTGCGCCTGCCCAATCAAAGCCCAAGCAGCGTAGAACAAGAGACCGCCAAAAATCTGCCCAAAGCCGCGCCTACCTTGCAAAAAACACCCTCACCCATAGTTCCCCAGCGGGTTCTGGTGATTGACGATGACAGTAATACCCGCGATATTTTGCGCACGCATCTGTTGGCTTTAGGCTATCAAGTGATGCTGGCAGAAAATGGCGAAGTGGGTTTGCAGCAAGCCAAAGAATGGCATCCTGATTTGATTACCTTAGATGTGATGATGCCCAACATGGACGGCTGGATGGTGTTATCAACTTTGAAAAACAATGCGTTACTTAAACAGATTCCGGTCGTCATGCTGACTATGGTGGATGATAAAAGTACCGCTGCGGAATTAGGCGCGGCGGATTATTTGATTAAACCGGTGACCCGCGAGCAGCTTGCCAATATTGCTAAACGCTTTATCCGCCCGGCGGCTGACAAACTCGCCGATGCGGTCGATTGCCTAGTCAATCCGCAGCATCGTCATCAACACCACAACTCCGAAGCCCCGCTGTTGATGGTGGTGGATGACGATGAGATTACCCGCGACATGCTGTGCGCTATTCTAAAACGTGCCGGCTGGCAAGTGACCAGCGCGTCAAGCGGAATGCAGGCTCTGCATCGCCTCAACACGCAAAAGCCGGATTTAATTTTGCTCGATCTGCTGATGCCCGAAATGGGCGGTTTTGAATTTGTGACTTTTTTGCGTCGTATGGAAGACTTCCAAGATGTGCCGGTGGTGGTGATGAGTGCCAAAGACATCAGTGGCGATGACAAGCAATTACTGACTCACAGCGTACAGGGGATTTTGCAAAAAGGCAGTTGCTCACGGGAAGAATTGGTGGCAGAAATCCGCGAACTGTTGACGGTGGCTTACAGTGGGAGTTTTGTGCATTAAAGCGGCTTTTCGCGTAAATCCCACCTAAGACTGCCAGTCCTTTAAGGACTGGCAGTCTTACGACTCATTTTCGCGCTAGACGTTAATACTTAAAAATATCTGCGGATAATCCTTCGCGTTCAAGAATCTCGCGCAGGCGATACAGGGCTTCGATTTGGATTTGTCGCACGCGCTCGCGGGTGATGCCAATAATCGCCCCCACTTCTTCGAGAGTATGCGTCTCATGTCCGTGCAAACCAAACCGATATTCAACCACAATGCGTTGTTTTTGATTGATTTGCGATAACCAGAGATCAATATGTTGGGTTAAATCGTTGTCTTGTAAAAGATCGGCGGGATCCGGCGTGTTGTCATCGGCGATGGTATCGAGGAGGGTTATATCTTGATCACCACTGCGCGGCGCGTCAACAGAGGCAACGCGCTCGTTTAAGCCCAACATGCGCTCGACTTCGTTGATGGGCTTGTCGAGATAGTGGGCGACATCTTCGGAGCTTGGCTCACGTTCTAGGGTGCGCGTCAGGTGACGCGCTGCACGGGTGTAGATGTTGATTTCTTTAATGATGTGAATAGGCAGGCGAATAGTGCGCGTTTGGTTCATCAGGGCGCGATCAATGGTTTGGCGAATCCACCAGGTAGCGTAGGTGGAAAAGCGAAAACCTCTTTCCGGATCAAATTTTTGTACCGCACGAATCAGCCCAAGATTGCCTTCTTCAATCAGGTCTAGCAGCGGCAAGCCGCGATTCATGTGTTGCCGAGCGATTTTGACTACCAGACGCAGATTGGCTTCGATCATGCGCTGTCGCGCTCTTAAGTCGCCATCACGCGATAAACGCCCCAAAGTGATTTCTTCTTCAGGTTTCAGTAGGGCAGTGAAACCAATTTCATTTAGGTATAAGCGGGTTGCATCATATTCACCATCGGCGAGCGTGTTTTTTGTCGCTTGTTGAATAAATGCTGCTTCAGATTCACTGAGTTCGCTGCCGATATCTATCAATGTGTACGCGCTATCGAGATCATCGGCTGACTCCTCAACAGCGGACTCTTCTTCTGTCACTTGATCGTCTATCACTTCATCCACTGATAAAGGCGCGTGTGCTTCTGACTGTGCGCGAATCTTTTTCCCAGAGGCTTTGACACCTTTGTTTTTTGGCGGATGCTTCATTGAGATAGCCCTTGTTAACCTGCTAAATACGACAAAGGATTGACGGTTTTTCCGTTACAACTGAGTTCAAAATGTAACACGGCACGATTTTGTAAATCCAGCCCCATCTCGGCTATCGTTTGTCCCGCACTGACGAACTGTCCATTGCTGACGCGGCGGTTGCGCGTGTGCGAATAGACTGAAAGCCAGTTGGCTGTGTGTTGAATAATGATCAAGCTGCTTTCGTAACCGTTCACGCCTGCGCCGCTGTAAATCACCTGCCCGCTGGCGGTAGCGACAACGGCTTGATTGAGCTGCCCAAAGATATTGATGCCCTGCCGCCCGTTGCGCGTTTGGGTGGTTTCCATGCGCCCTAGACTGGGCAACCGCCATTGCCCCGGTTGCGGCAGGCAAGTCGCTTGCGCGGGCGTGGCGACTTGCGCCTTGTGGCTATTAAAGTTAGGCGCGAGGCGGCGCGTAGGGGTTTGATCACGCCGGGCAGGCAGCGGTGAAATGAAGTTCGGTGTCACCTCACTGCCGGCAGGGAGACCGACACGCAGGACTTGTCCGGGATAAAGGGTGTAAGGCGGCGCGAGTGTGTTCCAAACGGCAAGGTCAGACACAGTTCGTTGATAGCGGCGGGCTATCGCGTAGAGCGTGTCGCCACGCTTGACTGTATGGGAAGCGGCTTGGCTAACCGATGCGCGGTCACTGTCACGATACTCAATGGGAGCGGGCTTGGGAGCGGGCTGACGTACTGTGTCAGACGCGCTATGGGTGAGCGTTAAACCACAACCGCTGAGAGTCATCACACCCAGCGGCAGCAGTAAGCGAAGAAACAAAGTCATGCGCCCGCCATTAGCGATAAATCATAATAGTTTGCCCGGGATAAATCGGATAGGGCGGCGCAATGCCATTCCACAGCGCCAATTCATGGCTATTTTGCGCATACTGATGGGCAATGCTGGCCAGCGTTTCACCCTTTTGCACAGCGTGATAAATGATTTCACCGCGTAAGGTTTTGCGCACACCGGTATTTGCCGCGTTACTGCTGGCAAGCAAGAGATTCTGTTCAACGTCAGCCGCAGGTTTAGCAACGCTGACAGTGACGCGCTGCGGCTCTATGGTCGGCGAGCTTACTGGCATTGCAGCGCGGCTGCTGGCAATACTCATCTGCGGGGAAACGGTGAGTTGTTGTCCAACCGTCAGCGGGTAGGGTTTTTGCAGACCATTCCACGCCGCCAGTTCGCTGACTGAGCGATTAAAACGCCGCGCCACAGCCGACAAAGTATCGCCACGCGCCACCGTATAGTGACCGTCAATCGCTGCCGAAGAAGCGGCGGCGACAAGCGGCATGTTGTTATTGCTGCTAGGCGAGAGTTGCAGGCTTTGCCCTACCCGCAAGTGATAGGGCGCGGGGATGGCGTTCCAAGCAGCCACATCTTGATACGTGAGACCATAAGAACGCGCAATACTGTAAAGCGTTTCGCCTTGTTGTACGCGATGATAGCGTGTGGTTCCGATAGTGTCCGGCGGCAGCGGGTTATTGCCGTAGTCGCTGTATGGGGTATCCATAGCCGACATCGCCATCAAGCTGCGCGAGGTATTATTGGCAGATACCAATAAACTTTGTCCTACTTTCAAGCGGTAAGGTGGCGCGATAGCGTTCAGGTCCGCGAGGTCTTGATAGGTGACTCCGTATTGTTTTGCTATCAGCGACAAGGTGTCGCCGGATTTGACCGTGTAGTACAAAGCCTGCTCAACACCGCCCGCACTGCCGCCCACGGGCGCATTAATGCTGCGCGGCTGCCCGGTTTGCCAGTCAAATTCCATCACCGGTGCTTCTGTAATCACTGTGGGCGCGGGTTGAGCTTGCACCGGCTGCGGCGAGGTTTCTGGACGCACAGAGCCAGTATCCCAATCAAAGACCAAAACTTGCGGCTCACTGCTGGGCATAGGCGCGGGCGGGGTCATGCCGGGGGCGAGAACCAGTTGCTGACCGGGGCGAATCGTGAAAGGTGGCGGGATACGATTCCAAGTGGCAATGTCTTGATAACGCAAGCCATAGCGTTTACCAATCAAATATAGATTATCTCCATTTTGTACGGTATAAACAGAATGACGACTGCCGCTATCAACCACAGGCGCGTTGCCTTCAACAACGTCGGGTTGGTTAAAACCGCCAATCTGTAAACGGCTACAGGCACTGCTAGATAACAGCACCAGCAACACAACAGTGAATTTGCTCAATCGAAAGAGAGGGATTAGAAACATGGGGGCAACCTCGGCACACTAGGAAAAATCAAAAACGTGGGATTCTACTCTATTTTCTTAACACAGTCAGTTTTGCTGCGTGGTCAAAGAGTGCCTTAAAATAACCTCATTTTTTACTTAAAGCAAGCCCTGTAAGCTAATCATTTAATTGCAAATTAAACATTCAATACCGCCCTTAATAGGGATAAATATAGATTTTTAGGGCTTGCCTAAGGCAGCTTTTTAGTCCCAAAATCTGTAAAATCAAAACCACTTACTCGCCTAATTCAATACGGGAGATACATTATGGCAGACATGTTTGCTGATTATCGCCGCCAAACATCCGGCAAAGAAGCGGCGCAAGCCCCCACAACAGCCCCAACAAGCCCCCAGAACAGCGCACCGAGTGCTGCCGCGCCGCCCAGCGGCGGCTTACAAAAGGCGCACGGCATGATGTACGAAGTTCTCTATTCGGGGGCAAACGCCATGCTGCACCTGCAATTACCTGCGGGCGGCAGCATCAAAGCCGAATCCGGCGCAATGGTGGCCATGAGTCCTAGCGTGGACGTTGAAGGCAAATTAGAAGGTGGCTTGCTCGGCGGCTTAGGGCGTATGTTGTCAGGGGAAAGCTTCTTTTTCCAAACCCTCAAAGCTAATCGCGGCAGCGGTGAAGTCTATCTTTCTCCCGCCGCGCTCGGCACTTTGCAAGCCATTGATATGGATGGCTCACACGGCTATGTGGTGCAAAAAGATGGTTTTTTTGCCGGTTCAGACAGCATCCAAGTGAATACCAAAATGCAGAACTTAAGCAGCGGTTTTCTTTCCGGACAGGGCTTTTTTGTGCTTAAAATTTCCGGATACGGCTTGCTGTTTATCAGCTCCTACGGAGCGATTCATCCACTAGACATTGCCGCGGGCGAAGAATTGGTGATTGATAACGAACATCTGGTGGCTTGGCCTGATAATGTGCATTTCAATATCGAAACGGCTTCAAGTGGCTGGATTTCCTCTTTCACCTCCGGCGAAGGTTTTGTGTGTCGTTTTCGCGGACCTGCGCGGGTCTATATCCAAACCCGCAATCCCAGCGCGTTTGCTGCTTGGGTGCGCAGCATTACAAGCGGCAGAAGCAATCCAGCTTGAGTTTGTTAGTTTTTTTAGGAACAAGGGTTTCAGGTGTGTTTCTGTGATAGCCTTAACCCATCTTTCAATATCTTCGCCAGTTTTTGTCGGGCGCATTGCGGCAACTTGTAAGCGTGCGCTAAGTGCGCTCAAGGTCAGTGGTTTGCTGCCCTCATTAAAAATCACTTCAACATGTTTGCTGAACGAATTTTAATTAATAAATTGACCAATCAAGTCTTTAAAAAATGGCGATTATTCGTGTCCCGGCTCTTTGCTGGATGGCGAAGGTATTGACGCAAAGACAGGAGATTTTTTCGCTGGCGTTGACAAAAGCTTTCGGAAAACGTGAAATTCCGAAAACCCCGAAAAACTATTTCGATGCAATACCAGCATACGCTTGCATCTCAGCATAAAGCTCGTCAGAAATATTGTGCGGCTTTCTAAGGGTGGTAGTCCTAATGTAGTGCTATATCCCTGTGTATCGTCAATATGCTGTTTGCTGTAACGATTTTTGGGAGGTTTTTGTAACCTGCACCCGAACGTTTCAAATAACCTTGGGGTTACTCAAAACGCTCGGGGCAAGGTTAGCAACCTTGACCCGCGTAGGCGGACTGGCGGAATAGTCGATTCGTTAATTGGATATGGATTTTTCTTAGGCTTGGGCGGCAGTGTCGTGGAAATGATTATTGATCAAGATTGATCAGAACCCATCGGCTAAGGCGCATTTGGTGAGTTTGAAGGGGATGTTGGTCAGCCGCTCATTAGCTCAAATAAGGTTTGCGGCATTCGGCGCGGTTTTAAGCTATCAAACTGCAAACAGGCAAGCTGTACTTGTGCGCTGCATAGGTGCGTCGTGCCGCGCTTAATGTCTTGCTGCATCATCAAGCTGGCGCGTTTCACTTGAGTGACTTGCGCCAATACCTGTAATTCATCATTGAATTTGGCGGGCTGTAAATAGTTGATGTGCAACTGCCGCACGGCGAAAATTAGATTGTCTTGATTGCGCAACAGGTCTTGCTCAAGACCCAATGCGCGTAACCATTCGGTGCGGGCGCGTTCTAAAAATTTCAGATAATTGGCGTAATACACTACGCCGCCTAAATCTGTGTCTTCGTAATACACCCGTATCTGCCAACTAAAGGGCTTCATGTTTCAGTGCTGCCATTGCGCCAGTTGAGCATGAGTTGATATTTTTTGGCAAGGCTTGTTGCGCTGCGTAATTGTTCGCGCCAGTCATCGTCGTTAAACATGGCAGCAAGGTGTGCTAAGGTTTTTAGATGGTTTTCTTGTTCGTGGGTGGCGGATTCTGGCACTAATAGGGCGAAGGCTAAATCGACCGGTTGACCGTCAATCGCGTCGAAATCAACGCCTTGTTCTAGTTGCACAAAGGCGGCTGTGGTGTGTTCTAATCCGCTTATACGCGCATGGGGAATGGCGACGTTTTTGCCAATACCGGTGCTGCCTAAGCGTTCTCGCTCAAACAGGTGTTGGTAAATCTCGGCACTGTCTAAATCGGAATTTTGTTTGACGAATAAACGGCTTAAGTGTTCTAGGACGCGCCGCTTACTGGTTGCCTGAACGCCACACAGCATACGTTCAGGCGCGAGGATATTGGCAATCAGCATAGCTGTGTATTTATAGGTCGATCATTGAAAGTTGACGCATTGATAATGCGCACAGGCAAGCGCGCATGGCTGTTTGCGAATAGGCTGCATGAGAGCGGCTTTAGTCTGCGCAAGCATCTACGCATTTTAAAATGTCCTCTGTTGAATGATTGAAATATAAGGCTGTTAGCTTCGATAGCATGAAAGATACAGCCGCCAACCCAACGGGTTTTAAGCCTGTCGGGTTGCTTCTGCGGGGGCTTCACTGTGCATCATGCCTCAAGTTAAATAAGGTCGAATGGAGCAACATGGCTTCAATCAAACTGCTTTTTTATTGCCCCTTCTTGTTGATGGTGATCTTTCATTTTTTCTTTATGCTTCTTGATTTGACGGTCTAATTTGTCCGTCAGAGAATCAATGGCGGCATACATGTCTTCATGCACGGAGTCGGCAAATAAATTGCCGCCGCCGCTGACATGCAGTGTCGCCTCCGCTTTTTGACGGAGTTTTTCAACAGTTAGCACGACGTGCATATTTGTGACGTGATCAAAATGACGCTCTAGGCGCGCCATTTTTTCAGTGACATAACTACGCAAGGCAGGAGTAACATCAATGTGATGACCAGTGAGGTTAAGTTGCATACTGCACTCCTTTATTTTTAATTAAACTAAGCATTTACGCTCATTAGAGGGAGGAATAGTCATCGCTTCGCGGTATTTTGCTACAGTGCGACGCGCGACTTGGATACCCTGATCTGACAAAATTTTAGCAATTTTGTTGTCGCTCAGGGGTTTGGAGGTATCTTCAGCGGCAATCAGTTTTTTGATAAGGGCGCGAATGGCGGTAGATGAACATTCGCCACCGCTATCCGTGCTGACATGGCTGGAGAAAAAGTATTTCAATTCAAAAATGCCGCGTGGGGTGTGGATGTATTTTTGTGTGGTGACGCGGGAAATGGTCGATTCGTGCATTTCTAGTTCGCTGGCGATGTCGTGCAAAACCAGCGGTTTCATGGCTTCTTCGCCGTAGTCGAGAAAACCGCTTTGGCGTTCTACGATGCAGCGGGTGACTTTCAAGAGGGTTTCGTGACGGCTTTTGAGACTTTTGATAAACCAGCGCGCTTCTTGTAGATGGGTTTTTAAGTTATCTACGTCGCTGCGTGATTTAATTTGACCAACAAGACCTGCATAATGCGAATTGACGCGCAGTTTGGGGGCGACATCGGGATTCAGTTCAACTTGCCACTGTCCTTTGAGTTTGCGCACGAACACGTCGGGTACAACATAAGGGGTGTTGCTGCTTTCTATGGCATTACCGGGGCGCGGATTTAAGGATTGGATCAGTGCCAACACGGATTGTAGCTCTTCACGGCTTAATTTCATTTTTCGCATAAGCTGAGTATAGTCACGCCCACTTAGAACATCTAGGTGATTTTCAATTAAAATCATCGCCTCTTCGCGCCATTTCGTATGCTTATCCATCTGTTGCAGTTGTAGCAATAAGCATTCGCCCAGATGCCGCGCCGCAATCCCTGGCGGATCAAAGTGTTGCAGGCGTTGCAACACAGTGGCAACTTCGCCGAGTTCTACCTCTTGGTTGTCTAAGCTCGCTAAAATATCTTCAAGATCGCTTTTTAGATAACCCTCTTCATTAATGGAATCAATAATTAATAAGGCAATGGTGCGGTCGGTGTCGCTAAAAGGCGTGAGATCGAGCTGCCAGAGTAAGTAACTTTGCAGGGTTTCGGGGATGCTGTTTTGTTCGGTGAAATCGCGGTTGTCGGGTTCGCGTGCGCCGTCGTGGGTGGCGTAATCATTGGCATTGGGATAGCTGTCGTAGCTGTCTTCCCATTGGCTATCTAGGGGCAGTTCGGCGGGGATTTGCTCGGCTTGTTCGAGGTTGACTTCTTGCTCTTCGCCGTTGAGTTCTTGCAGTGCGTCTTCACGCTCGTCAACGTCGGGACTGTCAAATTCCTCGTCTGCGACTTCTAACATCATGTTGGATTCCAATGTTTGCTGGATTTCCAACTGCAAGTCCATTGTTGACAGTTGTAGCAAGCGAATAGCCTGCTGCAACTGCGGGGTCATGGTAATGTTTTGTCCAAAACGAAGTTGTAAGCCTTGCTTCATGATCGTATTAACATCTTGATTCTTATTATAAAGTGAAATCTTCGCCCAAATACACGCGGCGCACTTGTTGATTGTGCAAAATTGCGCGAGGCGCGCCTTCGGCGATGATCGCCCCCTCATTAACGATATAAGCCCGATCACAGATACCTAAAGTTTCACGGACATGATGATCGGTAATTAGAACACCTATATCGAGACTACGCAAATGGGTAATGATGCTTTGAATGTCAATAACGGACAAGGGATCGATGCCCGCAAAGGGTTCATCAAGCAACATAAAGCGTGGTTCGGCGGCTAATGCGCGGGCAATTTCTACGCGCCGCCGCTCGCCGCCGGATAAGCTCATGCCTAAACTGCTGCGTAAGTGCATGATATTTAATTCGCGCAACAGCTTTTCAAGACGCAAGCGACGCTGTTGACGATGCAGATGTTTTTGTACTTCTAGGATGGCTAAGATATTTTCTTCAACGGTCAATTTGCGAAAAATAGAGGCTTCCTGCGGCAGATAGCCTAAGCCCATACGCGCTCGCAAGTGCATGGGATAGCGGCTGATGTCTTTGCCGTTTAAGAAAATTTCGCCTTCATCACAGGCAATCAAGCCTAGCAGCATATAAAAACTGGTGGTTTTACCCGCCCCGTTAGGACCTAGCAGCCCAACGATTTCGCCGCTGCGCAGGCTTAAATTGATGTCTTTAACAACCATGCGTTTGCGGTATTTTTTCGCAAGTTGCCGGGCGATCAGGCTTTTTTCCATGCTCATTTGGTTGTCTTAGAGCCTATTTAGGCGGCTCGATAGTGACTTTCACGCGCCCGCTGCCTGTTTCGCCGGGTTGCGCTGCTTTGGCGGTAATTTTACCCAGCTTGGCATCGTACATAATGTGATCGCCGGTGATGGTGTCTTTGTTTTTCCACACTTTTGCGGACTTTTTCAAATGTAATATGTCTTTTTTCGCATGATATTCCATGAGACGCGCTTCGGCTCTGATCAGCTCTTTGTTATCCAGTACTTGCTCAAAATAAACTGGCGGCGAATCGGCTTTTTCCGTTTCTGCGATCACCACGTCAATTTGCCGCTTGTCGTCATAGGTTAAGGTGACTTTTTCTGCCTTCAACTTCAGCGTGCCTTGCGTAATGACCACATTGCCAAAATACATAGTCAAGCCTTTTTGGTTGTCTAAAGAAGCACTGTTTGCTTCAATCTGGATAGGCTGTTCTTGATCGCTGGATACAGCCCCAGCGGGGCTGCTGAAAAATAGAAAAAAACCGATAATACTCAATATCTTACATTTATTCATAAGAACCTCTTACGTGTGACAGTAAATGCACTTGTTGGTGGCGCATAAACATTTTTAAGCCCGTGCTGTGAGTGATGCCATGAGTGGTCAACACAGTTACCGGCGCGTGGCTTTCAGCATAGGCTTCGGCAGGTTTGACGAGCATGTTGTGTCCAATAAGGTGCAGCCAATCCGATGCTTGCGCGGCATAACGCCACAACCAGACTTTGCCCGGCATATATACCGTAGTGCCATCCACCGACACCCGCGCTTGCTTGGCATGAACATACCACAAAGGCTGTCCGTTTTGGTAAAACACCAAATAAGGTTGCTCTAATTCGGTGTCAATGAGCGGATAATGCTTGAGCAGATGCGCTTGTAACTGGTATTCGATCTGCCCGCTTTCGTTAGTGGCGGTAGAGACAAAATCGACCATCGCATAGTCTGGCACAAACGCGGCTTGAATCTCTGAGGGTATGCGGCTTTCTTGCTCTAAGACTTTGAGCAACCAAAAGGTGCCACTCAGCAGCAATAATAACCAAAAAAACGTCAGCATAGAACGCATCATAAGCTAGATTCAGGAAACTTTCATCAAATGTTGCCGGATGCAATGCGCGTCGCTGGCACTTTCTTAACCTCAACGCGACACATAATTTACACACTCAAAGGTCTGTCCATGCACGCCTCGACTGTCTGAACTCATTAAATAGAGGTAAGGCAACATCAAGGCTTCAGGGCGAGGGACGGCACTGGCACTGACTGATTCGCCGGGATAGATTTGACGGCGCAAACCGGTCATAGCTCTGCCGGGATTGATGCTATTGACCCGCACCCGGGTGTTGCTTTCAAGTTCTTCGGCAAGCATTTTCATTAAACCTTGCAGCGCCCATTTTGAAACGCCATAGGCACCCCAGTAGGCTTTAGCATGTTTGACCTGATCGGCAATGGTGAATACCAGCGAAGCATCGTCGGCTTGTTTGAGCAAGGGCAGACAGACTTGCGTGAGCATCACAGGCGCGTTGAGATTGACCTGCATGATTTTGTACCAGCGATCTATGGAATAGTTTTCAAATGGCGTTAAGCCGCCTAGCAAGGCAGCGTTATGCAGCAAACCGTCTAAACGTCCAAATTCTTCGCCAAGGCGTTCTGCGAGGTCTTCGCAATCTTTCATGCTCGCGCCTTCTAAATTCATCGGATAAATCGCCGCTTGCGTCCAGCCTGCTTGTTCAATGTCATCATATACTTTTTCCAGTTTAGGGATGGTGCGCCCTAACAAAATGACAGTCGCGCCATATTGAGCAAAGGCTTTAGCCGCAGCGCGACCCATGCCATCGCCCGCACCAGTGACCAAGATGACGCGGTCTTTGAGTTCGTCGGCAATCGGTTGATAGTTGTCTAACATGAAGAATCTCCCTATTTTTTTGTAGAAATACCCTCTCGTCGAGAAAGGGTATCGCGCTGTTCGTCTCAGTGCAAAACATTCGCAGCATCGTTATGGCATAATTTTTTTCTCTTGTCTAATTGACGTACCGGCAAAACGGATCAACAGTGTTTAAAAAGTAACAACCTACACTGGAGATACCCGATATGAGCCGATTGAAAATTTATGCTGAAGATAATCCTAACGATGACCAAGAATTTACCGAATTTGCCGCGATCAGCAGTCAACTTGCCGCACAAGGCATCCTCTTTACGCGCTGGGAGGCGAACCAGCCGCTGCAAAATGACAGCAGTCAAGCGGACATCATCGCCGCCTATCAAGCAGAAGTCGATAAACTGATGCAAGAGCAGGGGTTTCAATCTGTTGATGTAGTCAGTTTAAGCCCCGAACATCCGGATAAAGATACCTTACGCGCCAAATTCCTAGACGAACACACGCATAGCGAAGATGAGGTACGCTTTTTTGTTGATGGCAGCGGTTTGTTTTACGTTCATGCCGATCACAAAGTGTATGCCGTGTTATGCGAAAAAGGTGATTTACTCAGCGTTCCCGCAAACACGAGTCATTGGTTTGACATGGGATCGCAGCCCTTTTTCAAATGTATTCGCCTGTTTACCAACCCCGCAGGCTGGGTAGCCCACTTTACCCAAAATGACATCGCCAAGCGTTTTCCCACCATGGACGAATTTCAATGATCCGCGCAATTTTAACCGATATTGAAGGCACAACCACCTCCATTGCCTTTGTGCATGACGTGCTTTTCCCCTATTCGCATCAACATTTGCCACAATTCATCAGGGATCACAAAGATGATTTTGACGTGCAAAAAGCCCTAGACATGGCAGGGGCAGAAGCCGGACGACCCAACTTAAGCCCCGAACAAAGCATTGATTTATTATTACAATGGATTGCCGAAGACCGCAAAGTCATGCCCCTAAAAACCTTGCAAGGCTTGCTGTGGAAACAGGGTTATCAAGACGCAGCATACCGCGGGCATATTTATCCCGATGCTATGGAATACTTACAAAAATGGCAGCAACAAGGCATCGCTTTATACGTGTTTTCTTCGGGTTCCGTGCAAGCGCAAAAACTGCTCTTTGCACACAGCGACTACGGCGACATGACACCGCTGTTTAGCGGCTATTTCGACACCAGCACCGGACCCAAAAAGAAAAAAAACGCTTATAGCCTGATTGCAAAGGCAATCAACCAACCCGCAGAAAATATACTGTTTTTATCCGACATCAGCGAAGAACTGGATGCCGCTGCGAGTGCCGGAATGCAAACCTGCCGTCTAGTGCGCGAAGGCGATGCGCAGATAGAAAAAAACTGCGTCCACCCACAAGTGCGCAGTTTTGCCGATATAGGCTTAAATCCAGACGATATCGTGCAAACTTTTAACGATCCAAATATGCTGTAACTCACGTCATTCGTGGGTTTTGATACTGGATTCGGTATTTTGCTGGTTTTCAGGTGACTCGGTGGATATTTTTTCTGGGAAATAGGCGAATGGAAAAGGATAAGAAGACAGCTTTAGAATAGATTATTTTATTGGGTGTCTTTGATTTGTTCTTTGATTGGTCATCTCGGTGAAGACCCTATCGACTGAAGAGCCGTGTGCGGGAGAACCGCACGCGCGGTTCGGAAGGAGGGGAGCGTAAGCCTTTCCTATCCCTACAGAGAAAAAATAGTCTATTTGGTAAACTGTCACTGTAATTAAATTTGTCTTGCTTTAACAAAAATGTCATCTACAGGTTTTAAGGTATCGGATCGTCATTATTTAGCCCCGTCTAGTACCTTGACAGGTTTGGAGCAACTTTTAACTGATGTTACGCAAAGGGCTTCTTGTCACTGTCGAAACAGCCGGAGTGCGGCAAACCGCCGTTGCTTGACGTTGCGTTCACATTTGTTGTGCGTTAAGCGATATTTTGCAGAACAAGCAGCCACCGCGTAACCTCAACTTTTAACATCCCAGTATAGGTGAGTCCGATGTATTACATAGCCATGAGTCTTTTCAGTATTTTAATTCTAGCCTTTCTCTACTTAAAAAAGCAACGCAAGAAGATATACCAACAACTTGAGAAACAACAAAAAACTGACATCGAAAAATATGCAGAACAACTGCATTTCAAGACCTTCACGCAAGCCGAATTACCCAATTTTTCCCAGCATCTTGCTACGCTGCCGGCAGTTTTGACCACCGATACCTTAGCGCACTTGCAAGCTGAGGTATTAACACTCTGCAACACTGAGCGCTCCTATCTGCCCATGCACAAACAAGGCGGCACCATTGCTTATGAAACCCTGCATCAAGTCATGCCGATCTTCGTTGCTTTGTACCAATCCAAAGCATTGCAAAAAATCTGCTCGGATATTGTCGGAGAAACTTTAGTCCCTACACCATTGCACGATCAAAGTTCTTGCTCTTTGTTGGTGTATGAAAAACCCGGCGATCATATCGGCTGGCATTATGATCATAATTTTTATAATGGTCGTCATTTCACTGTCTTGCTGCCGCTGATCAATAAACATCACGCCACAGGGGCGTTATCTTCAGCCCAGCTTAAAGCCAAATTACAAGGTCAAGAAGCTATTATCGAAACGCCGCCCAACACTCTGGTGTTGTTTGAAGGCGCGAAAGTGCTGCACAAAGCCACGCCTCTTGCCGATAATGAATTGCGTATTGTGCTCAGTATGACCTACTGCACTACCCCCAAAGCTTCGTTAGCAAAGAGCATTGCGCGGCGCATCAAAGACATTAGCTTTTTCGGCATACGAGCTTTGTGGACTTAGAGATAGGCATTCAGCGACAGCAGAAACTCAAACCTTCTAGGTTTTGAAAGCCTAGGAGCCTGTCCGAAGCAAAGAACGGGCGCGTCATCTCCTTGGAGAATACAAAGGACTGGCTGATGAGCGATGGTTGCATGGTTTACCGCGAAATCCTCAATCGCCTGCGCTGCTGGGCGCATCTGGAGCCTAAAGCGAAAGGGCTTGCCGAAAGCCTCACTAAACAACCACCCGCTTAAAGACGGGTGGGTTAGAGTGTTTGGCGGCTGAA
>CAZOSP010000039.1:0-30498 GCA_964582525.1 uncultured Thiomargarita sp. | reverse complement strand
GTGCTAAGTCTTACGATTAGCACCGATTTACCCGCCGGTCATATTCATATAGCGCAGAATCGCCGGTTGCTGAACCCCATCAAACTCATGCCCTTTCGGTTTAATCGCCATCGCCGCCACAATCGTTTGCTTAAGACGCTGCATATCGCCGGGGTAAGTGCGCACCAGTTGACGCAAATCCACCGAATGCTCCTGTCCAAGACACAGCAGCAAACGCCCTTCTGCGGTTAAACGCACGCGGTTACAGGTGTCACAAAAATTATGGCTATGCGGCGAAATAAAACCGACGCGGGTATCGGGATGATTGGATAGGCGGTAATAACGCGAAGGACCGCCAGTCTGTTCGGTGGTTGGCAGTAGTTGATGACGCGCTTGCAAATCCTGCAAAATCGCTTGGCTAGAATAATAAGCCTCAGCGCGATTGTGTGCGCCGACCAAACCCAGCGGCATTTCTTCAATAAAACTAATATCAAGTTTTTCTGCGATAGCAAACTGCACCAAATCTAACACTTCATCATGGTTGCGATGCTTTAAGATAACCGCATTGAGTTTAATTTTTGCAAAGCCTGCCTGCTTTGCTGCTTGAATACCCTCTAGCACCGATTGCAGCTTACCAACGCGAGTAATCTGCTGAAAACGCTCAGGTTTAAGGCTGTCCAAACTAATATTTAAACGCCGCACCCCCGCATCGCGCAATGCCGTTGCAAAACGCGCAAGCTGTGAGCCATTGGTGGTCAATGTCAATTCATGCAAATTTTTTAGGCTGCCTAAATGTTCAAAAAGTGACACAATATTGCGCCGCACTAAAGGCTCGCCGCCAGTAATGCGGATTTTTTGCACGCCCAGTTCAGTAAATGCTCGCGCAATCCAAGCGATTTCTTCTAAAGATAAAATTTTCGCCCGTCGCAAAAACTGCATATCTTCGCTCATGCAGTAAACGCAGCGAAAATCACAGCGATCCGTCACAGAAATGCGTAAATAAGTGACACGACGCTGAAAGCGATCTTCTAGCTGCGCCTCTGCATTTACGCCCGAAAAAGGTGTACGACGTTGAATTTTTAGCATTATTATCACTCCTCAGTGGTAAATTTCTGTGCTGCAAGTTGTTTTTTTATGACAATGGCGTGAAAAACCATACAATAGCAGCTAGGCTTGCACCCGATAGCCTTTGCCCGCTGGCAGTTTAGTTATAATGGTTGCGGTTGACAACACTGGCGGGCTTGACTGGCACTATTGTAAGAATAAGTGTTGCTTATTTTTTAAGCAAACAGGAAAAAGGGATACTCTAAATTGATTCATATCAATATTCACTCCTACCATCAGTTTTCATCTCGTTGCCATCATCCCGATAGAAATGCCTACTGTGTCGATTCTGCTCGCAGGTGGCATGAAAATTCGCCGCTGGAGCAGCGAGAGGCACACGCTTCCACGCTGGAGTCTGGAGGAAAAATCAAGGAAGTGTTAGATGCACGAGAAGCTTAAAGTGGTTCAGGTGGTGAAAAACTTTGGACCTGTGGGGGGCATGGAACGCTATGTATGGGAGTTGGTACATGCACTGGCAAATGAAGCTGTAGAAATAACCGTGCTGTGTGAAACTGTCCATGCCCAAGCGGCGGCGAACATTCAAGTCATAGAAATAGGCAAAACCTTGAAAAAACCGGGCTGGCTTTCTACGCTTTTATTCGCCCGAAAAGTGGCTGCTTATATTCATAAAAATCACGCTGTTTATGCAAAATCTATTATACATAGCCATATACGAACTTCAGTTCATCATGTCACTACTTTTCATTCTGCCGTATTTAAACATAGGAAAAAGAAATTTTTAGATATTTTATCGCCACGCATTTATGCGTGGCTGTATTTAGAAAAAATGGAACTCTGTGGTTCACAAGTACAGGCAGTTTTACCCAACTCAAATTATATAGCCTATCAACTTAAGCAAAATTATCCATGTTGTATCCATAAAATAGCGTTTACCGCCTTGCCTTGCGTCGGTGAACAATTTTATTCAATCCCCAGATTGTCTAATGGAAAAACCATCGGTTTTATTGGTAGAGAATGGAAACGAAAAGGCTTAGAACTGGCTTGTGAGATTGTTAAAACTATGCTTTCTGACATGCCCGAATTAAAGTTGATAGTCGCGGGTCCTCCCAAACAAGAAATAGCGCATTTATTTACTGATTGGCAACCAGAAAACTATGTATTATTAGGTTGGGTGGACAGTGAAATAGTCATTGGACAGATTGATGTGCTGCTTCATCCCGCGCAATCAGAGCCATTTGGTATGGTGATTGCTGAAGCCAATGCGGCAGGTGTTCCTTGTTTAATTTCTGAGCATTGTGGTATTGCCGATATGTTTACCGCTGCAATGGGGGCAAAATTGCCTTTGCAGAATAAAGCACGATGGATTATTGAATTGAAAAGAATATTGCAACAGAAAATGCACATACAGAAAATTGAAAACTTAAGCTGGAAGAGTTTGGCTAAAAAACAGCTTGCTTTGTATTCTGATATTGCACAGAACATTTTTTAGCCTAAGCATTCAGTTTCCTCTCAAGAAAAACCTGACGGGTTTAAGGAAAAAGTTGAATGCTTACCTTTTGATATATTAATCAGCACTTTTTTAGTTTTTACTTGCGCATATTCTATGCTACATAATTTACATAATACCACCGCATATATTCTACTTTTAGCAGGCTTTTCCTTGCCGATTTCTACGGCAGGTGTGAATACCTTATTTCCGCTTATCAGTATTTTCACCATTTTGTTAGTACAACGTCAACAGTTACCTTTAACTCTTCATCCTATTGCACTAGCAGCATTAGCATTGTGGTTATGGGGATTATTAGCCATCAGCTATAGTCTGGCAGGTTTATACGATGCCATACTGCATTTGAAACACTATTTAGAGTTTCTCTATTTATCCATTCTTTTGCTGTTGTTTCGTGAGGTGCGTTGGCAACGCCTCGGCATTCATTGTTTTATGATGGGCACGCTAGTGGTTTTGCTAGGCTCTTATTTTGTGTGGTTTAGCGGTATTCCACTGCTTAAAGCAACTGTAGATAATCCTGTTTTATTCAAAAATTACATCACTCAAGGCATTTTATTTTGCATTGCGGCAGTCTTGTTAGGGTGGTATTGGCAGCAGTATCCCCGCTGGCGTAGCTTAACCACTGCGTTATTTGTTTTGCTTTTGTATAATGTGTTGTTTATCGGGCAAGGACGTACTGCTTATGTGATTGTGTTTGCACTGCTATTATGGTCTGGATTTCGCTGGCAACGGTGGCGCGGCTTAGGTTTGGCAGTGTTAGTCGTGAGCTTGTTATTATTGGCGGTATATCAGTTTTCCGATTCGAGCCGTCAACGTTTGCAGCAAACTTTTGAAAATATAAGTACTTACCAAATAGAACAAGCGGCTCATACATCAGTAGGTTATCGTTTAGAATTTTATTATTACAGTCTTCAACTGATCGTTCAGCGTCCGCTGTTGGGGGTCGGCACAGGTGGATTTGCGCCCACCTATGCAGCCTTGACTGCCGATAAGTCGGTAATTAGCACTGCAAATCCGCATAACGAATATTTAATGCTGGCAGTACAATGGGGGATACCGGGGATACTGTTATTCACGATCTTTGTCATGCTTTTAATACACTACAGCAAAGATTTAGGTGAATATAAAATTCCCGCACAAGGTTTAATCATTGTGATGTTGGTGGGGTGTTTATTTAATTCTTTATGGCTGGATTTTACTGAAGGCTATACGTTTGCTTACTTTATTGGGTTGTTTTATGCGAGCTTGGGGATAAAAAAATGAAGTCACTTTTCCATTGTATAATTCACTGCGGATGTTACGCAGAAGTTTCTTTTTCACGGGTTTTAAATCTTTGAAAAAAGGTTAGCACTTCAACCCTAGCTCGGCTGACTTAGAAGTCAGCCGCTCCCAGCCAAAAAAACACCTAAAACCTATGCTACTCAAATTCGATTTTCGTCGCCTCGCTGTCATCCTGCACGATTTATTCATGGTGCTACTCGCTTGGAGTCTCGCGCTCAATCTGCGCTTATTTTTCCAGCTTTCCGAATCGGAGTGGCTGCTGTTGCGTGGCACAATGCCGCTGGCACTGCTGGTACAAAGCCTGATTTTCTGGCATTACGGTCTCTACAAAGGGATATGGCGGTTTGCCAGCTTGCCGGATTTATGGAACATCACGCGCTCGGTATTTGTCGGCAGTTTAATCATGGCATTGGTGCTGTTTTTAACCGGCTATTTAGACAATTATCCGCGCACTGCCTTGCTGATTTATCCGCTGTTGCTGGCGTTTTTTCTGGGGCTGCCGCGTTTGCTGTATCGCCTGTGGCGCGAGCAATCCTTTAACTTTCTGGTCGAACCGCATCCCAACCAGCGCGTGCTGATTATCGGCGCGGGGCGGGCGGGCGAAACCCTGGTGCGCGACATGCGGCGCGGGCGCGAATATTTGCCGATAGCTTTACTGGATGATGACGAGCGACTGCACGGCGCACGACTGCACGGTGTGCCGATTGTCGGCGGCATTCGTCGCCTCCAGGAAAGCGTACAAAAACTCTCTATCGATTTGATTATTTTGGCAATTCCTTCCGCCAGTAATACGCAAATGCAGCGCGCTGTGGAATATTGCGAACAGGCGCAAGTGCCGTTTCGCACCCTGCCTAAACCCAGCGAGGAGAATAAAAAACCGGTCAGCCTTGCGGAAATTCAAGATGTGTCGATTTTTGACTTGCTGGGGCGCGAAAAAATCCAACTAGATTGGCGCATTATTGAGGCGGGGTTGGGTGGCAAAGTGGTGTTGGTGAGCGGCGGCGGCGGCTCGATAGGCTCGGAATTGTGTTTACAAATCGCTAAGTTACGTCCACAGGCTTTGGTCATTTTAGAGAACTGTGAATACAATCTACACGAAATGATGTTGCAATTAGCGCAAGATTCGCCGGAAACGCGCCTGTTTGCTTGTTTAGGCGATGTTTGCGACACGCACACCGTTGAATACACACTGAAAACCTATCGCCCCCAAGTGATTTTTCATGCGGCGGCGTATAAGCATGTGCCGATGTTGCAAAACCAGGTGCGCGAGGCGATACATAACAATGTGCTAGGCACGCGCACTTTGGCAGAAGCGGCGGTCAAACATCAGTGTCACAGCTTTGTGCTGATTTCCACCGATAAAGCCGTCAATCCCACCAGCGTGATGGGCGCGACTAAACGGGTGGCAGAGATTTTTTGTCAAGCACTGAATGGACGCACTGCGACGCGCTTTATCACCGTGCGTTTTGGCAATGTACTGGGATCAGCCGGCAGCGTCGTGCCGCTATTCAAACGGCAAATTGCGCAAGGCGGTCCGGTGACCGTCACGCATCCCGACATTTCTCGTTATTTTATGACCATTCCCGAAGCCTGCCAGCTTATTTTGCAAGCCGGTGCAATGGGTTACGGCGGCGAGATTTTTGTATTGGACATGGGAACGCCGATCAAAATTCGCTATCTTGCTGAGCAGCTGATTCGCTTGAGTGGTAAAGAACCCGACAAAGACATCAAAATTATCTATACCGGCTTGCGCGCCGGCGAAAAGTTGTATGAAGAATTATTTCATCCCGCCGAAGAACAAATGAGCAAAACCCGCCACACGAAAATCATGCTGGCTGCGCATCGCCCCGCCGATTGGGAGATGCTGTCAAAAACGCTGGATGAATTTGTGCCTGTTTGCGCGAGTTACGATGAGGTGAAGCTTAGCGCGATTTTGCAAAAACTGGTGCCAGAATTTCATGAACCCTAGAGTGCCGAATTGGCTATTGCAGCCGCCTTCACGCAGGGGTGTCACTCATCCCACCAACCTATAATACTTGCGGTGCAGTACAAACCGCCAGGTGCATTGCCCCTAGCTCTATGGATGCTCCATCGGAGCTTATATTTCAGCATGACTCAAGGAGATTTCATGGCTCAATCCCTTATTGATATTGTCCGCACTTACCATCAGCGCAGCAAACACCAGTTGCCCAACCGATACGCTGCCGCACCGCAGGGCTTGGATTGGGACAGCCAACCCAATGCCTTTCGTCATTTCAGCGGTGCTGCGAAAATTCCCTTACCGTTAGGCGCGGACGCTTTGCCAACACGCTTTGCTGAGGTTTATAGCGGCGTAACCCCGCAACCTTTGAACCTGCAAAACCTCGCCGTGCTACTGGAGTTATCTATGGGTTTAGCGGCTTGGAAAGCGTATGGCAAGGATCGCTGGGCGTTGCGTTGCAATCCTTCCAGCGGCAATCTGCATCCCACTGAAGCTTATGTAATCGCGCCGCAATTGGACGGCTTGGTCGCGGGCGTGTATCACTACCACAGCTATGCGCACGAATTAGAACAACGCTGCGTTTTTAGCGAAAATCCCCTGCCAGACGGCGTTGTCGGCTTGGCACTGAGTTCAATTCACTGGCGCGAGGCGTGGAAATATGGCGAGCGGGCTTTTCGTTATTGTCAGCATGATGTGGGTCACGCGCTGGCAGCTTTGCGTTACGCGGCGGCGGCTTTGGGCTGGCGTTTAGATTTTCAGGATACTTGGGCGGACGCTGATATTGCCCAACTGCTGGGCTTGGATCGGGCTGAAGATTTTTTTCAAGCTGAACCCGAAGTGCCTGATTTATTGCTGTATTTAAGCAATACCAAAAAGATAAACAGGGTTGCAAGCGAGACCTTGTTAGCCGCCAGTCAAGCCGGACGCTGGCGTGGTCGCGCCAATCGTTTGAGTGAGAAACATCTGTGCTGGGAGGCGATTGACACAGTTCATGCGGCGGCAGAAAAGCCTGCCAGCACTGCGCCTAAGCCGTTGCCAAGCGGTTGGGATGCACCTTTAAGCAGCGACAGCCAAGTACTTGCTGCTGATCTGATTCGCCAACGCCGCAGTATGCAGGCGTGCGATCCCAGCGTTGCGCTGTCGCGTACTGCTTTTTTTCGTATTCTCGATGCCACTCTGCCGCGCCCCGATAATGTGCCGTGGGACGCTTGGGCGTATGCGCCGCGTCTGCATTTAATGCTGTTTGTGCATCGCGTGTCGGGCATGATGCCGGGGCTGTATGTGCTGGCGCGTCATGCGCAGGCTCTCAATATGCTGAAAAATGCCTTCAAAAATCCTAAATTCGTTTGGCAGAAGCCGGACAACTGCCCGGCACATTTACCCCTGTATCAATTTCTTGTCGGCAATGCCAGCAACGCAGCGCAGCTTTTTTCTTGTCATCAGGAGATTGCCTCGCATGGTGCTTTTAGTCTCGGCATGTTGGCTGAATTTGACGCGGCACTGGCGCAAGGGGCTTGGCATTATCGCCGCTTGTTTTGGGAGGCGGGCATGATTGGGCAGGTGCTGTACTTAGAAGCAGAAGCCGCGGGCGTTCAAGGCACGGGTATCGGCTGCTATTTTGATGATGCGCTGCATGAATTATTGGGCATAGAAAACACCGCGTTACAAAGCCTGTATCACTTCACCGTCGGTAAGGCTTTAGTTGATGAGCGTTTGCAAACTTTGCCGCCTTATGCGCACCTTGATAACTAATGCTTATCGCAATAGTCTGCCCATGCCTGTTGATACAAGGCTTCCAAATGGCGGGTAAAAGCCTCTGCCTGCATCAAGGGCGAGGCTTGCATCTGCGCTCGAATCTGCAAGCGCAGGGCTTGTAAACGTGTGGGATCGTGCGCTAAATCCAGCGCATTACGGATAAAACCGTCAGCCGTATCACTGACTAAATCCGCCAGCCCTATAGTGCTGAGAATACTCAAGCCCATGCGTGAAGGATGCGTTTGACCGCAACGACTCACCACGGGTACGCCCATCCATAAGGCTTCGCAGGTGGTGGTCGCGCCGTTGTAGGGATAGGTGTCAAGGGCGATGTCGATTTCCTGATAAAAACTAAAATGTTCCGTTTTTTCTACAATAACGCCTTGAAAAATCAGCCGTTCAGCAGCGATTCCGTGACGCGCAAAATGGGCTTGAAAAAGCATTTGCGTGGCACTGTCGTCAAAAATTTTAGTTTTCAGCAACAAACGTGAATCCGTTACCTGTTGTAAAATCGCTGACCAAGCAGCAATGGTGGGTTCACTGATTTTCGCTGCATTATTGAACGATCCAAAGGTGATAAAACCGTTGCGCAACATCGGCGGCGGTGCGATGGCTAAATGTTGCATTGACTCAGGCGGTTGATAGCAAAAATAACTGTGCGGAAAATACAACAAACGCTCGCTGCTGTATGCCTGGGCGTAGGCGGGCGGCTCAGTGTGTTCATCGACCAAGCGATAATCCATGCAGTCTAAGCCGGTTGTCCCCGGATACCCCAAATACGCCATTTGCAGCGGCGCGGGTTTTTGCGTAAATATCGTGACTAGATCGGCATGGGTCAGACCGCCCAAATCGAGCAAAATATTGAGCTTATCTTTACGCATTTGTTTGACACACTGCTCATGCGTCCAATCGCTACAGTGGTGCCAATGCTCGACTAAACTGCGCAAATATTGGCTCATGGAATCTTCGGTTTGTTTGCGATAATAGACAAAGATTTCAAAGTGTTGCTGATCATGTTGCGCAACAATGCCCTGCATAAAGTAAGCAACCGAATGATCGCGGAAATCATGCGATAAATAGCCGATGCGCAAACGCTGTTTATCACTGCACTGTTGACGCGCTTTAGTGGCGGGAAAGCTGCTGCTGGGGTATTGGGTGCGTAGTTTTTGGCTTTCCTGCCAAACTGTTAGCCGCTCTTCGACGGTGTAATTAAGAATAAAACCTATGTTTAGCCAAGCCACATGATTATCCGCATCCAGGGTTTTTGCCCGCTGATAATGGGCTAAAGCTTGCTCAATCTGTCCGCGCAAAACATCAATAGCCGCCATGCCGTTGTAGGCATCGGTATAGCTGTCATCTAATTCCAAAGCCAGCTTAAAATATTCCCGCGCGGCGGTTTTTTGATAGAGTTTCTCGCTAAATAACACCCCAACCGCACAAGCAAACTCGGCTTGTGGTTTCAATTCTAAGGCTTTTTGATAGGATTTCAGCGCGTCGGCATACTGCTCGGCTCGCGCTTGTGCTGCCGCCAGATGTTTATAGGCTTCGGCAAATTCAGGATGAATGCGCAAAGCTTTTTGATAATACTCAATTGCCCGCTCAAACTGGCGTTTCTCGCGGTAGCAATTGCCCATCGCTGTCAATGCTTCAGCATTGTTGGGCGCTAATTTTAACGCTTTCTGCACCGCTGTTTGTGCCGCATCTAATTGTTTTTGTTGCGTATAAACGGAACCCAGTGTGTACCAAGCCTTGCTATATTGGGGCGCGAATTTAACCGCTTTGCGCAGGACACCCACTGCTTCCTTGAGCTTTTGCTGTTCTTTGTAAGCCACGCCTAAATTCAAATACGCAGTGGCAAATTTGGGGTTGGATTTTAATGCCCGCTCAAAACAAACTTGCGCAGCGGCAAAGTCCTCTTGGCGCAAATACAAATTGCCCAAGTTATTTTGATAATCCGCATTTCGCCCTTCAAGCTGTACCGCTTGTTTAATATAGTCAATGGCTTGAACATTATCATCTTGCTGCGCACGACACACGCCCAGCCAATTGAGGGCTTCGGCATGATGCGGCTGTTGTTGCAGGATGTGGCGATACAGGGCTTCTGCCTGCGCCCAGTGTCCTTGTTGATAATGCTGCAAGGCAAGTTGTAGGGCTGCTTCGAGGCTTACAGAGGGGGTTTGTGTCATAACAGTAGATGATCCGAAAATAAGATGCGGCTGTCTCAAAAGCACCGTAAAATGTGGTGAGGTACGAGCCGCGTCATTGTATTCCAAAAATTGATGCGCTTCTTCTCGTTAGCGCATCCTCGTATCTTAATCCTACTCTCATGGTTAGCTACCATGAAGAAGTGATGTTTCATTATGGTGGCAAACCACTGACTTTAAGCGCACTGACGAGTGCCGCAATGTGTCCAGTAAAAAACGGGCGAAGATATTGATAAACACAAAAACTTGATAGCTTCAAAAACGGCGGCTACACTGAGGCTCTCGTAGCCAACTATGAAAAATACTTTATGGGTGTCAATTTGTAAGCTGCGCCCAAACCTTTGCATATCTGGGAGCGGCTCATTTGGGAGCGGCTCATTTGGGAGCGGCTGACTTCCAAGTCAGCCAACACGCCGCCGTTGGCGGCGGTGCTAATCGGGAGATTGGCACTTATGGCATCAGTCGTAAAGTATGATCAGAACTAAAACCTGTTTGGTTTTCATCACTTAATCAGGTTTAACTCGTACAAATGATGTGTGCTTTCTACACCTATGGGAATGGAGTGAAATAATGAAACAGCAACGATTAAAACGCACATTAAGCTTGTCTATCAGTTTATTGTGTTCCACTCAAGTCTTCGCTTGGACATCCACCTCAGACCAAGAAGAAGCGATGAAATTAACCCCTAATCTGCAAAATGGGCGGGCTATTTATGAAACCTGCGCTATTTGTCATACGCCCTTTGGCTGGGGAACGCCGGATGGACGCTATCCAGAAATTGCCGGACAGCATCCTAATGTACTGATTAAGCAGCTTGCCGACATCCGTAACGGCAACCGCGATAATCCCACCATGTATCCCTTTACTTTGCCGAATATTTTAGCCACCAGCCAAGATGTTGCCGATATTGCAGCTTATGTCGCGCAATTGCCAATGAATCCTGCCAATTTAGTCGGATTGGGTAATGACTTGGCGCATGGCAAAAAGCTCTATGAAGACAACTGTGTTGAGTGTCATGGCGCGAACGGCGAAGGCAATAATGAGGAGTATTATCCACGCTTGCAGGGACAAAACTATCGTTACTTATTGCGCCAGATGCACTGGATTCGAGATGGCAAGCGGCGCAATGCTGATAAAAACATGGTTGAGCAAATTCAACGCTTTAGCGAGCGTGACATGCGCGCTGTTATTGATTATGCTTCGCGTTTGCGCCCAGACGAAAAATTGGTGGCAAAACCAGATTGGCGCAATCCCGATTTCGCGCCCAATTTTCGTACTCCAATGGGCAGTTTTCAGTACCAAAACACACAATAAAACCAAATATCATCACGGGAGGTTTGTACCAATATGAAAACATGGCTCATTACCGGCATTATCTTTTTTGCTGTCGGTATCATCTTTGTTGGCGGCTTTAGTGCCGCCTTAGAATATACCAATACCACCGAGTTCTGCACCTCTTGCCATAGCATGAAAACCAATCTTGTTGAATTACAAGATCGGTTGCACTGGAAAGGGCGCACGGGGGTTCATGCAGGTTGTGCTGATTGCCATGTGCCGAAAGCCTTTTTACCCAAAATGCAGGCTAAAATTATGGCGGCAAAAGACGTTTGGCACGAAATTATGGGGACTGTTGATACCCCTGAAAAATACGAAGCGCATCGTTGGGATATGGCAAATCGTGTGTGGGATAAAATGAAAGCCAATGATTCACGCGAATGCCGCAGTTGTCATTCATTTGCACACATGGATTTTACTGAGCAAGATCGTTTTGCACGTAGAAAACATGAAAATGCTGAAGACGAAGGTAGCACTTGTATTGACTGCCATAAGGGTGTTGCTCACAAAGAACCTGACGAGCCAGAAGAACCAGAAGTTTAATCCAGAGGTCACTCATGAGAAAATATGCTTTTTTAATAATGGGTTTTTTATTGCTTTCCCCATCCATTTGGGCGAGCGATATTGCAGAACTCAATCGGCAATTACGCGAAGCGGCTATGGTTGACGATGTTGTCACCGTGCGACAACTCCTCGAACAGGGCGCAGATGTCAACGGCGGCAGTCGTTTTGGTAAAACGCCGCTGATGCGAGCCGTGGAAAGCGGCAGTACATCAAGTGTTGTGGTGCTGCTGAGTCAAGGCGCGGATGTCAATGCGCGTACTGAGGAGGGTTCCACCGCATTGACTTACGCAGCAGAAAATGGTTATGCGGAAATGTCTGCCATGTTGGTAGAACTCGGCGCAAACGTGCATGATCGCACCCGCTCGGGTTGGGACGCGATGATGATTGCGGCGCGTCTTGGCTATGACATCATTGTTGAGCAGTTGCTAGAGTTTGGTGCCGACGCGAACGCCTCGGACCGTTACGGCGACACCGCTCTGCATGGCGCGATAGAAAAAGGGCATCTGCCCGTGGTGAAGTCTTTGATGAAGTACCGGGTTAATCCCAATCAGCAAAATAAAAAAGGCTTGACTCCGTTAATGATAGCGGCTGACAAAAATCAGCTTGTGATTGCGCAACTGCTATTAGAAAACGGTGCTAAAGCAGATAGCAAAGATCAGGTGGGTGCAACAGCTTTGCTCTGGGCGGCTGACAAAGACAACTTTGCCATGTTAAAACTGCTGCTAGAACATGGTGCGAATCCCAATATTCAAGACGAAGATGGTTTCACGCCTTTATTTGAAGTGGTAGATAATGGTAACCGTAAAATGCTTGAATTATTATTGGCTAAGGGGGCTGATAAAAACCTCACCAACAGAGACGGGCTGACGGCTTTGCAAGTCGCTGAAAAAGCGAAAAAAAGTGAACTTATTCAGCTATTAAAATAAGTTTTTCCTGCGCCTTACAGGTGTTTAACGCCTGTAAGGTTTTTGTGTGAAATTAACGGCTTGTTTTTGCGTGATGTTCTAAAACGCGCCGCTCACTTTCCAAATCCCGCTTAACAGCTTGCTGAGTGGCAAATTGATCGGGATAACGGGCTTTAAGTTTAGCAATATTTGCCGCTTTCGCCTCTTCGGGCGTGCGCCCCAATGCGCGGTACAACATCGCCAAATACCACTCCGCATCGCCGCATTCCTCAAAAGCATTCACCTCATCTAACACCCCGCCTTGCATGACGGCTAAACAAGCTTCCAGCAATTCGGTCGCCTCAGTATATAAGCCCAAAGCCGCATGAAGCACATCAGGATTTAAGCCCGATGCGGGCAAATCGCTGCCCTGCAAGACTAAGGCGGGGTGTGTCGCCGCTAACGGCTTGCCATAAAACAAGCTCTTTTTCACCGCATCAACCTGCTGCCCCATGGCGATGGCTTGCTGCAAAGTATTTTCTAGCGTCGCTGCATTCACGATCTCGCTGTGGAATTGTGTGGAAGCCGTGCGAGCAGAGGCTTGTAAATAAGTTGTGCTGTCCATAGCGGTTTTCTCCTCAACATATTATCTAAATGAGCGACTTGAGCGACCTAAAACACCCGCCGCATCAATAAAATGCCCAACATCAAAAACAATGCGGGCGGCAATAAGGCACTGAATAAAGGGCTGATGCCGTAGAGCAAACTCACATAACCCAGTGCTTGATTGAGCAAGTAGAAACTAACCCCTAACAAAGCCCCGACCAAAATGCGCTGTCCGATGGACACGCTGCGCAGCGAGCCGAATACAAAGGGCGCGGCAAGAAAAATCATAATCAGGGTCAATGCCGGATAAATCAGACGCTGCCAGAGGGTCAACTCATAAGGTGCGGCGTGCAAGGCGTTATCTTCTAAGTAGCTGATATAGCGGTATAATTCCCAAGTCGATAAGCGCGAAGGCTCTACAATCAAAACGCTGATGAGTTCGGGACTGAGCAGTGACTCCCATTCCATCCATGTCAAAGTTTCCGCGATAGTGCCACTGTCCGTAAAACGGGTTTGCGCTAAACCTTCGAGAAGCCATTGACCGCCTTGATAAAAGCCTTCTTCGGCATGGGCTAATTTGAGTAAACGGTTATGTTCATCAAACTCAAAGAGACTTAATTTTTCCACATGTCCGCCAGGTTTGATGTTTTGGATGCGGATAAAATGTTTACCGTCTCGCGCCCATAAACCCTGTCCTGCCTGCACGGCATCCTGCCCCGATTGCGCAAGCGAACGCATATTGCGCGCATACTGCTCGCTTTCGGGGGCGATAATTTCGCCCAGCGCTATCACTAACAGCATGAACAACAAGCCAATTTTCATTGCCGCGCCAATAATCCGCGTGGGTGACATGCCCGCCGCACGCATCACTGTCAGCTCATTGCTGTTTGCCAGCGTACCCAGCCCCAATAATGTGCCGAGCAAAGCCGCCATAGGGAAAAATTCATAAATACGGCGCGGCGCAATCATCAACACATATTGCACAGCCAATCCCGTATCATAACTGCCTATACCAATATCTTGCACCTCTTCGATAAAGGTAAAAAACAAAAACAATCCCACCAGTACCAGCAGCACCAGTAAAATAGCGAGAGAAACACTTTGTGCGATGTAGCGATCTAATTGTTGCATGGGCGCATTATGCCATCAGGATTATTGAACGAAAAGGAAGAATGGATGAAGATGAAAACGCAAGTTGCGATTTTGATTTCTGGACGTGGTAGCAATATGCAGGCGATTATCCAAGACAGCCTGACGACAGACTGCCCTTATCAAGTGTGTTTGGTGTTAAGCAATCGCCCAGATGCGCAAGGTTTGCAGATTGCGCAGGCGGCGGGCATTGCCACCGAAGTGATTGAATCTCAAAACTATCCGCAGCGCGAATGGTTTGACTCGGCAATGCAGCAAAAAATAGCAGCGCGTGGCGCAGAGGTCGTCGCGCTGGCGGGTTTTATGCGCATTGTAAGCCCCTCTTTTGTGCAAGCGATGAGCGGGCGAATGATCAATATTCATCCCTCATTATTACCTAAATTCAAAGGCTTGCATACCCATGAACGGGTTTTGCAGGCGGGCGAGACAGAACACGGCGCGACCGTGCATTTTGTCAGCGCAGAATTAGATTCTGGTGCCATTATTCTGCAAGCCAAAGTGCCGGTCTTGCCTACTGATGATGTCGCTACGTTAGCCGCAAGAGTGCTGACACAAGAGCATACCATTTATCCGCAAGCCTTACGTTGGCTGGCACAGGGGCGCGTGGTATTGCGTGACAAGCAAGCTTATTTGGATGGGCAGCCGCTATGTGGCGGTGCTATAGGCGTAAAAAAACCAGAGCGACAACAGCGCTCTGGTAATGACTAGAGGTGACTTCATCGGTGCGACAGGTAAACGCTCGTAAGCGTTCACACCCTTACTCAGCAAAACCTGACAGGTCTCAAAGACCTGTCAGGTTTTAGGGGGAACTGAACGGTTACAAACGCTCAGTGTTTACCTGTCTGAATATCTAACGCGAACTTAATTCAAACTCGCGGGGACTTCAACCTAGACGGTTTTTCTAAAACTGCTCTTCTTCGGTGGAACCGGTCAATGCCGTAACAGAAGAAATACCACCTTGAATCACAGTGGTGACATCATCAAAATAACCCGCGCCCACTTCTTGTTGATGAGAAACAAAGGTATAACCCCGTTCACGCGCTGCAAATTCCGGCTCTTGCACCATCTCCGTGTAATGTTTCATCCCCTCACCACGCGCATAATGGTAAGCAAAATCAAAGCTGTTGTACCACATCAAATGAATACCGGCTAAGGTAATGAATTGATATTTATACCCCAGTGCAGACAGTTCTTCTTGGAAAGAAGCAATTTGACTGTCAGACAAGTTCTTCTTCCAATTAAAAGAAGGCGAACAGTTGTAAGCCAATAATTGACCCGGGCAAGCCGCTTGTACGGCTTGGGCAAATTCACGCGCAAAACCAATATCCGGTTTGCCCGTTTCGCACCAGACCAAATCAGAATAGGGCGCGTAAGCCACACCGCGACTAATAGACTGCTCTAAACCATTTTTCACCCGATAAAAACCTTCAGCGGTACGCTCGCCGGTGCAGAAAGGTTGGTCGTTAGGATCAACGTCAGAGGTCAATAAATTTGCGGCTTCTGCGTCAGTGCGCGCCAGAATCAAAGTCGGCACGCCCATCACGTCAGCGGCTAAACGAGCGGCGATGAGTTTTTGCACTGCTTCAGCGGTCGGCACCAACACCTTGCCGCCCATGTGACCACATTTTTTCACCGCTGCCAGTTGATCTTCGTAATGAACCCCCGCCGCACCCGCGACGATCATGTTTTTCATCAACTCAAAGGCATTCAACACGCCGCCAAAACCAGCTTCTGCATCCGCCACAATCGGCAAAAAATAATCAATATAATCAGCATCATCGGGATTGACACCCTTTGCCCATTGGATTTCATCAGCGCGCTTAAAGGTGTTATTAATGCGGCGCACCATGGTTGGCACAGAATCATAGGCATACAGCGATTGGTCGGGATACATGGTTTCCGAGCTATTGCCATCTGCTGCCACCTGCCAGCCTGACAAGTAAACCGCCTCAAGCCCGGCTTTGGCTTGCTGCATTGCCTGTCCAGCGGTAATCGCGCCAAACGCATTGACATAGCCCTTTTTCGCGGTGCCGTTGACTTTTTCCCAGAGCTTTTCTGCACCGCGTCGCGCTAAGGTATATTGCGGTTGGATGGAACCGCGTAGCCGCACCACGTCTTCCGCACTATAGCCGCGCTTGACGTTTGTCCAGCGCGGATTATCTGCCCAGTCACGTTGCAGGGCTTCGATTTGCGCTGCGCGGGTCATGCTAATAGGTTCTGCTGTTGTCATAAGTGTTCTCCTAGTCGGTGTATTTGTGTGTGTGAGCGTCATAAAGAACCCTCACGACGAACTGACGAGATGCGGTAAGCCACCAGGGGCAGAAACTTTGCAAACGCTTCACTTGTGATGATTTGTTCCCGAAGTCGCGCCAAGCCAAATAGCTCAAAGGATAAAAAAGCTGAGACAACGGCTTGCTTACAAAAAAAGTATGACAGTATTTTTACGCTGCACCGCAACATTTGCAAGGCAGGTGTGTCAATCCTCTGTATTGCAGTTATTAATATTAGGCAATCCGCCCTCACTAAAGACTGACGAGGAAGATCAGAACCAGGAGAACAATACACCCGATCTACACTAATTTTTTTGCTATGGGTGTCTCAAAGTCATTGACATATACCGCAGTCTTGCGGGCATTTCCATCTAAAAACGCTACAGCGACCTCCGCAATGTATTGTCTTTTCTTGCTGCCGGTTAATAGCTTGGCAGCTTTTTTAATCATCGCTATGCCTGCGTCGGTTAATTTTTCCAGCATTGAGATATAACTCCAAGTTTTTGTGTTGGCTCATTGTACCGTAAATCGGGTAAGTTATTTACTGGTGAGTCCCCTACTGGGCTGACAGGTCTTGAAGACCTGTCAGGTTTGCTTCAAGAATTTAATGATCTGAAAATCTATAGTTGATGTGAAGATTGAACTCATCGCGGCAGGCGGCATCTAAGCGCGTGGTTTGTCGTCCAAGTCCTGCCATGTGCTTTGCAAAGACTTGTTTTAGCGGCTGAAATTGGTCTAAGCTTAACAAACCAAGATTGCGCAATAAGGATAAATGACCGCTTTCGTTGGAGAATGCGTGTACTAGGGCGTTGGTTAATCGGATGGCTTGCGTTTGGTCGGTTTGGCGTAATTTTTTGTAATATTGCAGGGTTTTTGCCGCGCCTAAGTCATGTTGTTGCTGTTGAGCCTGTTGCAGGCTTTGTGCGACTGCTGATGCGTCGCGTAAGCCTAGATTGAAGCCTTGTCCGCCAACCGGGTGCAAGGTGTGTGCGGCGTTGCCTATCACTAGCAAGCGTTTTTGTAGGGGTTGTTCTAATACCATGAGTGATAGAGGGTAGGCATGGCGTTGTCCGATCTGCTGAAAACGCCCTAAACGCCAGCCAAAACGTTGCTGTAAGGCACTGAGAAAATCTGCATCGCGCATTTTCAGCAAGGACGCAACCTGTTCATTGCGCACCGTCCAAACCAGTGAGCAGCGGTTTTCGCGCATCGGCAGCAGTGCTAAGGGTCCGCTGTGGGTGAAGCGTTCATAGGCGATGTTGTTATGCGCAGCAGTTGGCGTGACGTTGGCGATAAGGGCGGTTTGTCCGTAATGATAACGCTGTGCGGGCAGTTTGAGCTGTTGACAGACTGCGCTGTTGCTGCCATCAGCGGCAATGAGCAGGCGGGTTTGTAGGTGGTGTTTTTTGCCAGCTTGCGCAATGTCAACGCTGGCTAATTCATCGCTTAACTGTACCTGCTTGACTTGCGCGGGCGCAAAAATGTCAATGCGCCGCGCCTGATTGATCTTTTGCTGTAATGCCTGCCCTAGTAGTTTAGCTTCAATGACATGACCGAGTGCTTCTAATCGTAGTTCTTTGCTGTGCAAGCGGGCAAAGCCAAAATGTCCGCGATCTGAAACGTGAATATGCTGGATCGGTGTGGCTTGCGAGGCAATCTTTGACCACAAGCCTAAGCCTTTGAATATATTGCGACTACTGTATGCCAGCGCAATCACCCGATCATCGTATTGCAACGCCACATCCGTGTCTTTAGCCCAAGCATGGCTTTCGACTAAGCCGATTTTTAAGCCTTGTTGTTGTAGTGCGCAGGCGAGGCTGCTGCCGACCAAGCCGCCGCCGATGATTAATGCGTCAAACATTAGCGAATACCAAAAAAGTTGGTTTTGAAGGTTTTGCTGGATTTGAGATCGCGTACTGTAACGCGAAAGGATTTGCTGAAAATGTCGGGCGATAAGCTGCTCAGGGTTTTTTGGTTGCGTCCGTATAGGGTGATGGGAGTCCAAGCGTAGCTGTCTATGGCAACTTCGTCGCCGCCTTCGTCGTACCAGTTAAATTGATATTGTAGGCTTAGCATGTAGTCTGTGGTGTTTTCCAACAACACACGCGCTTTGTACAAGTCGCCCGTGTGGTGCCCCTTGACTTGACTAATGCGTACACCTAAATTGCTGTGTTCCGTGATATTAATCGCGCCGTCTGGGGTTTGTTGGGCTTCTATGCCGGCAGTGCTGGCGCAGCCGCTTAAATAGCCTACCGCTAGACCGATGAATACTATGCGTGCTATAAACATTTCAATGTGCCTCGTGTTAAGTGGGATGTGCGTGGAGTGTCGAACCTTACAATAAAGGGTTGGTTTATCTGCATCTGTTTTAAATCTAATGGTAAACCTTCTGCATAGCAAATATCTTGACATAAGTTTATGAAAAACGCATATTCTAGCCGCCATGAGTACCTGTATTGTATAGGCTAAAATAACCGCCACTTACCAAGCAATCGCGCAAATCGACACTGATGCGGCGGACTGTACTCATACCTGCCAAAAACTGTATTTTTGCTTTATCATAGTGACTTAACTGCTTAATTTTTAAGTGCTTAAAAATATCTCTGCAAGCAATGTCAGGCGCGGCGCATTATAACTACTTTTTAGCAACAGCAAAGCAACCAGCTAACGCTTGAGTTCATTTCTTTTAAGCTTAAAATTCATAACGGAGTCATTATGAACACAACTGCTTCCGATAAGCAGAGCAGCCCGTCTGACATTCAATATCCTGCTGGGCATTATTTAATTTTTGTATTTCAACAAGACAATGAAAATACACTAGAAAACAGCTTAGATCAAATACTCAGCGCAAACAACACAGTGACTCTGGTGTTCGTCACTGATGAAGAATGTCAAGCCACTACAAATATAATGGCTGCGCAACATGTTTATTGGAACTTTGATAGTAAAAATGTTCAACCCACACAAGCTTTATTTGATAAAATTCAAGCGCAATTATTAGCCACCCAAGCCAATATTATTTGGATACCTTCGGCGTGGCAAGAAAATTCTGCTGCGCAATTCAGTGCAACTGTTGTGGAAGCCTTAAATCAACTTGACATTAATGCAGAGCTTTGGTTTTATGGCTTGGATGAAAAAGTGCCCTGTAATGCGCATTATCAAACAGCACTTTTTTATTGTTTATCATCCCATCAGTTTACAAATGCACAAAGTCATTTTGCTATACCCAATCCTTCTAAAGCCTTTGCACAAGCCACGCAGTTACTTCAAAAACAAAATTATCCGTTGATTTCAGTCATTGTACGCACGCAAAACCGTCCTAACTTGCTGCTACGCGCCCTACAAAGTCTGGTGGCGCAAAGCTACCCGCGAGTGGAGGCAGTGGTGGTCAATGATGGTGGCTGTCATATAGATAAGCTTATACAACGCTTTAAGGACTTGTTCAGTGGTGGTTTGCGCTACATTGAGCATGATAAAGTGCAAGGGCGTAGCCGTGCTGCTAACACCGGCATTGCAGCAGCAACAGGCGAATGGCTGGCATTTTTGGATGATGATGATACTTTTGAAATCGAGGGCTTAAGTCGTTTAGCGCGGTTTATTGCTTGGGATAAAAGCGTGATTTATGGGCAGGTGCATTTGCTTAAAATGCAGGGTGAAAGCAAGCAAAGCCAGCGCATTGGTTTATTTGCAGAAAGCTACAATCCTGATGTTTTATTATTAAACAACTATGTACCGATTTGTGCTTACATTTGTAAACATGAACGCGCAAAAGAAATTGGTGGTTTTGATGAGGATTTTGAATTTCTCGAAGATTGGGATTTTTTTTATCGTTTAACCCGCGGACAAGGGGTGCAGTATGTAGCCGAGCCGGTATCAAACTATTGTGTGTGGGGCGAGTCTTACACAACAGGTAAAAATGTTACGCAAGAAATCATTAATCGAGAACGCTTTTTTGCCAAGCATTTGCCTACTCTGACCCCTGCTGAGTTACAACGTGCAAGTCTGGCTTTTGTGCAATTACGCGATACCAAACAAGATGAATTAAATCAATATTATCAAGAAAACCTAAAACAAACAGAAGCGCACAAAAAACAAATAGAGCAAGCCCTACAGCAACAAACCCAAGCAATGCAAGCCACACAAGAACAAAACCAGCAGCTCGCCCAAGAAAATCAGCGGCTACATACCGAACAATATGCAGAACAATTGCTTTGTCAAGAGCGTTTGCAGGTCGCTCATCAAAAAAATCAAGAAATACTGATGCAGTGCAATGAAAAAATACAAATAAAAGAGCAAGAAATCACGCAGAAAACTCAAGCAATAGAGCTACAACTAACACAAAAAATAGAAGCAAAAGAGCGAGAACTACAGCTAATAGAGCAGGAGTTTACGCAACAAATACAAACAAAGGAACAAGAACTACAGCAAAAAAATCAAGCTATAGACAAATTGCTTGAGGAGTTAGCGCAGCTTAATCAAACAGTAAATGCGCTTACCAATACTCATGCCGCTTGCATGACGGAAAAACAGCATTTTATCAATGAGGTTCAACACTGCCAACAAAATGCGGACAACTTAAATCAATCTATTCAGCATTTGGAACAATATCAAAAACAAAGTACGCAGCGTTGGGTGCAGCGCACTAATGAATTATTAACACATCTTACGCTACCTTTGGCTTTTGAACACAGTTGTTCTTTGTTGGATTTGAATGCCTTTGGTTGGACTCCTATCTTGCAGGCTTTTATTGGACATAATAGCCATGTTCATGAGTTTGTGCCGGCTTATGCTGATATAGCCTTTCCTCTGCCGATAGTACAACACAAAACTCTGCGTTGGTTGCTTGAATGGCCACACCCATTGCAAGTCGATGCGCTGTTGCTTAAAATGGCGACCTATTTACGCACCAATCAGTGTACCTTAGAACTGCAACTCACGCCTTTAGACATAGAAAATGCTGAAGTTATTAATGCACGATTGCAAGGACAATATGCTAAAGACCATAGTTTTGCGGCTTTTAATTTGTCACGTCCTTTAACTGCTGGGCGTTATTGGTGTGAGTTACACTCTCCCGATACGGATAATGCAGACCACTTGTTGGGGATTTGGTTGACCTCTAATCATAAGCGGCGTTCTGGATATATTTCACCACATTATCATTATGTTGAACCCGATGCCGCAGCTTTGCTTAGAACATTAGCAACACTAAACTATAAACCGCTCATTAGTGTGGTCATTCCAACTTACAATACACCCGCGCTTTATTTACGCGCCTGCTTGGAATCCGTTGTACAACAAATTTATCCGCATTGGGAATTGTGTATTGCCGATGATGCTTCTACGCAAACGCAGGTTAAAATCATCTTGGAAGCGTATAAAGCACGCTTCCCGGATAAAATAAAAGTACATTATGGTGAAGTTAATCAACATATTTCAGCTTCCAGCAATGCGGCATTAGACTTGGTGGAAGGTGAATTTGTGGCTTTATTGGATCATGATGATTTATTGAGTAAAAATGCGTTAATTGAAGTGGTACGTTGCTTAAATGAATCTAAACACCCAAATAATATTGATGTCATTTATACCGATGAAGATAAATGGGATGAAGATCGTCAAGTATTTGATGAGCCGCATTTCAAACCCGACTGGTCGCCGGAGAATTTACGCGGACAAATGTATATCGGGCATTTAGGGGTGTATCGCACTAGCCGTATGCGCGAAGTAAAAGGTTTTCGTTTGACAGTGGTGGGGAGTCAGGATTGGGATTTGGCATTGCGTATTACTGAATTGGGCGGTGAAGTCAAGCATATTCCTACCGTCTTGTATCATTGGCGGAAACATGGCGGTTCTACGGCGGGCAATATAGGGCAGAAGAACTATGCAGTAGAAGCAGGCTTGCGCGTGGTGCGCGATGCTTTAGAACGTGAACAACAAGGTGGAAAAGCTGAATTTGCTTTTGGCAGTTCACATATTTTAGTGCATTATCCCGTCCCGGAAAAAGAACAACAACGGGTGAGCATTATTATTCCGAACAAAGATCAAGCGGCGTTGTTTAAGGTTTGCGTGGATTCTGTGATCGCAAATAATACTTATAAAAACTGGGAAATTGTGGTAGTCGATAATGGCAGTAAAAGCACGGCGATTAAGAAACTATATAAGAGATATGAGGATAAGCTGGGTAAAGCACAATTCCGCGTACATTGGCAAGTCATGCCGTTTAATTTTTCTAAAATGGTCAATCTCGGTGCTAAAACAGCAAAAGGTGCGTATTTGTTATTATTGAATAATGATACACAAGTCATTTCTCCGTCTAATTGGTTAGAAGAAATGGTCGGTTATGTGCGGCGTGAAGAGATTGGCGGCGTGGGTTGTAAATTGCTTTATCCAGACAATACTTTACAACATGCGGGGATTATTTGTGGGTTAGGCGGCGTGGCAAATCATAGTCATAAACATTATCCAGTTGAATCGCCGGGTTATATTGGGCGTTTGAATATTGTGGCTAATTATGCGGGTTCTACCGCTGCGTGTTTAATGGTGCGCCGTGCAGTATGGGAAGCACTGAATGGTTTTGATGAAAGTTTACAAGTGGCGTTTAATGATGTTGACTTTTGTTTGCGGATTCTCGATGCGGGTTATCGTCATGTAGTTCTACCCCACGTATGGCTTTATCATTTTGAATCAAAAAGCCGCGGTGTTGAAGACAATCCACTGAAGCAACAACGCTTTGCGGGTGAAGTGGATACTATGGAACAGCGTTGGAAACAAAGCTATATTGCGCATGATCCTTATTACAATCCGCATTTGACTAAGAAACGTATGGATTTTTCAATAGATGAAGAATCGCCTTATTACTGCGAAACAGATTATGAAGAATTGCTTTAATAGGGTGCGTGTTTCATACCTGAAAGCCTTTCTTTTATTACTTAACTCTCTTGAATGAACTGAACATGATGTCTCCCACTGTAGAACTTGCCATTGATTTAATCCGTCGTCCTTCCGTGACCCCTGAGGACAAAGGCTGCCAACAACTGTTGGCGGCGCGGTTAGCAGCGTTGGGCTTTAATAACCAACCACTACGCTTTGGCGTGGTGGATAATCTCTGGAGTCGGCGCGGCAGTAGTGCGCCCCTGCTGGTATTTGCGGGTCACACAGATGTGGTGCCGAGCGGTCCTGAAGCGGCTTGGCGTTTTCCTCCGTTTGACGCAAAAATCACCGACGGCATCTTGTACGGGCGCGGCGCGGCGGATATGAAAGGCAGCTTGGCGGCAATGCTGACGGCGTGCGAGCGTTTTGTCGCTAAATATCCACAGCATCAGGGTTCTATTGCATTTTTAATTACCAGCGACGAAGAAGGTGCGGCGGTTGATGGCACAGTCAAAGTGATTGATTATCTGCAAGCCCGCAATGAAAAAATCGACTGGTGCTTGCTGGGTGAGCCATCCAGTAGCCGGCAACTGGGCGATGCGGTAAAAAACGGGCGACGCGGCTCATTAAATGGCTATTTGACCTTGCATGGTGTACAGGGACATGTCGCTTATCCGCATTTGGCAAACAATCCAATCCATGAATTTGCGCCGGTGATGCTGGCTTTGTGCAACGAAGTGTGGGATGAGGGTAACGAGTTTTTTCCGCCCACCCGTTTTCAAATATCTAATATCCATGCTGGCACGGGCGCGACCAATGTCATTCCGGGCGATTTACAGGTGGTGTTTAATTTTCGCTATAGCACCGAACTGACTCACGAACAGCTACAACAGCGTGTTGAGCAATTATTGCAGTCGCACAAACTGGCTTACAGTCTGCAATGGGAGCATTCGGGTTATCCCTTTTTGACCGCAGGCGGCGCTTTAGTACAAGCCACGCAAGCCGCAATTCGTGATGTGTGCGGTTTTGATACCCAATTATCTACGGCGGGCGGCACCTCTGACGGGCGTTTTATTGCGCCTACGGGTGCGCAAGTGCTAGAACTCGGACCCTTAAACGCGACAATTCATAAAATAGATGAATGCGTAGGCGTAGCGGAATTGGATACTTTGTCAGCCATTTATGAACGGCTTTTAGAGCATTTATTAGTCAACTCATGTGGCGTTACGCATAATTAAAAAAAGCAATAAACTAAACAATAAAAAGCCAATAACACCGAGTAACAGCAACAGCTTGTGATGAAATTTAATGGTATTTTTGCCTAAGTCTTCCAAAGCGTTGTTTTGTGTCAGTGCCAATGCCTCGTCTCGCTCGCGGCGCAACTTCAGCATCTGTTGTTCGGTCTCGGCTTGGTATTGTGCTATTTTTTCGCGCAGAGCTTGTTGTTCCTGTTCTTTTGCTTGTAACATCTTGGTCAATTTGGTTTGTAGAGCCGCTTCCATGTCGGCTGCCATTTGCGCCCGCTCGTCTTTAAGCCTTTTTAAGGCGGCTTCAATGCGATCCTTGTCTGTGGTTAAACGGCTGATTTGTTCGCGTGAGCTGCGCTGTTCATATTCAAGCTCGGCAATGCGGTGTATCAGTTGCTCGGTGCGCTTGATTTCTGCATCGGCATCTGAAATGGCTTGAGCTTGCTCGGCTACGGTTGCTTGGGTTTTGCTAGGCTTTTGACGCATGACTGCCACTCTTGGGGGTTTAATGAATAACAAAGGAGCTTTTGTTGAAACGGACTTATCTTAGCATACCCATCATTAGGTTGATTTTTATGCAGCGGCTGTTGTTGTGCTTGTGTCTTGGTGGCGCCTCGGGACTGCCGGTTTTTGCGGCTACGCAAACGCTAGATGATTGGTATCGTGTTGAAGTGGCGGTGGAAGGACGCGGACCCGCGGCGCGTAGTCAGGCTTTGCGTAAAGCATTAGGCGACCTGTTGGTGAAATTATCCGGGCAGCAACAGTTTTTGCAGGACGCAGCGGTTAAACAGCAATTATCTCAAGCAGCGAAGTGGGTGCAGGGATATGTGTATGAAAGTCGCCCGGCGGCGCACGGGGATTTGCCGCGCTCGGTGTTGGTGGTTAATTTTCACGCGCATGATGTAAAGGCATTTATGCAGCAAGTAGGAATACCACTGTGGGGAGAAAATCGCCCACTGGTATTGGCTTGGATAGATGTCGCCCCCAGCGGTTTGGTCAGCGAGGAATATCATCCGCGGGCGGCGCAATTTTTGTCGCACGCGGCAGCGCGGCGCGGTCTGCCCTTGTTGTTGCCCCTGTTAGATTTGCAAGATCGGCAGCAGGTGTCTAGTGACACCATGTTGGATTTAGAACGACCAGCGGCATTGCAAAGCGGCGAGCGTTACAAACCCGATGCGGTGTTGTTTGCACAGGTGCGTGAGCAAGAGGGGCGTTGGTCTTCAGTGTGGAAAGCCCATACACAGACCGATTCATTTGCTTGGGAAGGGCGCGAGGCGAGCTTGCAAGCAAGTTTGAGCGCGGGTATTGAGCAGTTGACCGATCGATTATCGGCGCAAGTGCAGCGTTCTGAGCGTGTTACGCAAGCGTCACAAACCCTGTCGGTGCGTATTGAAAATGTGCAGTCTTATCGGGATTATTTGGCACTGGTCACTTATTTAGAGGGCTTAGGGCTGACACAAACCGTTAAGCCAATGGAAATTCACGCTGCTGAGGTGTTGTTGGAGTTACAGGTGCGCGGCAGCGAGCAGGATTTTCAACAAGCGACACAATTAAACCGTTTACTAAGAAAAGCGGTCACACAAGAAGCAGCAAAAAATAGTTGGGGAGAGCCTACGGTCGTTGAAGGCGGTGAAGCAAATGCAGACAAATCAATATTGCATTATACCTATCAGCGGTGAATTGAAATAACAGCAAGCGTTATTTAACGCAATTAGATACCCGGTAGGCGCGAACCCATCTAGCTATCAGCCTACTCGTTTAGGACTACCGAACATCTGAAAGCATCCCAGAGTAAAACACCATGGAATCAAGCAACGGCTGGAGCGAATATTTTTATTGGTTGATGGAGTGGCTGCGTTGGTGGTTTGCTTATGCGCGTTTCCAACTGGCAGAAAATCCGGATTTTTTAGGTATTCCGCAGGGCAGCTATCTTGCCGCCGCGTTGCTATTACTGACGCTTGTCATGCTGCTATGGTTGGGGGCGCGCCGCCTATGGTTCATGGCGGGTTTATATCTATTGCTGCTCACACTCAAAGCACGGATGACGCGAGTGGTCGGGCATGTTGATGGCGATACGGTAAAAGTTGAGCCGCCTAACACGGGGGAAGAGCCAGTGTCAATACGCATGATTGGCGTGGATACGCCTGAAAGCCGCAAATCCTTGTATATGAATATTGCCCCCTTTGGCAAACAAGCATCGGATTTTACCAAACAACGCCTGCCGCGCGGGCAAAAAATCATCCTTGTTTACGATGTAGAAAAAACCGATAAATTTGGACGCGAATTAGCCTATATTTATCTGCCCAATGGCGAGTTTTTTAATGCCACTCTGATTAAACAGGGCTACGCTTGGGCAGCCAGTTATCCGCCCAATGTCAAATACAAAAATTACTTTGACACACTGCAAGCCAAAGCACAGGCGAACAAAATGCCCATCTGGACCATTTATGATAGTCACAAAGTGCTGAGAGCCAACTATAAAAAAAGCCACGAATACCGTGCGTTTAAGAAAAAATACGGACGCTGATTCATGATTCGTTTTGATGCTGTCAACAAACGCTATCCCGGCGGTTTTGAAGCCCTCAAACACATCAGTTTTCATATCAAACGCGGCGAAATGGCATTTTTAACCGGACATTCGGGCGCGGGAAAAAGCACCCTGTTGCGCCTGATCGCTTTCATCGAAAAACCCAGCAGCGGACAAATTATTATTAATGGTCAACAGCTTGGACGTTTGTCCTATGCTCGCATTCCATATTTACGGCGCAGCATGGGCATTGTCTTTCAAGGACATCGTTTATTATTTGACCGCACCGTATTTGACAATGTCGCTTTACCCTTAGTCATTGCGGGTTTTCGCCATCAAGACATTCGCCGCCGCGTGCGCGCCGCGCTGGATAAAGTCGGCTTGCTCGACAAAGAGCGCAGTTATCCGATTACCTTATCGGGCGGTCAGCAGCAGCGCGTCGGCATCGCCCGTGCGGTGGTCAACAAACCGCCGCTGTTGCTTGCCGATGAACCCACAGGTAATCTTGACCCAGAATTATCGCGGGAAATCATGCAGTTATTTCTGGATTTTAACCAAGTCGGGGTGACGGTGTTAATCGCCTCACACGAACTCAATCTGATTCGTTCCACCGGCTGCCGTGCTTTGATTTTACAAGAAGGACGTTTGATTGATGACACAGCACAAACACGCAGATGATAAATCTCAAAGGTGCTGTATAATGGCGCGCATCTTATCTACCGCTGACATACCGCCAAGAAGCGCGTTACCCTAGCCATACCCCACAAAGGAGTTTGACAATGTTAAAAAGCTTCCCAAGCAACACATTTTTAGCGATTTTCATGTTACTCAGTCTAGGCAGCCTGGTTTCTGTGAATGCAGCCGACTCCGACAATGCCGAACAAACCAATACCGAACAAACCTTTGAATTTATCGGCAGCATAGTTTATCTTCCCATTGAAGGCGGCTTTTATGGCATAGAGGCTGACGCACTAGACAACGAAAAGCCGAAAAAATATCTGCCCAAGCACTTAAACGAAGTTTTCCAACAAGAAGGCTTACGGGTTAAAGTTCAGGCGCGGTTAGCAACAGGGCAGATGGGATTCAAAATGTGGGGAAACTTGATCGATATTATCAACATCATATCGACAGATTGCCAAGCCGACCATAAAACCTCCTCTAACAAAACGGAAGCCAATGAATAACGAAGACTTTTTATGCCTACTGGCGGGCACTTTAGAAACCCGTAAAAACGCCGATCCTGAGCAATCCTATGTCGCCAACCTATATCACCAAGGACTGGATAAAATTCTCAAAAAAGTAGGCGAAGAAGCCACTGAAACAGTGATTGCCAGCAAAAACGGCGACCCCGCACAAATTATTTACGAAACTGCCGATTTATGGTTTCACACCCTGGTCATGTTAGCCTATCATAGCTTAGGTCCGCAGGATGTTATCAAAGAACTGGATCGGCGTTTTGGTCTATCTGGCTTAGAAGAAAAAGCCCAGCGTAAATCCTAAATAAAACCCAAGACTGTCAAGGCTAAAATGGCAAGTCTTCACCACCACAAGGCGCACTGCATGAGCAACCCAGACTGCCTATTTTGTAAAATTATCGCCGGCACAATCCCCGCCGATATGCTTTATAGCGACGAACAACTCATTGTCATTAAAGACATTAATCCCAAAGCCGATGTGCATTTACTGGTCATTCCGCGAGAACACATTATCAGCCTCAAAGAATTAAACGCCAGCCATGATACACTGATCGCACATATCACGCGCCTGCTACCCAAACTCGCCGAAGAACAAGGTTTGAGTGAAGGCTTTCGCACCATTATCAACACTGGCAAAGGTGGCGGACAAGAGATTTTTCATTTACACATACATCTGCTGGGTGGTCAAAAACTGCCCGGATTTGGTTAATTTAAGCTTTCTCAATCAACACTCAAAGAGGATAAACAACGTGGGCATTGGCGGCATTAGCATTTGGCAATTACTGATTGTATTATTAATCGTTATCGTTTTATTTGGCACTAAAAAACTGCGCAATATTGGCGGCGATTTAGGCACAGCCATTAAAAACTTCCGCAGTTCTATGCGAGAAGGCGAACAAGAACAAGAAAAAGCTGACGACGACAACAAAAAACTCCCCCCTGAACAAGACAAAACCGGTAAAGAAACCATTATTGAAGGTCAGATCGGCAGCAAAGAACGCAATCCTTAATCTCATTTTGTAAAGGTGCATTGATGGTGCTTCAAAACCAAGATATTGCGCATAAAATTGCATTTGCTCATGCTTTTGAAGAACGCGCGCATGAGTTTGGAGCAGTTAATCAAACACAGAACGAACTCATTACATTCAACAACATTGTTAATGAATTATGTAATGGCATTGCGCTTTCTGATGCTGATTTGCAAAGCAGAGCAGGAGCTTCTCGCATGGAAGTTTTTGTTTTACTACAGCAGATACAGGATGCAATAGATAGTCTTGAAACACATGAAAAACATAAATCTAAGGCTGCGTAATTAACTCATGTTCGACATCGGCTCTTGGGAAATTATTATTATCGTGGTTATCGGTCTGTTAGTCATAGGACCTGATAAATTGCCCGCTATTGCGCGGCAGTTAGGCGTGTGGGTAGGACGCACCCGTGCCTACATCAGCAGCGTCAAAGGCGATATTGACCGCGAAATGCGCTTACAAGAACTACAAGACATGATGAAGCAAAATGACATGCACGATATTGTTGAAGAGACTAAAGCCAATTTGACTGTACCTGAGATTGATCTAAGCAAACCTGTTGACCCTGACAAACCGTTGGATATAGATAAAAATAAAGATAAAAAACTAAATGATGCGTAACCGTTCAGACCCCCGCCACCTGCGAATGCAAACACTGCAAATCCTGACATTACTACGTCACGCATTGAATATACAGGCTTCCCAATGCGATGATCGGGGATTTTATTGACTGTGGCTTGAATAATCTTTAACAGGTTTTCTATGGAAAGGCTGCGATGGAATTTTAGATTTTCACGCGGCGGGGGCGAGAGTAGTGTCGTGGCATGGGGTGTCTGACCTGTTCGTTTTAGGGTGTCTGTTTGGGCTATTTTAGCAGGATTTTGGCGGCGGTGAGAATTGCTGAGACTCTGTATTGTTCATGGATATTTTCCTTCTTAACCGGACACTCTAAGCTAAGTTACATTATACTGAAATTAAAATATTTTTTATAAGAAAGCCCCAGCAATTCAGAGCCAAGCCATTCCTCAATTGGATAACCTCCAGCAACGAGTC
>CAZOSP010000038.1:0-30544 GCA_964582525.1 uncultured Thiomargarita sp. | reverse complement strand
TTAAGCGACTTTCGCAAAAATAACGCAGCTTCGCGGATACCGATGCCCGCATCATGGGCAAGAAAGGGGACTTCGACTACCGTCGTAAGACGGGGACCGTTACAACGGGCAAATCAACGTTGACAGTGACCCCCCAATCATCGTCGGGCAGCATCTCAGCCAAAACGCCAATGATAAGCAAGAAGTCAAAACGGCTCTGGAAAGCATTGAGGAAAATGCGGGAAGGCTACCAGAGAAGATGAGTCTGAACAACGTAGGTACGGTGATTGATAAGTTTTCGGACAGGCTCCTAGGGCGGATTAAGGCGCGTCTTTTTGCGCTGTGTCCGCCACAAAAAGACGGATACGTTACAGGAATTTATTCATGTTACATTTACTGGTATTAGGCGGTGGCAGTATAGGCGCAAGCCTGCTTTATGCGGGAAAGCGTTTGATACAAAAACAAGCCGCTAAAAACACAACTTCAGCCCTAACCACTCAGCCAAACCAACAGCTAACACCAAGCAACACAGACAGCTCCGCTCAAGAAGCCGAAAAAAAACAACTCAAAGAGTATCTGATGACCGCTTCTGCGGGACTAGCTACAGCCGTTGTTGGCGAATTTTTTCTGCCTATTTTGTTGCTACCGGCAGTCGCTTTAATTCTGTATAGCTGCGTGCCTATTTTTGAATCTCTGCATCAAGCCTTCACAGAAAAAAAATTCAAATCCAGCATTGTTGATGTTATTGCCATGGTCGGCGCATTGAGTATGCGCTATTACGTTGCCAGCGCGGCGACCTGTGTCGTGTATCTGGTTGCACAACGCCTGTTGCTGGAAACTGAGGACCAGTCAAAACAACAAATGATGAATGTTTTTGCCAATCAACCGCGTACTGTATGGTTATTTAAGGAAGGCATAGAAATCGAAATAGCTTTTGAGCAAGTCGCAGTCGGCGACATTCTGGTGGTTCATACCGGCGAATTGATTCCTATTGACGGCATCATTATTGACGGCAATGCAAGCATTGATCAGCGCATTATGACCGGAGAAGCGCAACCGATTGAAGGTCAAGTCGGCGATAGCGTACTGGCTGGCACCATGCTGGTATCGGGCAAGCTGCTGGTGCAAGTTGAACACTGCGGAGAATCTACCGCAGCCGCAAAAATCACCCATATTTTGCGCAACACCTCCGATTTTCGCGCCTCAGTCGAAGCCAAAAGTCAACAACTGTCAGATCGTTTAGTCATTCCCACATTAGCCACCGGCGCGCTAGGTTTAGTCGCGCTCGGACCTGTTAGCAGCATTGCTTTGATTTCTTGCAATTTTTCAGAAATCATTCGCGTCACAGCACCCATAGGTGTGCTCAATTTTCTCAAGCTTGCCACTGAACAAGGCATTTTGATTAAAGATGGGCGTTCTTTAGAGCTACTCAGCGATGTAGATACCGTTGTATTTGACAAAACCGGCACCCTCACGTTAGAACAACCGCATATAGGACTCATACACTCATGGTCAAACTACAGTGAAGATCAAGTATTGGTCTTCGCCGCCGCTGCCGAATTTAAGCAGACTCACCCCATCGCCCGCGCTATTTTACAAGCGGCTAGAGAGCGTCAACTCGACGTACCTCTCATCGAAAACGCCAAGTATGATATTGGTTACGGCATCAAAGTCGAGCTTCAACAGCAAATTGTGCAAGTCGGCAGCTACCGCTTCATGGCTTTACTTGAGATTGAAATGTCGCTGGCAGCACACGACTTGCAGGCAGACAGCGACGCAAACGGTCATTCGGCAGTGTATATTGCGGTCGATGGGAAATTGATCGGCGCAGTCGAGTTACATGTCACTGTTCGTCCCGAAGCGCAAACCGTCATAGAACAGCTACAAAAACGCGGACTAACACTCTACATCCTTTCCGGCGATCAAGAAAAACCCACCCAGCAGCTTGCTGAAACACTGGGTATTGATCACTATTTCGCGCAGACTCTGCCAGAAAATAAGGCGCGACGGATTGAAGCATTGCAACAACAAGGCAAATCTGTGTGTTTTATTGGAGACGGCATCAACGACACCATCGCCCTCAAAAAAGCCCATGTTTCCATTTCGTTGCAAGGTGCGTCAAATGCCGCCATGGATAGCGCGGGGATTATTTTAATGGAAAAAAATCTTGCGCAGTTGCCCAAACTATTTGACTTGTCCGAAGGCTTAAGTGACAACATCAAACACAGCTTTGCCTCAGCCTTGATCCCCGGTGTCATCGGCATAGGCGGGGTGTTCTTATTTCATTTTGGCATTTACAGTTCTTTACTGCTATACATCAGCAGTTTAGGCGTAGGCACAGCTAACGCCATGAAGCCTTTGTTAGGCGTTTCCACGACCGAGCGCGAGGACGAGAGACAAAGCTAAGTTTGCATTATTTGCATGAAGAAATGACCACAAAATACTGAGAACTCCGAAAAACTTTTCTTGCCTATAATAAAATCAATCACTTATGCAAATACGCTCTACTTAAAATCAATGACTTGCAGACTTTTGCAGAGTTTTCAGTTGAATACAGCCCTGCTCGACGCTCAGTGATGCGACCATGCTCTATCTCTATGTTGATGTTGCTTTCGGTTTGCAGACCTGTCTCCGCCAATTCCTTACAGTTTTTCACTGCCTTTTTTCACGTCGCTCACGACCATCGCTCTTAACGGTGGACCGCACGGGGTGATTTGATTCCAGCATCGGGTTGCCGAAACCGAGAGACCTTCTCTCATCTTCAATACAGCATGGAAAGCTATGCTTTCCTTCAGGACACACAAGGAGGCGGCGAGGCACGAACCGCGTCATTTCTCTATCTCGTTGCCACGCGCTGCGTCACTGTCATTAAGTTGGCGGCAGCACCACTCCTTGATCTGCCGACCAGCACCAGCGGCTGCCGCTACGCTAATCGGGAGATTGGCGATCCCAGTGCTAAGAAATAGCCGCACAGGCAATTTCGTGTTATCTTTTAGCCCGATTTTTAGTTTGTGCTGGGGACCTTATTCCTCAAAGTGAGAATAAAATTCTCACTACGAACACATTAAAAGGAAAAAATCAATGGATATTGGTGAGTTATTAGCTTTCGGTGTGAAAAATGGTGCTTCAGATTTGCACTTATCCGCGGGTGTGCCGCCGATGATTCGTGCCAGCGGCGAAATGAAAAAAATCAATCTGCCGGCTTTGGAACATAGCCAAGTGCGTGACATGGTGTATGACATCATGAACGACAAACAGCGCAAAGAATATGAAAAATACTTGGAATGTGACTTTTCATTTGAAATTCCTGGACTGGCGCGTTTTCGCGTCAATGCCTTAACGCAAAATCGTGGGGCGGGCGCAGTATTTCGTACCATTCCCTCAGAAATTCTGACCCTCGAACAAATCAAAGCCCCGCCTCTATTTAAGGACATTGCCATGACCCCGCGTGGCATTATTCTCGTCACCGGCGGTACTGGCTCCGGCAAATCCACCACCTTAGCGGCAATGATGGATTATCGTAATGAGACTGAAGCTGGGCATATTTTAACCATTGAAGACCCGATTGAATTTGTTCATCCGGTGAAAAAATCCATGGTCACGCAGCGCGAAGTACACCGCGACACGCTGGGTTTTAGTGAAGCCTTGCGATCCGCTTTGCGCCAGGACCCGGACGTAATTCTGGTCGGCGAAATGCGCGACCTAGAAACCATTCGTCTCGCCCTCTCAGCGGCAGAAACCGGACACGTTGTGTTTGGTACGCTACACACCAGTTCAGCGGCAAAAACTATTGACCGTATTGTGGATGCCTTCCCCGCCGCCGAAAAAGACATGATCCGCGCCATGTTATCGGAATCCTTAAAATTTGTGATTTCACAAACCCTGCTAAAAAAAGTCGGCGGGGGGCGTGTCGCAGCGCACGAAATTTTAGTCGGTACGCCCGCTATTCGTAACCTGATCCGCGAAAACAAAATTGCACAAATGTACTCTGCCATTCAAACCGGGCAAAAATTTGGCATGCAAACGCTTGATCAAAAACTGCAAGAATTGGTTGCCAGCAAAGTCATCACCCGCGATATGGCACGCGAAAAAGCGGCGAACAAAGATTCCTTCTTATAAGTTTTGTTTTTAGGATTAGCACAATGGAAAGAGATCAAGCCAGTAAACTCATTCGTGATTTATTAACGCTGATGGTCAAAAAAGGCGGTTCTGATTTATTTATCACGGCAGGCTTTCCCCCCGCCATGAAAATCAAAGGCAAAATGACCCCGATGATGAAACAACCTTTATCGGGCGCAGATTCAAAAGCACTCACGCAGTGCATTATGAATGATAAACAGCTTAAGGAATACGAAGAAACCAAAGAATGCAACTTTGCAGTCAATCCGCCAGGGGTGGGACGCTTTCGCTGCAACGCCTTCGTCCAACAAGGCTGTCAAGGACTGGTAGCGCGGGTGATTACCGCAGAAGTGCCCAATTTCGACAAATTAGGCTTACCGCCGGTCTTAAAAGAAGTGATTTCGCATAAAAACGGACTGGTGTTAATGGTCGGCGGCACGGGTTCGGGCAAATCCACCACCATGGCAGCCATGATTGATCACCGCAATGCCAACAGCTACGGACACATTATCACCCTTGAGGACCCCATCGAATACGTGCATCCGCACAAAAACTGCGTCATCATGCAGCGCGAAATCGGTGTTGATTCACGCAGTTGGGAAGACGCCATGCACAACACCCTGCGCCAAGCTCCAGATGTCATTCTGGTCGGCGAAATCCGCAGCAAAGAAACCATGGAATTTGGACTTGAACTCGCACAAACCGGTCACTTAGCCATGGCAACTCTGCACGCCAACAGTGCCAACCAAGCCCTCGACCGTGTAGTAGGGTTTTTTCCTACTGAAAAACAAAAGAAACTGTTTGCCGACTTATCCTTAAACTTACGTTCCATTATTTCCCAACGCCTGGTAAAAACCATTGATGGGGGGCGTGTTGCCGCCATTGAAATTCTATTAAATTCGCCTTTAATTTCAGAACTCATTATTAATCAAGATATTGGTGGCATTAAACCGATTATGGCAAAATCCAGAGAATTGGGAATGCAGACCTTTGACCAGCATTTCTTTGATCTCTATGAATCGGGCAAAATTGATTTAGAAACAGCACTTGCCAATGCCGATTCGGTCAATGAGTTACGCTTAAAAATTAAACTGGAAGGCAAGGAAGCTAAAGGGCGTGATCCGCTGGCGGGTTTAGATCATATTGGTTTCCAAGAAGACCCCGAAAAAACAGGAATACGTTAAGTCAATCATGGACATTACGCCATACTTGAAATTTGTCATTGAAAAAGGGGCTTCCGACCTTTTCATTACCGTAGGTGTTCCAGTAAAAGTCAAGCTGGAAGGTAAGGTAAAAGCAGTAGGAAAAAATGTTTTAACCCCAGAACTGACTAAATCCGCCGCTTACGGCATTATGAATGAAGAACAAATCGAAGAATTTGAAAACACCTGTGATTTAGACTTCGCCATTGCCATGGATGATAACAGTGGACGTTTTCGCGTCAATGCCTTTTGTCAAAAAGGACATGTTGCTTTAGTGCTGCGTCTGATTCCTGCACAAATTCCGATGGCTTCGGATTTGAACTTACCCTCTATTTTAACTGACTTAATCATGAGCAAACGCGGCTTAGTTCTCATGGTGGGCGGCACAGGTTCAGGTAAATCAACCACCTTAGCGGCAATGATTGATCATCGTAATCGCAATTCTAGCGACCATATTTTAACCATTGAAGACCCAGTAGAATTTTATCATCCGCATCATAAATGTATTGTCAATCAACGCGAAGTCGGTACGGATACCAAAAGCTATGCAAAAGCTCTCAAAGCTTCTTTGCGCGAAGCTCCAGATGTGATTTTAATTGGTGAAATTCGTGAACGGGAAACTATGGAAGCCGGGCTAGAACTCGCTAATACGGGTCACTTAGCGGTTTCTACCATGCACGCCAATAATGCCAACCAAGCGATGGAGCGGGTCATTAATATGTTTCCCATTGCGCAACATAAACAGTTGTTTATGGACTTATCCTTAAACCTTCGTGCGGTTATGTCGCAACGCCTGATTCCCGATGTGCGTGGCAAGCGTTGTGCCGCCATTGAAGTCATGATCAACACCCCGCATATTGCCAGCTTGATCTTAAAAGGCAATCTCGAAGAAATTAAAGAAGCGATGGACAGCAGCGGTACTAAAGGCATGAAAACCTTTGATACGGCTTTATATGATTTGTATAAAGAAGGCAAAGTGACTTTAGAAGAAGCCTTGAATAATGCCGACTCGCGCACTAATCTCGAAGCTAAAATCAATTTTGGATAAAAATAACAAGCCACATAAAAACCTATTATCACCAGAGCAAACGACTATGACCCCGCAGAAATTAATGATTTTCACCTCAGAGGAACTGAAACAAGTGGAATTGCCGGAAGAGATTTATAATGTTGGTTCTGATGCTGTATCTGCCATCTGGCAAGTTGCAGCACATCATTTTCAAGAAGAACTGGAAAAAATACAAACCGACTTCCATAAAAAGGAAAGCGATTTTTTAATAAAACACCAATCCGCTTTAGATGCCATTGATTACTTAAAAAAATCCACAGCAGAATTAAAGCAACAAATCGACTTAAAAGAGCGCGAAAACAAATCCGTGCAAGTTGATTTAGATCGTCGTATTGGTGAACTGAATAGTCAAGCCGTTTATAACGAGCGTTTAGAAGAAAAAATCGTGGCACACGAACATGAAATTAAACACCTGATTGAGGAATTAAGCCGCGGCAAAGAAACCGTTGATTATCAGCATCGGCGTATAGAAGAGTTTAATCGACAAACAAAATTAGATGAGAAATCTATCGAAAAATTAAAAGAAGAACTCAACACGACATTGCGTCAAAAAGAACGCCTACTTGAGCAAAATCGCATTTTAAGCGACGAGTTTCATAAAACTCAAGAAGAACTTAAAGCTGTTAATATGCAAGCAAATTCAGCAACGGCTGCATTAGAAGAAAATCGGATTGCTTTGAAAAAAGCGGAGAAATTCTATCAGGATATAAAAGTTGAGTTACAAACTACTCGTGAAGCCTTAGAATCAGAACACAAAGCGCGTAATGAGCTTGAGAAAAAATTGGCTTTGTTGCAAACCCAGTTTGACACGCAGGAATTTGCTACTCGTGAAGCTACGCATAAAATGGAACAAGAGGTCTCTCTGCACAAATCTGAGGCACAGACTTTACGCACCCAAAAAATCAAACTAGAGAGCGCGTTAGAGCGTGAGAAAAAAGCCGTTGAGCGTTTAGAAACCCGTCTAGCGGTGTTGGCAGGTGGTGGTAAGAATCCAGCGCACAGTTGATTTTTTACAACGTAATGTTGTAAAATGCAGACGTTTTGCATTTTCAATAAGCCACCTGAAACCTGACAGGTTTTAAACACTTGTCAGGTTTTTGCATTGTCACAAAGAGTCAAATTCATGCGTTCTAGTCGAATAACTAAATACAATTACAAACCCGTTAAAAACCTCAAAGCTCCCGCAATAGCGGCGCGTAACAATACTCTATTCAAACGGCTGGGTCGCTGGTTTGCGGCTAACAATAATTTAGTGCCAGCGCATCCTACGCTCTATAGCTACAGCAACGACAAAGGCATCATAAAAACAAATGCAGCTAGAAACCATCAGCATATTGGTGTGTTGATAGTTAGTATCATTACCATTGGTGTGGCAGTTTCTTTTCCTTTAGATCGTAGCATTGCTTCTGCTTCTTTAGATTCTTTGCAAGGATTTTTTGATAATAGCGAATTGCAAGAACAGATGTCTCGTTTACAATTGCGCAGCTTGCAAGCCACTGTGAATGAATTAAATGCCATAGAAGAACCGGTTAATAATGCTGTTGTTCTTTATACCGACAACATTGTGCAAGCAAGTCGCCATACAACAAATTCGGCAACTTCGGCAACTGCTTCCATTAGCAATAGCCCATCCGTGCGGGATAAGCAAACTCCAGCTCCTAAAGCAACGCAAGCAACTTCAATGTCAGTAAAATATGTTGCGCCTGTACAATCCAATCATGAAGCTGTTAGAACAACCTTTGATTCTACATCAAAACAGTCGCTAGATAGTGAACGGCGTTTGCTAATCAATGTTAAAAGTGGAGACAATTTATCACGCTTGTTTAAGCAACATCAATTAAATATTGGCGATTTGCATCGTATTCTTAAATTAGGCACTCAAGTGAATGCACTAAAAAAATTAAACATTGGACAACAGATTTTTGTGCAAGCCGATACTGATGGTAACCTACTCAGCTTACAATTAGAACTCGCTAACAGCGATAAGATATTACATATTGAATTTTCTGATGCAGAGCAACAATTTATTATTGCCACACACAGCAAAGCTCTAGGCGAAAGCTTGCAGGCGCGAACTGAGTTGATTGCCTTGAAAGTACCCGCTTCGGGGAAATTACAACAAATTGCGCAACGACTAGAATTACCCGAACAAGTCAGTTCTCAGTTAGCACGTATCTTTAAGGAAATTTTAGATTTAGAACAACAGGATTTAATCGCAGGTGATGAAATTCGTGTTTTATTTGAAGCTTATTTTTACCGGGAAGAAGTGATTCAATTAAAACACATATTGGCGGCTGACATTCAACATCGACAAAAGTCTTACCAAGTAGTGCGTTACACCGATGCCGACAATCAAAGCAACTATTACACACCACAAGGACAGAGCTTACTCCCCAGCTTTTTAAGTGCGCCGGTGAAAGAGGCGCGCATCACTTCTCATTTTTCGCATTCACGTCGCCATCCGGTGCTAAAAGTTGTGCGTCCGCATCTGGGCGTGGATTATGGCGCGGCTTGGGGTGCGCCGATTTATGCCACTGCCGATGGTGTGATTTCGCATAAGGGTTGGCGCGGTGGCTACGGGCGCACGCTCATCATCGAACATCAACAAAACCACGAAACCCTGTACGCGCATCTGTCTAAGTATGCTGACGTGGCGGCGGGCGATTCGGTGACACAGGGGCAAGTGATTGGTTATGTGGGTAACAGTGGTTTGACCAGCAGTGCGCATTTGCATTATGAAGTACGGGTTAATGGCGAACACCGCGATCCACTAAGCATTCAATTGCCGCAAGGCAGAACCACGCAACTTGCTAAAAACGCTGATTTTATTAAAAAATCGCACGCGCTTCTTGCGCAACTCCGCACCAACACGCAGCTTGCACAAGCGGCGCGTGCTCAAACTCCTCCTTTCACTGAAGTCACGCCATAAGGTTGATCCGTCATGTCACGCATTTTTTTGATAGTCTGCTGTCTATTTGCCAATACCACCAGCCAAGCCATTAGTATTATCGGCGTTGGCGATATTATGTTAGGCACTAATTATCCTTCCGCCGATTACCTGCCGCCCAACGCGGCGAAAAACTTGCTCAGTTCCGTCTCTGCCATTTTAAGCGATGCAGATGTCACCTTTGGCAACTTAGAAGGCACGATTTTAGACAAGGGTGGACAAGTCAAACGTTGTAACGATCCTAGCAAATGCTATGCGTTCCGTACCCCAGAAAAATATGCTATGCCCTTAAAACAAGCGGGTTTTGATGTTCTCAGTGTTGCCAATAACCATGTGGGTGATTTTGGCGAAACTGGGCGCAAAAATACTCTTGCGTTCTTAAAACAACAAGGCATTGAAGCAGCCGGACAAACCATCCAGCCAACCGCAGTGTTTAAGAGAAATGGCGTGACTTATGGTTTTATTGCCTTCGCACCCAATCTAGGCACAGTCGATTTGCGCAATATCAAAAAAGGCAAACAACGGGTGAGCCAGCTTGCACAACAAAGCGATATTGTCATTGTGTCTTTTCATGGCGGCGCGGAAGGTGCTAAATATCAGCATGTGACCCGCAAAACTGAGACTTTTTATAGGGAAAATCGTGGTAATGTTTATGAGTTTGCGCACGCCATGATTGATGCTGGTGCGGACATCGTGTTTGGGCATGGACCCCATGTCACCCGTGCGGTGGAACTCTATAAAGATCGTTTTATCGCTTACAGCTTAGGAAATTTCTGCACCTACGGGCGTTTTAATTTACGCGGACCCAACGGCATTGCCCCGATTATCAAAGTCCAGGTAGATAAACAAGGACATTTTCAAAAAGCTGAAGTGACCTCAATCCAGCAGCTAGGACGCGGCGGAGTCAGCCTTGATCCCAAAGGACGCGCTTTCGCCACCTTAAAACGCTTAACCGAGACTGATTTTCCTGAAACCCCGCTAGTCTTCAAAGACTCTATGATTCTAAAAAAATAAGCTGCTAAGGGATGGATATGAAATAACTTCCAACACTTTCGGAAAACCTGGCAGGCTTTCAAAACCTGTCAGGTTTGATCGTTATATTTAGTTATTTAATCCCGCTGTCTAAAAGGATTTTTAACATACGTCGCAGCGGCTCTGCTGCCCCCCACAGCAATTGATCGCCAACGCTAAAAGCCGTCAAATATTGAGAACCCATCTTCATTTTGCGCATACGCCCGATGGGAATACGCAAAGTGCCGGCAGTTTTGACTGGACTAAGCTCTTGTAAAGTCGCTTCTTTTTCATTGGGTAGTAGCTTGACCCAGGGGTTATGTTCGGCAATCATTGATTCAATATCTGCCAGTGGCACATCTTGTTTGAGCTTGATGGTGAAGCCCTGCGAGTGGCAACGCATGGCACCGATGCGCACACACTGCCCATCGACCGGAATACGCTGGTCATCGCTAAAGCCTAAAATTTTGTTGGTTTCTACAAAGCCTTTCCATTCTTCGCGGGTTTGTCCGTTATCCATGGCGCGGTCAATCCAAGGGATTAAACTACCCGCCAGCGGCACGCTCCAGTGTTCGCTGGTGAGGCTGTGATCATTGAGTTTGGTGGTGATTTGGCGGTCTATGTCGAGAATTGCGGCGGCTGGATTGCTTAATAAATCATTGACTTCGCTTTCTAATTCGCCCATTTGGATGAGCAGTTCGCGCATGTGCTTTGCCCCTGAACCGCTGGCGGCTTGGTAGGTCATGGAGCTGATCCATTCAATCAGGTCTTTTTCAAATAAGCCGCCCAGCGCCATCATCATTAAAGATACGGTGCAGTTGCCGCCGATGTAGTTTTTGATGTCATCGGCTAAGGCGCGTTCAATGACGTGGCGATTGACCGGATCGAGTACGATAATGCTATCGTCTGTCATGCGCAGGGTAGAGGCGGCATCAATCCAGTAACCCTTCCAGCAGGCGCGTAATTTTTCATACACGGCACTGGTATAATCGCCGCCTTGACACGAGACAATAATGTCCATTTCTGCCAGTGCTGCAATATCCATCGCATCGCTGAGAGGTTGCGCACCCGCACCCACATCAGGTCCGGCTTGTCCGACTTGTGAGGTGGTAAAAAAGACGGCTTCAAATCCTTGAAAATCATGCTCCGCCTGCATTCGTTCCATGAGTACGGAACCGACCATGCCGCGCCAGCCAACAAATCCTACTTTCTGCATGTTAAACTCCATATTATTTATGCTGTCACAAAAGTTTCATTATATCAGGGATTTTGCTTGACACGCTGCCATCCTTAAACTTGGATTCCCTTCATATCCCAGCAGACAGTCTTAACAAAAAAATCTCCTTGTGGTAGATGTGTGGTTAGGCAGAAATTCTGTTGCCAAACTTTATAATCCGATGGGGTTTTATTTTGAAAACCGATACTCTGGAAAACCTATAAGGCGGATAAGCCGCGCCCTTTGCGGTATCATTCGCCATGAATGTCGCATGACGCTATCGCTTATGCGACCTACTGTGCTGGAGACTAAACCATGCAAACCATTTTAATTGACGACAACTTGTTGCAAGCCGTCCGCACAATCAGCGGTATCGGCAATGAGCGAAAAATTATAGAATCCGCGTTGCGAGACTGCTTAAACAAACACAGCAAACCAGCCATGCAGGATGAAGAGGCGGAATGGCAGGTGCTGCAACAGCAAAAAGCCCTGTATGCCGACAGATTTCCGCCGTCCGCCATCGAATCGCCCGCCCTGCCTTCGGCTTACAAAGGCAAGCCGTTGAGCATAGAAGAAATGCAGGACAGGGCTAAAAATGTTCAACATCCCGTCAAGTTGCTGCGTTAAATACTGAAAACCCTAAAAAACTTTTTTCTTATAGAAAAATCAATTGCTTAGGCGAATACGCTTTAGCTAAAATCAATGCCTTGCAGACTTTTTCAGAGTTTCCAGTTTAATGGCAGTGCGGCTACGCTTAATCAATTAGGCAGAAATTCTGTTACCAAACTTTAATCCGATGGATTTTTATTTTGAAAACCGATACTCTGGAAAGTTGACTGGTTTAAACATACAAAGGCTTTGAACCAGTTATACTAGCGGTCGCCAGAAGTTCCCTGCATAACATCCGTTGAATGAGAAAAATGCGATTTGGGGCGACCATGAGTATATTTTGATAAGGCTATAATTTCACAAAATAGAGGCAAACAACAGTGAACGACATGCTAAAAAACCTTTTGCTTTGGGTCATCATCGCGCTTGTATTGATGATGGTATTTAATAATTTTGGGACAAAAACGCCCACTACGCAACAGATGGAATATTCAGTATTTTTTGATGCAGTGAAACAGGGACAGGTGCAAAAAGTCATTATTGAAGGACGCACTATTCGCGGACAAATGAAAAGCGGCGAAGTTTTTACTACCTATAGCCCCGGCGATCCTGAGTTAATTAACGATTTGCTGGCGCGTCATGTCGCTGTTGAAGCACGCGCTCCTGAGCAACAATCGCTGCTGATGCAGATTTTCATTTCTTGGTTCCCCATGTTGTTGCTGTTTGGCTTGCTGATTTTCTTTATGCGCCAGATGCAAGGTGGTGGCGGGCGCGGTGCTTTATCTTTTGGCAAAAGTCGCGCACGCATGATTGAAGAAGATCAAGTTAAAATCACCTTTAACGATGTTGCCGGTTGCGATGAAGCCAAAGAAGAGGTATCAGAATTAGTTGATTTTTTGCGCGATCCGGGCAAATTTCAGAATTTAGGCGGCAAAATTCCGCGTGGTGTGTTGATGGTCGGCTCGCCGGGTACGGGTAAAACCTTGCTGGCGCGCGCCATTGCGGGCGAGGCAAAAGTCCCCTTTTTCACCATTTCCGGCTCTGATTTTGTAGAAATGTTTGTCGGCGTGGGGGCTTCACGGGTGCGTGATATGTTCGAGCAAGCGAAAAAACACGCGCCCTGCATTATTTTCATTGACGAAATTGACGCGGTAGGTCGTCACCGCGGCGCGGGTTTGGGCGGCGGTCACGATGAGCGCGAACAAACCTTAAACCAATTACTGGTCGAAATGGACGGCTTTGAAGGCAATGAAGGCGTGATCGTGATTGCCGCGACGAACCGCCCCGATGTGCTTGATCCCGCCTTGTTGCGCCCCGGACGTTTTGACCGCCAAGTTGTTGTGCCGCTGCCGGATATTCGCGGACGCGAGCAAATTCTCAAAGTCCACATGCGCAAAGTGCCGATTTCTGACAATGTTAATCCGAAAATCATCGCACGAGGTACGCCGGGCTTTTCTGGGGCTGACTTAGCCAACTTAATCAACGAAGCCGCTTTATTCGCGGCGCGTGCCAACAAACGCATGGTGGAAATGGAAGAGTTTGAAAAAGCCAAAGATAAAATTATGATGGGCGCGGAACGCAAGTCGATGGTAATGAACGAAAAAGAGAAAAAACTTACCGCCTATCACGAAGCTGGACATGCGATTGTCGGGCGCTTAGTACCGGCACACGATCCGGTGTACAAAGTCAGCATTATTCCGCGTGGACGCGCTTTAGGTATCACCATGTTTCTGCCCACAGAAGACCGCTATAGCCTCAGCAAAGAATATTTAGAAAGCCAAATATCTTCGCTGTTTGGCGGACGCATCGCCGAAGAACTGATTTTTGGTGGAGAAGCCGTGACCACCGGTGCCAGCAACGACATCGAACGCGCCACCCATCTTGCCCGCAACATGGTCACCAAATGGGGCTTGTCGGAGCGTTTAGGTCCCTTAAGCTACGAAGAAGACGAAGGCGAAGTATTTTTAGGGCATAGCGTGACTAAGCACAAACACATGTCCGATGACACCGCGCACGTTATTGACGAAGAAGTGCGTTCAGTGATTGATCGCAACTATCTGCGCTCAGAAATCTTGTTAAAAGATAATCTGGATATTTTGCATTCCATGGCTGAAATTTTAGTCAAGTATGAAACCATTGATAGTACGCAAATCGATGCTTTGATGGAACGTCGCCCAGTGCCACCGCCTGAAGATTGGGAAGATAAAGACGGCAACGATCCCTCTGATGACCCTGATGAATGGGTGCAAAAAGAGCCATTAGATAACGCCGATCAAACGGGTCCGATTGGCGGACCCGCGAGCCTGCACTAATAAACATCCGGTAATATAAATTTATCCCGATTGTCCCGACGACCTAAGCGTTTAGCCGTTGTCCTTAAACCTGATAAGTTTGCACACCTTGTCAGGTTTTTCTGTATAAGGCGCGAATTTTACTGAAATTCCCCCTCGTTCAACTCAATCATCCAAAGGATTACGCCATGAAACATGCTTTTCTTGCCCTCAACTGTCTGCTTTTAGGCTTCCATGTACAAGCGGCTGGTTTTGATTGTAGCAAAGCCAGCACAACCCTAGAAAAAACCATTTGCAGCGATCCCAAGCTTGATGCCGCCGACGTTGAATTGACCCAAGTTTATGTCGAAGTGCGCAGACATTTACCCAAAAAAGCCGCACGTCAAGCCTTAAAAGAAGAACAACGCGCTTGGTTAAAACAACGAACAGAAGATTGCAAAGCCAGCGATGCTTTTTGTTTATTCAACATGTACCAAGCACGCATTGAAGCCTTAAAAGTCATGCAGAACGGTGATGCCAAAGAAAACTGGAATTTCTCTGCAACAATCCATGACAGCCAGCCACAAACGCAATTCACATTATATGGTACGCAACAAGATGAGCGTTATAGCATCAGCAAGATTGAAATCAAACAAGGCAATGATATTCAAGTCATTGATAACTACGCGGGACAAAAACTAGCAACCGACACGTTAGATTTACCAGCAACGGGCTTTGTCATTGAAGATGTCAACTTTGACGGCTACAAAGACATACGCTTAATGGAATTTCTCCCGGCGGGACCTGATGTCCCTTTTATTTACTGGCTATATGACACAGACCAGAAAAACTTTGTCTATAGCTCTGTTTTTAGTGATATTGTTTCACCGGTGATTGATGCCGAGAAACAACAAATTTCTATGCCCTGGCGCGAAGGTGCGATGGGCATAGGAGAAAACACCTACACAATAGAAAATGGACAGCCGCTATTAATTCGCCAAGAAATCCGCCACTATTTAGAGGATGGCGGCTATAAGTTGCTCATTAAAGAACGGCGCAATGGCAAAATGGAGATTGTTAAGCAGCAGTAGTTTCAAATCTTGATCTGCGGTCTCGGCTGACTCGGCAGTCAGCCACTCCCAACAGAGCCACCCCCAGCGGCACCGCTTCCCGCAGTGGTTTCTAGGCTATGTTGCCAATCTTGTTCGGCACGGTCAAACAAGCGGCGGCTTTCTTCAGGTCCCCAAGAGCCAGCGGCGTAAGTGGGGATGTAGTCGCGCTCAATAGCCCACACGCGCAGTATGGGATCAACAACCTGCCAAGCATATTCCACTTCATCGTAACGCAAAAACAGCGAGCGGTCGCCTTTGATCACGTCCAGCAGCAAGTCTTCGTAAGCATCGTGATGGACTTCATCCGCGCTGCGTAAACCCGCGTCTAAAGGGATGCAGCGGGTTTTCATTTCCAAGCCAGGTTCCTTAGCAGTCATTTGTATGCGGATGCTTTCTTTGGGTTGAATGCTGAGTAAAATGCGGTTGGGCTGCATTTGGTGGAATTGGCTGCTGCGGAAGAATTGTTGCGGTGGGTTTTTAAGGACAATGGTGACCAGCGATTGGTCTTCGGCGAGGCATTTGCCAGTGCGTAAATAAAAAGGTACGCCCGCCCAACGCCAGTTATCAATGTAAAGCTTAAGCGCGGCGTAGGTTTCGGTAACGCTGTCGCAGGGGACCTTGTCTTCTTGTAAATAGCCGTTGATTTTTTCTCCATCAATCATGCCAGCGGCGTATTGGGCGCGGAAGGCGTGGGCGTGAACGGCGTTGCTGGGGATGTGGCGAATCGATTTGAGTACCTTGACTTTTTCGTCGCGCAGTGCTTCGGCTTCCATAGAGACTGGCGGTTCCATGGCGACTAAAGTCAGCAGTTGCAGCAGATGGCTTTGGATCATGTCGCGTAACGCGCCTGCGCCGTCGTAGTAATCAGCGCGACTGCCCACGCTGCGTTTTTCCGCGTGGCTGATTTGTACATAGTCAACATAGTTGCGATTCCACAGCGGCTCCATCAGCAGGTTGGCGAAGCGAAATACCAGTACGTTACGCACCGTGCCTTTGCCGAGATAGTGGTCGATGCGGTAAATCTGGTCTTCGCGCAAGTAGCGTCCGAGCTTGGCTTGCAGAGCGCGTGCGCTGTCAAGGTCATAGCCAAAAGGTTTCTCAATAACCACGCGCCGCCAGCCGTGTTCTTCGTTGAGCAAGCCGGCTTCGCTGAGGTGTTGGCTGACAATGCCAAATTCGGCGGGGCGGATGGATAGGTAAAACGCGATGTTGGGCGGGAAACGGGTGTCGCTGTTGAGCAGTTCCAACATGCGCGGATAAGTAGCAGCGATGCTGATGTCGCCTTGAAAGTAATGTAGCCGTTGTACAAATCGGGCAAAAATGGCTTCGTTAAAGCCGCAGCGGGCTTTAGCTTTAATCATCTCGCGTACTTCGGCTTGCCATTGTTGTTGATCCCAAGCGCGCCGCCCGGAGGCTAAAATCATGGTTTGTTCTGATAAGCGTCCGTCGGCTTCTAAGTGATAGAGGGCGGGCATGAGTTTGGTGCGCGATAAGTTGCCGGTCGCGCCAAAAATAATGTAAGTACATGAATCTGTCATAGTCTGTTCCTGTGGGTAGTGTGCAAAAATCGTTGGGGAGCGGCTGGGAGCGGCTGACTTCCCAGCCGGTCCAAAACGCCGCTTGCGGCGGCGAGGCTAAGCTGGAGCTTAGCCACTCCCAGCCGGTCCAAAACGCCGCTTGCGGCGGCGAGGCTAAGCTGGAGCTTAAGCCGCTCCCAGCCGGTCCAAAACGCCGCTTAATCCGCTGCTTCGTTATCTGCATTGTTTTCAGATAGCAATACAATGTGCGGCTCATCCCACTTGCCAGTAATCCGGTAATGGTATTTAACCGCCTGTTTCAAATCATTTTTTAACAAGGCTTGTAGAATTAATACGATGATACCTACCGCCGGTCCGCCGGCTACCGCAGCACCGATGGGCAAGGTGTTGGAGAGATGTGGCATGACGATCACATCTTGTTCGTAAGTCTGGTCGAGTAAGCCGGTACGTCCGGCAATTTCAATGTCGGCTATCGAGCCTTTGAGTTGTATACCGTCGGTATAGGCATGTCCACCTTCGAGAAAAAATTCACCACTAATACGATTGAATCCAAAGCCTTTTTCAAATACATCGCGGAAATCTAGCGAGAGCCGATGGGTGAGACTGTTAAAGTCAAGCAAGCCCACCAAACGCCCCGCCGCGCCGAGTTCCACGGCTTCAATTTGCCCCCTGCCTATATCAATACTCAGCCTGCCTTTAAGATGCGCTTGGTGAAATTGCAGCGGATTGCCGGGCCAGCCTCCCTCAAAGTGGACCTGTGTTTGACCGCCGACAATGGCACTACTGTCTTGTCCAAGTTGAGCAAAGGCACCCGCCGTCGTGTCCGCGTATAGGTGAATATTCAATTCGGTGCTTTGAATATCGGGCGCGTGCAGAGAGCTGCCCTGCTTACGATATGCCCACAAGCCCGATGCTGTAGCGTTGAAGCCGGGAGTATTAAGGTTGAGGTGTTTCAGGGCAAAACCCTCAAGACTTGGCGCGGCTTGCAGCTCAAGACTGCCCAACTCTATGTCTGCAATTTTAAGTGATTCGCAGTACACAGACAGCGGCGGCAGGTGGCGCGGATCAAGCGGCGCGTTTTGGTAGGCAAGACGCAGCATAGTGTTCAGATAGTTCGGCTGTGTTTGCTTACGGGTATCAGCGGCTGTGGCAGCGGCTTTAGGCACATGCAGGCGCGTGAACAACAGGTTGACTTGCGGCGGGTTTTGCGTGTAGTCGAGTTTAGCTTCGGCTTGTTTGCTGTTGAAGTAGAGAAGTCCATTTTGTGCGTTGACAAAGCCCTGTAAGTGAGCTTGCTGTTGGCTGTGGGTGTTGAGCAGCAAATGTTCGCTACTGAGATCGACTAACAGGCTCTTGTCACCCAGCGCGAGCAGACGCGCTAAGGGAGCAACGGCGGCTTCGCGTGGTACTGTTGGCGCATCGCTTAAGCCATCCGGATCAAGTGCGGTGAGCCGGTTGTGCCATTCTTGTAGGTCTATTTCGGGCAGGTGTCCACTGATTTGCCAACCCGCTTGCGGTTTAAGAACGGCAGCTTGTTTACCAAAATGGATTGCCAGCGAGTCGCCTTGATAGGCAAGATTAACATCTTCCGCATAGCGCAAACGCCCTAAAGCTTGTTTACCCAGCGAAGTTGCAAACGACAGATCGCGGCTTTCCCGCGCCTTTTTGCCAAAGGGTTCCGGCATATCCAGACTCATGCCCTGTAGATTGGACGTGACGCGCACTTGAGCGGCGCGTGTTGCGTCATCGGGCAAGAATAAACGCGCCTGCCATTGGGCGCTGCCGGCGACAAACCGCGTCCAAGTCTCAAGCTCTGGCAACAAACGGTTGAATAACTGCTGTAAAAAACCGCGATCCGCGCTGCCTTTTAGATCAACTTGCAGGCTTTTTTCTGCGTCGGGACTGTTTGCCGGATGCTGTAGGCTGAGTTGTATCGGTCTGCCGAGCCATTCGGCGTGCAGTTGTTCCGCCATCAAGCCCTGGTCGGTAAAGTGTAATTGTCCGCGGATATGGCGTAGCGGCAGGCGTACCGAGTCTAGCAGACCGTGCGTCAAGTCACTGTCGCTAAAATGCACACTACCGCGTATGTCTTCTTGCCCGTCATCCAGCGGAATACGCATGTCTAAATCAATGTTGACCGCGCCCGTCAGCCGTAAATCGCCGACATCAATGTTGCGACTCAGCGGACTGTTTTGGATAAATTGCAGGGCATCAACCGCCGCGCCTTCGCTGCGCCCCTGAACGCGGATATGCGCATCGCCGCTGTCTAAATCGTGCAATGAGACCCGCACATGACGCAACGCATGGCGCATGACTTGCCCCTGTTGACCATCAATAAACAAACTATCGCCATCAATGCGAACAGTGCCTTGCACCTGCTGCAAAGCAGACCAACCCGGCGCATAAATAATATGCCCATCGCGCACCTGCAAGAGACCTTGCAAACCGTTTTGTCCCGTGTCTTGCAGCAGCAAATGGTCGTGTTCTAGGGGACCACGTAAGTGAATGACCGCTTTGTCAATGAGTCCGCCGCGTAGCCCGCGCTTCATCCAGCGGCGCGTGTTTGGCGCGTTGATCGGCACATAGCGTTCAAGGCGATTGGCAGCGATGCCGAAGCCCTGAATCATCAAATCAGCATTGGGCGCGTCGCCATTGGCGGGCAGCAACACTTGACCGCGCAGACTGACATGCTGCGCATCGGCATTGCTCAGTTGCAAATCGGTGCTGTGCAGCAGCCAACTATCTTGCATCAAATGCGACTGGCGTTGCCAAGCAATAGTGCCGTGCAAGCTGTCCAAATCCCACGCCGAAGCGAATGAAGGAAGAAAAATTTGCGCGTCTTGGCTGTCAAGAGTCAAGCTGCCGACTGTCGGGCTGAGGCTCAACACGCCGGCAATATTGTTAAAATCCGGCAGCGACGAACCCACGCGATGTCCGCTGTTCCCACGCAGGCTTGCCTTGCGAAAATGTGTGCTTAACGTCCAGGTGTCAGCCCCCTTAGCCCGCCCGCTGGCTGGCGTGGCGTTCTCACGCGGGAGCGACGTTCCCACGCGGAGCATGGGAACACGGAAATGCGTATCGTGCAGTTCAGCTTGCGGACGCATGACGCTTAAGGCGTGCTTCACATCAGCCGGTAGCGGGCTTAAGTCTCTGAGCAGCGGCACAAATTCATTCAAGCGCAAAAAATCGATATGCCCTTCTAACAGGCTGCCCGACAAATCCGCGTTAGGTTTAGCGACCCATTTTATATGGCTGGGGGGCAAGCCTTCTCCTAAGAAAGCTGTGGTATCCACCTGCAAAAGCCAGTTGTGCGCAACATTCGCAAGCGGCGTTCGGTCAAAAGAAGACTCGTAATGAAAATCAGCAGAGACTTTGGGCAAGCTCAATTCCGCTTCGCTTGAGGCAAGGTGTAGATTTTGCGCTTGCAACTGCCCCTTGACTTGCAAGCCTTCCCAGGCGGAAATCTGGGAAGCAGGCAACCCCGCCCAATCGGCTTGTGCGTGAAAGCGTAGCTGCCCCCAGTAGGGTGCGCGACTTCTTTTCGTCGCGCACGCGGGACTGCCCCCCTCGCAAGACTGCTTCTTTTCGCCGCGCACGCGGGACTGCGAAGGTGATCGCAGCTCAGCTTCGCATTCCAAGCTCAGTAGGGTGCGCGACTTCTTTTCGCCGCGTACGCGGGACTGCTCATAGCGCGTCAAGTTAAGGTTTATATGGCTAAAGTGCGCGGGAGCTTGGTTTGGAGACCACCCAATCACATCAGCCTGCTCTAGTTGAATATGGTTTTGCTGCAAAAACCAATGCAGCAGCCCCTGCCGTTCCCAGGCTGGTGCATGGGAACGAGGCAGCGTTGCCACGCCGGAGTCTGATGTTTCCAACCAGGGGCGCGCCCCGCTGCGCCCCGTAAAATAGGCTTTTTGCACATAAATGTCCTGCGTGATCCATTGTCTTTTAAGGATCGATTCAACTAAATCGACCCGCAGCCGCGCTTGCTTAAAGCCCGCCATCGGTGTGCCATCGCCCCTCTCGCCCAACTCGCTAGCACCAAAGTGCAGCACCGCTGTCCAATCTTGCCATTCGCCGCGCACCGTTTGAATCTTGAGCGGTTGTTGTAACGCTAGAGCGAGCCAGTCTTGCACACGATGATGATAATGTTCTACAGACACCACGCTGACGTACACCCCTAAGCTTAACAAGCCGATCAGCACTACAGTGAGCGAAAACAAACGCCACAGCAAGCGCAGCAAGAAGTATAGGGCGGTGATTTTTAGGTGATAGGTCATGGGTGCGTCTATTAAGAGTGCTTAGTCACTGGTTGGATACGGCGCAAAAAGACGCGCCTTAATTCAACCTACGATAGGTGCTGTGTATTCATACTGGTATTTATGCAGCCTTTTCTATATATTTCGGTTTTGGGAGTGGCTAAGCTCCAGCTTAGCCCAATCGCCGTAGGCGATTGAAGCGGCTCCGCCGCTTGGCTGACTTGGAAGTCAGCCACTCCCAGGTCTAAGCTCCAGCTTAGCCCAATCGCCGCAGGCGATTGAAGCGGCTCCGCCGGGAGTGGCTAAGCTCCAGCTTAGCCCAATCGCCGTAGGCGATTAAAGCGGCTCCGCCGCTTGGCTGACTTGGAAGTCAGCCACTCCCAGGTCTAAGCACCAGCTTAGCCCAATCGCCGTAGGCGATTGAAGCGGCTCCGCCGCTTGGCTGACTTGGAAGTCAGCCACTCCCAGTCAGCCACTCCCAGGTCAGTTTATCACATGGGCTTAATGCCCTGTACTAGGCTCATCAAATGCGTTCTCAGATTTCTTATTTACAAAGTTTCACCAAATACCGCTTAGTCCTGACGCTGGGCTTGCTGTTTATCGCCCTGTATGTAGGCATGTTAGTCCCTAATTATTTAATGATCGGACAACTACAGCAAAATACCTTAGCAACCCATTTAGGCGCACATCAGTGCGTGTTGTTGCAGCACATCAGCAAAACCTTGCTCACGCTCAGTCATAGTGCCAGCGATGCGCAACAAAAACAGCAGGCATTACAGGCATTGCGCCACAGCATCGCGCTGTTTAATAGCACTCAAGAGGCTTTTCAGCGGGGGGGCACAGTGACCGATAGCGCAGGTGTGCAGGTGTATTTAGCCGCACAAAAACATTGGCAAAGCTGGACTGTGACAAAAGACTATAGCGCACTGTGGCAAACATACGCGACAACGCTCACCCCACTTTCTCAAGCCACCAGTGCGCAACACATTAACCCGGCTGATTTGCAAGCAGCACTGCGTTTTACCCGGCAAAATGAAGCAAAGCTGTTGGATTTTGCCCATCAAATAAGAGCTTTTTTAGAACAACAAACGCAGCAAACTTTGCAAACCAAAAAATATATGTATTTATTAGGTTTGCTGTTAATGATATTGAATTTTCTCGTGTTATTGGGTTATAGCCTGTGGGGTTTGCGGCACCGCGACGAGCAAATTATCAGCCACCAAACATCGGCATATCAATACTCCTTACAGCAGCTTGAAGACTTGGTTGCCGAACGTACCACGCAATTAGCCCGAACCGCGGACAAGCTACAAGCCAGCCAAGCGCATTTACATGGCATCCTGGAAGCCGCACCCGATGCCATTGTCACCATTAATGAAACGGGTGAAATTATGCTTGCCAATGCGGGGGTGCGGAAGATTTTTGGCTATAGCCCAAGCGAATTACACGGGCAAAACATAAAATGTTTAATGCCTTCGCCTTACCGCGAGGCGCATGACGATTATTTAAGACACTATTGTCAAACAGGCGAAAAGCACATTATTGGTATTTTGCGCGAAGTCGAAGGACAGCGTAAAAATGGCGAAATCTTTACGCTAGAAATATCGGTCGATGAAATATGGCATAACGAGGACAGACAGCGTTGTTTTGTCGGCGTATTGCGTGATGTGAGTACGCGCAAAGCCACAGAAGAGCGATTGCGTAAAATCGAACAAAAAACCTTGCAAGAAGACTTAGCTCGCCATGAAGTGTATTTAGCGGCTTTAGCCGAAACCCAACGGCAATTAAATAACTACCAAGCCAATAGCCTGCCGTATCAAGAAGTTCTGCAACTCATCGGCGTGGCAGCTTACGCTGATCGCGTGAGCATTTATGAAAACTATACCGATGAATTTGCCCGGCATTATGCGCGGCGCACCGAAGAATGGCTGAATGACAGCCTAGTGCCAGAGAATCAGCAGGATGAAGCGCGTCAACAATTTTATTACCAACCCCATTACCAGCGTTGGTACGAAACCCTTAGCCAAAACAACATCCTTAACGAAGCCGTTGCCGAATTGCCTTTGCAGGAAGCGCGTTTTTTAATTTCTGACTGCGCACTGTCATTATTGCTCTTGCCGATCATGGTCGAAGAACATTTTCACGGCTTCATTATGGTAGAAAACTACGAAGAAGCGCGGCAACGCGACCTAGTGGAAACCTCGTTTCTGTATTCCATGTCAATGGCAGTAGGCGCGGCGATAGAAAAATACCAAAACCACATTGCCGCAGAAAAAGCCAATCGCGCAAAAAGCGTGTTTTTAGCCAACATGAGCCATGAACTACGCACGCCCTTAAACGGCATTCTCGGCTATACACAATTATTACTGCGCGACAAAAACTTAGATGCAGACAGCCAACGTCATATCGGCGTAATTCAACGCAGCGGCGAGCATTTACTGGCATTGGTCAATGACATTTTAGATCAAGCCAAAATCGAAGCGGGGCGACTGGAATTGCATACCCATGCTTTTGAATTTAAGAATTTTCTCGACGACATAGCCGCGCCCAACAAGATGCGCGCCGAACAAAAAGGCTTGCAGTTTAAGTACGAAATAAGCCACCGTTTACCGCAGTGCGTCGTTGGCGATGCCAAACACCTGCGACAGATTTTAATCAATTTGCTCAGTAACGCGGTGAAATTTACCCGACAAGGCACGGTCTATTTTGTTGTGGACTATCAGCATGAGACCGCCCATTTTGAAATAGTGGATAGCGGAATCGGTATTGCCGACCAAGACCTCGAACGTATTTTTAAGCCCTTTCAACAGGTTATCAGCGCAAATGAAGCCGAAGGCACGGGCTTGGGTTTAGCCATTACAAGCTCTTTGGTAGAACTCATGGGCGGACATCTACACGTCGATAGCAGACTCGGAGAAGGCAGCCGTTTTTGGCTAGAAATCACCTTGCCAACTTGGACATCAAATATAAAATCATCATGTTACGACAACACCTTGATTAAGGATGCCCATCATCACAGTTCGCAAGATATTATTGGCTATGAGGGCGCGAGACGCAAAATTTTATTAGTCGATGATAGCACGGTGAACTTGTATTTAATGGAAGAATTATTAGAACCTTTAGGCTTTTTGCTTAAACAAGCACGCAACGGCGTGCAAGCCATAGAGATAGCAGCGCAATGGCAGCCAGATTTAATTTTAATGGATTGGGTGATGCCCGACATGAATGGTTTAGAAGCCACGCAAGCCTTAAAATCAAAAGCCAACACCGAAAAAATTGTCATTATTATGGTCTCTGCCAGTGCTTTAGAAGCGCAACAACAGCAAGCCCTAAACTCAGGTTGCAGTGATTTTATTGCGAAACCCTTAAACGGCGAAGAATTATTAGAAAAATTGCGATTCTACTTAGATGTCCAATGGTGGTATAAAAAAGAAGAAAAACCAGAAGCATTGCCAAGCGACAATGAAACAATAGAGGATTGGCATTTAAGCAAAGAACAATGGGAATTACTGAATACTTGTGCTAAACGTGGTGATATTCGTGGGTTGAACGACTTATTAAATCAAATTAATCCCACAGAAAACGCATCTATGCCCGCACTCTTAAAAGAACTCTACAATTTGACTAATAGCTTTAAGATCAAAGCAATTCGAGAATGCTTAAACAAATATGCGCAACAGCAGGGCTTTGAATAAAGCGACAGAGCAGCTTATACAATGAAGACACCGCCTCCAGCCAGAAGTAACGTTCAATTTGGTGACTCACGTTACATGGCTGCTGCTTTTTGCTGCAAAATATCGCTTAAGGAGGGATATTCAATAATACCCGAAGCTTAAATCTTCTAGGTTTTGAAAACCTAGAAGATTTACGCCCGCGTAACGTGGATTATCAAGTTTGCTGCAAATACTTGGATTTTAAGTATTTAATCAAAATCCCTGAGAACAGTTTCAGGCGGGGCAGTCTATTTAGCTCTCCAGGAATTTATGCTCCCGTGCGTTTTGAGATACGTCAAACGTCTAAAATCTGCGTGGACAACAAAATACGAATCCGCATACGCCCGACGCAAAGCATCACCCCCAACATTTTTCCCACGCCCGCAAAACAGGGTATCGAATCTCGCACATAAGTGCATAAATACTGAAAACCCTGAAAAAGTCTGTAAGTCATTGATTTTAGATCGGGCGTATTTTCATAAGTGATTGATTTTATTATAGACTAAAAAAGTTTTTCGGCGTTCTCAGATAAATAATAAATAGCAGGCTTGTAATCTGATTTTGTTCAGTTATGCTATCACCTCTACTGAGCGAGATAGACACAGTTAATTTTTTCAAGCTGCTGATAAAGTTAAGGAAAAAATAAAAATAAACCATTTACTGTATCTCAGCACTTGAAAAAATTTAACGCACGTAGTATTTATCTCTACTCAAGGATAACAATGATTTTGATTTTCAATCTTTAGGAGGATGTCATGCAAATAGCCCGGAAACACTTTTCGGCTGCTACTGCGTTAGCGTTATTGCTAGGTAGTTTAAGTGCCTTACCCGTCAGTGCTGAACAGGCTAAAACCGCCCTAGAGGAAGGTAAAGAACTGGCGTTTAATCGTAAAAAAGGTAATTGTTTGGCTTGTCATCGCATGGATGACGGCGTGTCGCCAGGTAACATCGGTCCCCCCCTATTAAGTATGCCCGCACGTTTTCCTGATAAAGCAAAATTGCGTGCGCAGATATACGACTCGACTGCTCTCAATCCCCATTCTATGATGCCGCCTTTTGGTAAACACGGTGCCTTAACGGCAGAAGAGATTGACAAGATTGTTGAGTATATTTACACACTTTAGTTTTTTTCACTCAAAGGAGAGGTGCTTAATATGAGCATGAAACGTAGAAGTTTTATTAAACACAGCTTGGTCGGTGGTGCGGTTGCAGCCACCGCAGTCGCTATGCCGCAATGGCTCATGGCAGAATGGAACGAAGCCGCTTTTAAGTCAAAAAGCGTTGACGATGCCTTAAGTGCCTTGTTAGGCTCGAAAGACATGGAAGAAAGTGCTGAGGTTAAAATCAAAGCACCTGACATTGCTGAGAATGGTGCCGTTGTGCCTATTCAAGTTGACGCAAGCATGGAAGGCGTAGAAGCCATTGCTGTTATTGCAGAGAAAAACCCCACCCCCTTAGTCGCTAATTTTGTATTCGGCTCAAATGGCGCGGGCTTTATTTCTACCCGTATTAAAATGGGGCAAACCTCTAATGTCATCGCAGTGGTCAAAGCCGGCGGCAAATTATACAGCGCGAAGAAAGAAGTGAAAGTCACCATCGGCGGTTGCGGCGGTTAGCCACAAAACCGCTTATCCTCACTTTCACTTAAGCACATTAAAGCATTCACAGGAGATTACACTATGTCAGGTATGCGTGTACAAGCCAAAAGCAAAAATGGCATCACTCAAGTTAAAGCCTTGATCAACCATCCAATGGAAACCGGCAGCCGTAAAGACGCAAAAACCGGTAAACTGATTCCCGCGCATTTCATTGAAGAAGTCGTTTGCGAATACAACGGCGAAAAAGTCATGGTTGCTGAATGGAGTGGCGGTATTTCCAAAAACCCTTACATGGCTTTCAAATTCAATGGCGGAAACTCCGGCGAAACCCTTAAAGTATCTTGGAAAGACAACCAAGATGGTGGTGACACTTTAGACGTAACCATCAAGTAACCCCTTCCTCGAGAAGATTAAAGTCGTTGCATAAATATTTAGTGCCATACTCTCAAACAAACCTGACGGTTTTAAAAACCTCATCGGGTTTGTGCGTAGAACGCTAAATAATGACCTCAAACCTCTAATCTTCGTATGAGAATCATTCCATCTTTTGTTAAGCAACTTAGCAAAAGATGGAGACTCCGCAATTATAATTAAAAAACATGCTTGTTTAGCATTTTCACACCTATCGAATTTAATCAAAATCTAAAGGAGGCAGCGTAGCCTAGAACTAGGTACAAAACGCTGAAACTGTATTATGAAAAAAACCCTTGCTCTCGCTTTAGGCTTAAGCATGATAATCGGTTTGTCGGCAACAGCGACAGCAACGCCCGAACAAGATCATGAAGCCTTTGTGAACCATTTTAAGAAAAAATTTCCCAAAGTCCCCTTTGATGACTTTGCCAATGGTGCTTATGCCCTAGACCCGGTTGCACGAGAAAACTGGGAAGCCATTGAAGAGTTCCCGCCCTATGAAATTGACCTAGAACAAGGGCAAAAACTGTTTGAAACCCCCTTTGCCAATGGCAAAAGCTACGCCGATTGCTTTGCAAATGGCGGTATTGGCATTAAGCAAAATTATCCTTATTTCGACACCGAAAGCGGACAAGTCAAAACCCTAGAACAAGAAATTAACGAATGTCGTGAGAAAAATGGCGAAAAGCCCCTAGGCTGGAAAAAAGGGGCTATTGCACAAATTTCTGCGTACATGGCATACACTTCTCGCGGCAACAAAATCAACATAGTCGTTCCCGACGATCCCCGCGCCCAACAAGCCTATGAGAAAGGTAAAAACTTTTTTTATGCCAAGCGCGGACAACTCAATTTTGCCTGTGCTGACTGTCATGTCTATAGCCCCGGTATGCACCTGCGTTCTGAACTTTTAAGCCCCGCCTTTGGGCAAACCACGCATTTCCCCGTCTATCGTTCTAAATGGGGCGAACTCGGCACCATGCACCGCCGCTATACTGGCTGTAATAAGCAGGTAAGAGCCAAAGCCTTCAAACCGCAAAGCGAAGAATACCGTAATCTGGAATATTTCCATACCTACATGAGCAATGGCTTGGAAATCAACGGGCCGGGCGCACGCAAATAAATTATTAGCAACATTAAAGTAAGCGTTCAGACTCCCCCCAGTAAAAAACCTGACGGGTCTTGAAGACCTGTCAGGTTTAGCGCAGGGTGCGAATGGTTATACATCAAACGCCAGCTTAAACTGGCGTTTTTTATGGCTATAAAAAAGGCGTTTGTGCTTTGTAGTCTTAAAACTAGATTCAGCAGTAAAACAATGAACACCAAGAAAAAATTTTTACCTCAATATTGCAGAAATGAAAGAGAAGTCGAAAGTAAATTAATTGTCAGCTACTTGCTTCCTGCATTAGGCTACAGCATAGATATGTGGCACCAAGAAAAAGTGCCGCTCGTTCCTCGCTCTGCTTTTTGCTGCCGGTGATGTAAAGCAAGGTAGGATGCGGTGAGGTACGAACCGCATCAATCACCTTTCTCCCGCATGATGCGGTTCGCAAAAAGACGCTCACCGCATCCTACCTTGCTCATACCTTGCCCGCGTCGCGGGCTGTCATCGTACAGACCGCAAGGCGGGCAGGACGGCATTCCTAAGTGGCACTTGGGAACGAGGGCAAAAAGCAAAGGTCACTGTCCGCCGCGCACCAAGCGAACGCGGTTGCCGCTGAGATGAATGATGTAGTTGTCGTAACCATCGCCGAAATCCACGTACCAGGCGTGGCCTGAAACGCCGGCGTAAGGCGAGCCTGACCAGAACCAGTGTGCGGGGCAATTCGGAAACGCCTGTGGATGTATTGTTGTCCCGCTTTGACCTTTATCTACCAATGTTTTGAGTTCTTCAATGGTAGGAATCCGCCAATCCGTATAGAACGCCTGCGGATGTATTTTTGCCCCTCTTTGACTTTGATCTATCAACGTTTTGAGTTCTCCAATGGTAGGAATCCGCCAATCCGTATAGCCCGCAAAGCCATCGCCCTTTTGTTGGCAGGCAGTTTCCCAATTCATTGTCACAGCTTCTCCTACGCAGGTGTGACCATCCCAGCGTTGCCCTAAGGCGCAGCGCATCCACATTAAGCCGGTTTTGCTATCCAACACTGTGCCGTTGTCGTAGGCGGTGTAGTGGGCGTATTGTTGTGAACTTAAATCTTCTGGGTTTTTCAAATCTAGGCGGTTTGTCTGCGTCCGTTCCCGCACTTGTTGCAATAGCTGTTCGCCTTCAAGCACTGTGTCCGCTGCCGATTTCAGACCTTGCGCCGCTTTGGGAAAACGCAGTTTGATAAATTGCTGCAAATTGTCTAACGCTTGTTCAATATTGGCTTCGTCGGCAGTTTGCACGACAAACTCGGTAGGCGGAATCGCGTTTAAGTCCCAATCTGCCAAGTAACTCACGATTTTTTCGCTAAATTGCGCATGAGCCAGAAAATCAAGAATTTTATCTTCAGTGCTATCGCCTAGCCCCAACATGCCATCACTGAGGATGTTGTCTGTCAGACTTTGAATCTCGCGCACTGAATCAGCCAGTTTGTGATCGGTGCGGGTAACACTTTCAATCAGGCTGCTAAAGGGTCCCAAATACGGCTCTAGCAATTTCTCCAGATTTAGACTCTGCGCCAGCATGGCATTGATTTCATTTTCTAGGGCATTGATTTCTTTTTGTAATTCATAGGCATCACGGATGTCTTGGGTGTCGTGCAGCAATTCCATCAAGACGGCTTTTTGTTGCGCATGATTGTCTGCCAATTCCAGCAAGGCGGTTTTGAATAATTCCAATTTTTTCAAGGCTAACACCGCTGCATCGCTGAGTTTGCGTACCGTGTTCCAGATTTGTCCTTGTTGCTGCTGATACATCACGGCGGTCTGCGCACTGCGGCTTTGCGCGTGTTTGGTCAAGCGTTTTTGCTCTATTGCCTGAATGCGTTTGGCTTTTTCTTCAATGACTAAGCAGACATCGCTGCTTACGCGGTCAAAAAACGTAATATAGTCATTACGATAGCTTTGCAGGATGTGAATCAGTTCGTCATAATGCACCACGATGGTGTCGAGTTGTTGAAAACGTGCTTCGATTTTGTCGAGTTTGTTTTGCGGATCGGCATACTTTGCGGGTTTAGGCTTTTCCCATAATTTCCACCAAGTAGTGGCTATTGGTTGTAGCTCGCCTAGCGGCTTGGATTCGGGTTCTGTGCCTTGCAAACGCTGTTGCGCCTGCTTAATCTCGCGTTCAAGTTGAGTTAAACGCTGGTTGTCAATGTTGGGAATCGGGTATTGATTTTGAAAAATTTTGATGTTTGACATGAGTATGACCTTGGCGAGTAGGGAGATTTTACTTTAAGCGATGCTGGGAGACTTGTCCAATAATGTAGCCAAGTAGATACCGTCCTACTCGCCCTAGCCAAGTAGATACCGTCTCTCAAGTCAAGCATTATTTTACAAGGGAAGTGTAA
>CAZOSP010000037.1:0-31041 GCA_964582525.1 uncultured Thiomargarita sp. | reverse complement strand
TGGGAGAGCTAATCTCCAGATTAGCTCAAACGGCGTAGCCGTTTCGCGCCGCCTGTGGCGGCGGTGCTAATTCGGAAATTAGCACGCCCAGGACGGCGCAGCCGTTTCGCGCCGCCTGCGACTCCTGGGAGAGCTAATCTCCAGATTAGCTCAAACGGCGTAGCCGTTTTGCGCCGCCTGTGGCGGCGGTGCTAAGTCTTACGATTAGCACTCCCAGTACGGCGTAGCCGTTTCACGCCGCTTGCGGCGGCGGTGCTAAGTCTTACGATTAGCACTACCAGGGATAGCACTCCCAGCGTTATCTTATCTGGCTACAGTTCCACATATAAGGCAACTCGCACTAAATAAACACCCCGCATTGCGCAGGATTTTTGTTTGTCTCCAAGGCGCGACAACGGGCGCATAGTTATTCTGTGCAGCTATTGTCGTAACGCACAAGACCAACGAAAAGACCAAACGGGGGGTATTTATTGCGAGTTGCCTAAGCGAATGAAGAATGCTGTTTAACGCTTGCGCAGGTATTCGATGGTTAAGTCAACAGATTCATCGGGTAGGCTGTTTAGGCAGCGCACTAGGGTGGGTCCGTCACTGCAATCGGGAAAACCGGTTGCGTTGTTTTCTGACATATTGTCTAGTAGCTCTGCTTCTGGCAGCAGCAGTTCGGCAGGTTCGGCAGGTTCGGCGGGTTCGGCGGGTTCGGCAAATTGACGCAAAGCAGCTAAAATCGACTGGGCTTTTTGTAAGCCGCCGCTACGTTCTGCAACCACTGTGACATTGACTAGGTTGTATCTGGGAAAGCATTTGACGGCGGCTTTGTAGTCATAGCGCGTACCCGCTTTGAAGGCGGCTAGTACCAGTTCGCCCTGTACGGTGACGCGAGCAAAGCCTAAACGCCGTAAAACTATCGCCGCGCTTTGGTTGCAGTTCTGCGTCGGGAAGCTTAAGGATTCGCCGTCAATGCTGGCAAGCCAAGGCGGCGGTGGTGCTGCCTGTGCGTTTGTTATCAGTGTCGCGCTCAGTGATAGGACGCAAATCGTACTGAATAATGCTAGATAATGTTTCATGCTGTTTATTCTCCGATGTTTTACCAAGTGTTTAAGTCTGACGGCTTAAGGGCTGGCGGGCTTTATTCTAGCCACCAGGTTTTGAGCGCGATGTCTTGACCTTGTGCATAGTATAGGGGCAGTGTTGTCGGGCGTTTGAGTTTTTTCCAATAGGCGACGCGGTGCGCGTCTATGTACCAATTTGGCACGGCGTATTCACCGTGCAGCAAGACGCGATCTAGGGCGTGTACGGCGGTATATAAGCTGTCTTCATCTTTTGCGGTGATGACTTTTTCTACTAAGGCATCAACCACCGGATTTTGTAAACCCATGACATTGTAAGCCCCTGATTTGTTGGCACTGCTGGAGTGCCAGTAGTCCATCTGTTCGTTGCCGGGCGACAGGGATTGTCCAAATGACATGGCTATCATGTCAAATTCAAATTGTTTGACGCGCAGTTCATACAGTGCGCTATCTACCACTCGTGCGGTCATTTTGATGCCTAATTTTTCCAGATTTCGCGCAAAGGGGGCGATAATGCGTTCAAACAGGGGGGATACCAGTAAGACTTCTAGCTCTAATCTCATGCCGTCTTTGGCTAATACCTGCTCGCCCGGCGGTAAATGCCAGCCGGCTCCGTTGAGTAGGCGTTTGGCTTGGCGCAGATTGTTGCGCAGACTGTTTGGCGGCTCGCTGCTGACCGGTTGCCAGGCTTGCTTGAATAGGCTGTCGGGTAGTTGGGCGCGGAAGGGTTCGAGGAGCGCGAGTTCTTTGCCTTGCGGTATGCCTTTGGCGGCAAGATGGGTGTTGCTGAAATAGCTGTCGCAGCGGGTGTATTGCCCAAAAAAGAGATTTTGGTTGGTCCAGGCAAAATCAAAGGCGAGATTAATGGCTTTGCGTACACGAATGTCTTGAAACAGCGGATTGCGCAAATTGAAGACAAAGGCTTGCATTCCGGCGTTATTTTGATGTGGTAATAATTCGGTGATGATTTCGCCGCTGGTAAATTTGCCGCCGGTCATATCTCGCGCCCATTGTTTGGAGCTGTTGATGTCCATGAAGTCAAATTCACCGGCTTTCAGTGCTTCTAGTGCAATGATCGCGTCTTTGTAGTATTTGATATGAATTTTGTCAAAATTGTATAAGCCTTGATAAACATTCAAGTCTTTCGCCCAATGCTGAGGGTTGCGGCGATAAATGATGTATTTGCCGAGTTGGTGAGAATCGACTAAATAGGGTCCGCTGCCAATAGGCTTGTCTAAGCCGATCTCGCCGAGTTTTTTGTCTTTTAACCAATTCGGCGAAAATATCGGTACTTCGCTGATAATCATGTGCAGTTCGCGGTTTTTTCGCTTGAAATTAAAGCGTACTACGCGCTCGTCTAGCACTTCGCAATGGTCAATATCGCTCCAGTAAAAACGATAGCGCGGATGCGCGTCTTCGGTCATCAGGGTGTCAAAAGATAATTTCACCGCCTGCGCCGTCACGGGCGAACCATCGGCGAAGGTGGCGCGGGGATTTAGGCGAAAGGTGACAGAGCGTTGGTCATCGGCGAGGCTGACCGATTCGGCTAATAAGCCGTATAGCGTGAAAGGCTCATCATCGCTAGGCATCATCAGCGACTCAAACACCAGTCCAGACTTTAAATAATTTAAGCCGTCGGCTGACAGTCCTTTAATTGCAAAGGGATTGAGGGAGTCAAATGTGCCGCGACTGTGTAGCGTAAAGGTGCCGCCTTTGGGTGCGTCCGGGTTGACATAGTCAAAATGCTTAAAATTTGGCGGATATTTTGGCTCGCCGTTCATCGCAAGCGCGTGAGCGGCAAACGCCATAGGGGCGTGTAAGAAGCTTATGCAGAGGGTGAGAATGGCAAAGCGATGTAATTGAGACATGGACGGTTTCCTTAATAAGTATATTTGCCTATTGAAAAATAGCTGATTTTCACTATATTAGAATTTGTTAATATTCTAACGCTTTGTTCCTATGCTATGCGCGGGAACGCAACTCGGAGATTACTCATGGACAGACAAACTTCTAAAACGCTGCGCAAAATGCGTGGTATCATTGATCCTATTTCTTTAGGTTTCATCATCTTAGGTATTGGTGCTTTGACTGCGGTAGGTCAGCAAAAGCCACAGCCCATAAGCCAACCCGCTACCGTAACAATGGAAGTGCCACAACCGGCTGTCGCGGCACAGGTGCAAAAGCAAACGGTTTGGGTGGATTAAATCGGCTTATAGCGTTTTAAGCGTCTGCACCAATAAACGCATCTAAGACTGCCCGTTCTTTAAGGATGGGCAGTTTTTTTTGCTTTTATCAGAAGGGAATATCGTCATCAAAGTCCGCTGCGGGTGGCTTGTTTCCCGCCGGCATTCCCTGCGGTGCATTTTGTGCGGCTGCCTGCGGTGCGGATGCGGCACTGGCTTGCGGCGGCTGTGGCGCGTAGTTTTGTCCGCCACCGCCTGCGGGGGCGTAATGGGCACCCGCGTCATCGCGTCCGCCGAGCATCTGCATCTCGTTGGCAACAATTTCTGTGCTCCAACGATCTTGTCCGCCTTGATCTTGCCATTTGCGCGTTTGTAAACGCCCTTCCACATAAATTTGACTACCTTTGCGTAAATATTCGCCGGCTACTTCAGCTAAACGGGTAAAAAGCACCACGCGATGCCATTCCGTGCGCTCTTGCAGTTCGCCGGTTTGCTTGTCTTTCCAAGCTTCGTTAGTGGCTACACTGAGATTGGCGACCGCTGAACCGGCTGCGGTATAGCGCACTTCGGGATCAGCCCCTAAACGCCCGATCAAAATAACCTTGTTGACACCTCGACTCATTGATATTCTCCTGCTAAAAGTAAGTGGCTATTTAGTGTACACTGTTAGCTTACAGGCATAAAGCCATGTCTTCTTTCTCTAAAATCACTGAAAAATCATGCAATACCAAATCATTCCCGTCACACCTTTGCAACAAAACTGCACGCTATTGTGGTGCGAAAAAACCCGCCAAGCCGCTTTTGTCGATCCCGGCGGCGAAGCTACGCATTTACTCAGCGTTTTGAGCCAAAACGACTTGCAACTGGAAAAAATTTTACTGACCCATGCGCATTTGGATCATGTGGGAGCCACTCAAGAAATCGCAGAACGCTTGAGTGTGCCGATTGTCGGTCCACATGAGGCGGATAGATTTTGGCTGGAGGCTTTGCCGCAACAATGTGACATGTTTGGTTTTTCGCCGCTGCCTGTATTTTATCCCGATGTTTGGTTAAAACAAGGCGATAGCGTCAGCGTTGGTGAAGAGACCTTAACGGTGCGTCATTGTCCGGGGCATACGCCAGGGCATGTGATTTTTTTTCACGCGCCGTCTAAACTGGCTTGGGTGGGCGATGTGTTGTTTAAGGGATCAATCGGTCGCACCGATTTTCCTCGCGGCGATTATGCAACACTGATTCATTCGATTAAACAGCAGCTTTGGAGCTTGGGTGATGAAGTGCAGTTTATTCCCGGTCATGGACCCATGTCTAGTTTTGGCGAGGAACGCCGCAGCAATCCATTTGTGCGTGATGGGTAATGCGGGTTTGTTGAGAGTTGAAACTTGAGAGTCGTTGCAGGCGCGGCGCAGTTAGCCGAGTTTGATAATATCGCCTTCTCGTGCGATGTGACAACGCATAGCGGATTGTCGCTCGCCGATAATACGCACCGAGTCGCTATGCAAATCTTCAATTTTGAGGTCGGGATAATTGGGATCGACGTGGAATAGATAAAGTGCTTTGACACCCGCGTCAGCCGCGAAATTGACCGTATCAATGTAACAAGAATGTCCCCAGCCGCGTTTTTTATTGTAGTCCGCCACTGTGTATTGCGCATCGTGGATGAAGACATCCGCCTGTTCTAAATACTGCAAAGCCGCATTACGTTCTTCTTGCTGCATGGCTTCAATGAGTTGCAGTTCTTGGGCATCCATTTCATTAGCCCGAGCGCGGATATTTTGATCAATAAAAGATAATTCATTATCAGATACATAGACAATGACTTTGTCCGCTACTTCTATGCGGTAGCCATAAGTGGTGCCGGGGTGATGCACATTAAAATGGGAAATTGAGAAAGGACCGTATTGTAACTTACCCTCACGCATGGCTAAGTAATTGATTTTAGCCAGCCAAGTTTCCACTTCAACGGGAAAATAAGGGCTTTGCATCTGTCCTGAAATGCGCTGTTCTATTTCTTTAGGCGTATCGCCGGGACCGAAGAAATTGACTGTCCAACCGGGGACAAAAGCGGGCACAAAAAAAGGCAAACCAGAAATATGATCCCAGTGGTAATGGGTCAGGAGGACGGTTAGCTCGCGTAAGTCCGCCTGCCCCATGAGATGATTGCCAAAAGGAATGATACCCGTGCCGCCATCACAAATGAGCAAATGCCCATCTACATAGATTTCAACACAGGAAGTATTGCCGCCGACTTTTAAGTGACTGGCAAAAGGCGCGGGATAAGAACCCCGTACCCCCCAGAAACGCACATAAGCTTTATGAGGAAAAGTCGTCATGTGCGGGGATCAATTCTTGCCGGTTTGATACGGGCGTGTTTATACACTAGCTCTCGAATTTCCTTAAAACGCAAGGGTTTAATCAGAAAATCCAAAGCACCGAGCTGCTTGGCGATATGGCGATCTTGCGCGTAGTCTTTAGACGTTACCATCACCACCGGCGTGTTTTGATGCTGAGGTAAACTACGCAAACGCTGTAAGAAAGTCAGTCCGTCCATGCCTGGCATAATAATATCTAAAAAGACCAAGTCAGGTGAATGATCGGTAAGATAAGGCATGGCATCTTCGGGGGCAGAAAAACCAATAAAATTCACATCTAAGGGTTCAAGGCTGAACTGATAGAGTGAAATAGAGGTTGAACTATCATCCACTACCACAATGGTTGGCATTGTATCCGTCATTAAGTACAAACCCGTTTTGAATTGTTCATCGCTGCACTTAAGCATAAAGCAATGCAGATGAACATGCCATTATTTCAGTTTCTCATCCTTAAATAGGGGGAAATTACTTAAAGATTAACGCAGCTACTTTAAGTCTGTACTGTAGAGGAAAGTATCCAGAAGGTCTATTGTTTTGTGTGTCAAACAATGCAGGTTTTATCGTTAGGCTGGAGCCCCGAGAGGGAATCGAACCCCCAATAAGTGATTACAAATCACCTGTTATACCATTTAACTATCAGGGCTAATAATTTAGCGTTCAAGCAAGATGAGTTTTCACGTAAAGCAGCATGACTGCCTAAACAAACCACGTTACTTAAACAAACCGTCATTGTATCGCGTATTAATAAAAATCTAAAGTGTTCAGATAAAAAAATACAGATTTTTTTATTTGCAGCTTATTTTCTGAGGCATTAAAACCTTAAAATGTTCGGCGAAGTTTCGCAAAACCGTGTGCTGGCTTTCCCGCAGGCTTAAATCCAGCCAATAGCGACTGTCATCTTGATAGCGATGCTGCACCCGGACGTTATAATAACCTTTTCTTTTTAATTCTGCCAAACGTCGCGTGACGCTGCTGTCTTGTGTGAATAATCCCAAAGAAATGGCATTATTCCAAGGGGTTTGCGTCACTAGATAATAATCCTGTACACCGCGCCGCGCCAATTCTTGCTCGGCTTGTCGCGCTAATGCCTGCGAGCGAAACGGCGGCAAATACAACCAAGTTGCCACTTTTTCTTTTTTAACATCGCTTCGTAAGTGGACTGTCAAGTGATTTTTTTGTAGCCAAGTTCGCGCTTGTTCGGCACTCGCGGCTTGCTTAAAAATACCGGTACGAAAACACACCGTTGGCTCACTCACTTTATTTTTATTTGTGGTGGTGTTGAGAACGGTTTTTGTCGCGGTTTTTTCGCTGTTATTCAGGGCAACGCTTGAAGTGGCGGGCGTGGCTTGGGATAACCGCGCTGCTGTTTTGGGTGCCTCGGCGGCAGGTTGGGTGTCTGCCTGTTGGGCGGGCGCAGCGGTTGTTGATGGCGTGTTAGCGGTTGCCTCCGCCAGCGTCGGCGGTAGTTGCAAAATATGACTGCCCTGCCGCACAGGCTGAAATTGCGACATCGGCGGCAAAGCTGAAACTGGCACGGCGGCATCTAAGTCGGCTGCTGCGTCTGGCGCGCTGCCTGACAAAAACAAGCGATTTGATGACGAGTTTGCACTTAATAGGCTTTTAGTGTCCGCTGCGGCATCATCTGCTTCAGTGAGACGCGCATCGGCTAAACGCGCAAAATCACGCACAACGGCTTCAGATAAATGTCTGCCCGATGTTGTTGGCAGAGGCGAAGGAGGAACTTGAGCCGTCATATCACCGCCCGCGTTTTCGGCTGTTTCGCTTGTTTCGCTTGTTTCGGCTGTTTCATTCGGCGAGACAGTATTAGCAAAATTTTCTGGCAAGGTTGCGACAAACTCGGCAGGCGGTTCTGCTCGCGCTATGTCAACGGGAACAGCTAAAGGTGTGTCAGGTAGCGCAGCAAGCGGTGCGTCTGTTGGGGCGGAAATGATGGGAATGTCAGGCACTTCTGCGGCGATATTGTCTGGATTTTCTGCGGTGCGATGATCTACGACAGTTGACGCATTTTCAGCTTCTTCTGTATTCAGTTCTGTTGCAGCGGTGTCCGCTGCCGGATTGGCGATGTTTGCCGATGCCGTTTCGGTTTCGCTGCCGTGCGCGATTTCATCGTCCGTTTTATGCGGCGGCAACAGCGCACCCGCATCCGCTACCACAATTTCATCCTCAGCTTTTTTAACTTCCGACAACAGGCGCAATTTTTCCACGCCTTTAGGTAAATGCGCAGAAATATAAACTGGCTTAGGGGCGGGCGGCGGTGCCAAGAGATGCCAATAAGCAAACGCCAACAGATTGATTAACAACAGCAACAACGCCAATAATCTCATACCACGCCTCCCGCCCAATGAGTCAAGCCGCGCAGCACTAAATCAGGCTTGTGTTGACAAACCATCGGCAGATGCGGATACACCTCAGAAGCCGCGCCGCCACTTAAAAAAACATTGATGGGTGATTTTCCATTCATTGAAAGCGAATCCCATACCTGGGTGATCAGACAGACTACAGCATATAGCGTACCAAACAATACTCCGTTATGGGTATCCCGTGCTGGCAAAAAGACTTTTTTGATGCCCCGAAAATGCGCATATTGCGGCATCTCCGATTTGGACGAGGCATGTTGCAAAGCATGGGTATTTTGGCTTAACGCCGCGCGCATCATCTGCAAACCCGGCACAATCCAGCCGCCCTGATGTTCGCCGCGACGGTTCAACACATCCAACGTCACGGCTGTACCGCAATCTACCACCAAACAGGCTTTATCCATACTCAGTTGTCGTGCCGCAAGCATTGCCAGCCAACGATCCACGCCCAACTGCTGCGGATTCTCATAGCCATTGCTGAGATCATCGGCTTGTGCGGCGGTGTGCGCAAATTGCACTTCGCACTGCCAATGCTGCATGACCCACTGCCGCACTTGTCGCTCCACCTGCGATCCCGCGACATTCGAGACCCACACCCCATCGGGTGCGATGCCCCAGCGTTGCCAGTGCAAATCGAGTAATTGCCGCAAGGTTGCAGCCGTGTAATTCACGCCCTGCTGTGCTTGCAAACCCTGCGTGTCTTGCAACGCCCATTTGCAGCGACTATTACCAATATCGACCAATAATTTCATAACCTGACACTCGCACTGACAAAACTTTGTGTCCCTTGTGCTGTTTCCAATAACAAAGCCCCTTGCGCATCCACACCACGCGCAATTCCAACGCTTGAGGTATTGTCGCTAAACACTGTTACTTCTTGATTTTTCAATATATCCAGACGCTGCCAATGCTTCTCGTAAGGGGCGAAACCCGTGTGTGGATAATCACATAAAATCTGCAAAAAGCGCGTTATTAAAGCGGCTGCAAGCTGATTACGCGAGGGGGGCGTGCCTAATATCGCGGTCAAATCCGTCGGCATCTGCGATGGTATGCGATTATCTCGCGTATTTTCCAGCCCTTCAATAGGGTACACATTTAAGCCCAAACCGATCACAAGCCGCCACGCACCGCTGACATAACGCGACTCGATCAATAAACCGGCTAATTTTTTATTCCGCCACATCACATCGTTAGACCACTTTAAGCCCACCTCTTGCGCACCCAAGACTTCCAACACCTGCGCCACGCCCACGCCCAATGCCAGAGACAAGGCTTGTGGCGGGGTTGTATAGTGCCAACTCAGCGACAGGGATATGCCACTGGCATAGGGCGACAGCCAACGCCGTCCCTGTTGACCACGCCCATCACTTTGATATTCCGCCAAACAAACCGCGCCTTGAGGGGCGTTTTGCATCCATAAATACTGATTGGTGGAATCGACACAAGGAAAAATTTCCAAGGTTGTGAGAGCGTCCAATGCGGGCTTATCCAGCGCGGCAATAATCTTGTCAAAGACCAATAACTCGCGCTCAATATAGGTAGCGGTGGGGCTGTTCCTCATTGGATGGCTTCTCTATAGCAACAGCGGGGACGAATGGCTGACATAGCCGTGCGCTTCCATGATCAATACAGCAGCTTGGCAGTGATACGCCAATCCTGCCCGACAGCGCGTATATCTACAATCTCCAGATGAACACGCTGCGCCAGTTGTTCTAAATGTGGTAAATGAAACAAACCTCGCGCATTATTGCCCATCAAGGTAGGCGACATATAAATCACCAGCTCATCAATGAATCGCGCTTGCAGCATCGCGCCTGCGAGGTTTGCACCCGCTTCTAAATGCACTTCGTTGACTTCTCGCTTGGCTAAGTCTTGATACATAAGCACAAAATCGACACAGCCTTCACGATTCGGCAGATACACGACTTCCGCGCCTGCGGCTTGTAAATCTTGTTGCGTTTCCGCATCGTCAGTGGCAGTAAAAATCAGCGTTTTGCCCGGCAAACTGAGCATTTTCGCAGTTGTCGGCATGGTTAAATGATTGTCCACAATAACCCGCAAGGGCTGGCGTAGCGGGTCGGGATGCGGCATATATTCTGGTAGTTCTGCGCTGCGCACCGTCATAGAGGGATCATCGGCGAGTACCGTACCGATGCCGGTAACAATAGCCGAACTACGCGCCCGTAAAGCCTGCGCATCGCGCCGTGCTTCGCGGCTGGTAATCCACTGACTTTCACCCGATGCCATGGCAGAACGTCCATCTAAACTGATTGCCATTTTTGCCCGAACAAACGGGCGACCGTCGCGCATTCGCTGGATAAAGCCGGGATTTAGGGCTTCCGCTTGCCGCTGCAACACGCCACTGATCACCTCAATGCCGGCTTCGCGCAACTGTTGTAACCCTTGTCCGGCAACTTGTGGATTGGCATCCGGCATGGCGGCAACAACGCGCGCCACGCCCGCGTTAATCAGGGCTTGACTGCACGGCGGGGTGCGCCCGAAATGACAGCAGGGTTCGAGGCTCACGTAGCAAGTCGCGCCCTTAGCTTGCGCACCTGCGGCGTTCAGAGCATGAATTTCGGCGTGGGCTTCGCCAGCGCGTTGATGCCAGCCTTCGCCCACAATTTGCCCTTCTTTCGCCAGCACGCAACCAACGCGAGGATTGGGGTCTGTTGTCCATAATCCTTGTTCAGCAAGGCGCAAGGCACGCGCCATGAAATATTCGTGATTTTGCATTATGAATGGTTTTTGTCGCTCAAAAAGTCTCCCAGTATAATGCTTTTTTACTTAAAACGCCGAAAAACGATTGGGCTTGAAAGCGGATGTCTTAGACGTCACCATTCACACCCCGCGCTAAACCTGTCAGGTCTTCAAGACCTGTCAGGTTTTTTAGTGGGGTTAGTCTAGTCCAACAACACCGCCACCTTTGGCTTCAATTTCTTTTAGCCATTCAGGGGAGTATTGCTGCCATTTGAAAGTTTCTTCTACATAGTTGCGGCTGGAAAAGGATTTCAACATGGGCGGCGGACCATACCATTCGGTGAGAATGAAGGGTTCAAGATTGGGCGAGCCTTCAAAATATACGCCGAACATTTCATGGATGTCGCGTTCAAAGAAAGCGGCAGGGGTATGAATATCATAGACGGATACAAAACGTCCGGGTTTGTTGGGAATGAATGTGTGTACGGAAACCAGTTGTTTGACTTCGTAAGACCATAGGTGATAAACCAGTTCAAACTCTTTGGTGTGGGGCCAATCAACGCAGGAAATGGCGGATAGGTGCAAATAACCAGAGCGTCCTTTGAGCAGTTCTAATAAGGCGGGTAGCGTATCGGGGCGCACTTCTACTTTTAAGCGACGCGGAGCGGTTTCTGCTACTGAGATAGTTGGCAGTTCTTGCAGCACGGCATCCAATGCTTCGGGAATAATGGATTGTTGTTGCATAACAAACTCCTAGGCGTTTTGTCGAGGCTGGATGGCTTGGGAGGCGGGGATCGGCTGGGTCACATATTCAGAGGCAAATTTTGCCAACAAATCGGTGTTATCGCCGATGGTATTGTCGCTCAGTAAATTGTAATGGCGGGCTTCGGCGATCACATCCGTAGGCGTATGCCAATCGGGACCGAATAGGGCTTGTTGATTGCCTAAATAGGTGTTGTAGTTGTGGTAATAATCTTTCCAAGCAGTGCCTTGACCGCGATCAATTTTTGCCATGAGTTGCAAAAATCCTTGCTGTATGGCTTCCGGGCGCGGCATACAACCAGCGATATAAATATCTACCGGCATGTATTCTTGTAAACGCTTAATCGTTGCGTAACTGTGCCAATACATGCCGCCGTTGATGGTGCATGATCCCATGCCGATGACATATTTGGGTCCCTGCATTTGTTCATAGGTTAAAATCACGCGCTTGAGGGTTTTGATAGATAGATAGCCGGTAATCAGCAGAATATCGGCTTGACGCGGCGTGACCATTGGTTGGATACCGAGACGCTCGGAATCAAAACGTGAGGTGATGGTGGGGGGCAATTCAATCGCGCCGCAACCGGTGCAGTAGTGCAAAATAAACAGCGAGCGCGCCCGGCAATGATCGGCTACGCGATCAATCACGCGGCGTAGCAAATTCTTTTCTTCAGCGTCAACCGTGCGGCAGGCGATGTCCGTATCGGGATTGGCATCAGTGACGGATGTTTGGATTGGGATAACTTTCTGAGACATGGTGTCGATCCTTAGCAAGCGAAAGTTGCACGTAAAAACCTCACAGGTCTCTAATCTCTGTCAGGTTTAAGGCGGGGGCAGTGTATCTGAAGGCTATGGGTCATTAAAAATACCTCTTAAGAGGCATTTCAGGCACGGCGCACTGCATAAAAACAGCTATTCATCTTCGGGTTCATGGGTTGATAGCAAGCAGTTTTCTTCGCCGCCAAACGGATTGGGCGCGTAAGCGTCTGCTTGCTCATCATTCAACCAATTTTTTCCATTAATAAAATAACGAAATTGTATGTCTTGTCCTTTGGGTAAATCTAAAGTGACATAATACACACGGTCTCTTTTACGTCTACGCATTGGTGTGGCAGTTTTATCCCATTGATTAAAATCACCCACTACCGTAGCCGTTGTTGTGGTGGCAGAAATGTTTTCCGGTAATGCAAAAGTTACCTTGCAAACTTCTTTGGTTTTTAAGAATTGTTTCTTTATTGCCATCATAAATTCCTCTAATCATATTCCTTTAAGTTATGCTGTTCCCGTTCTTAAATCTGACAGGACTGAAGAATTACTCTCCCTGCCCATCAGCGGGCATTGGGGGTGATATAGTTTTCAGCAAGCTGTGCAAATGCGCCCACACTGTTTTTAATAGATGCGGCTGCGCTTGGGCGGTGGGATGTATGCCATCGGCTTGAAACAATGTCATATCTGTTGCTATGCCGTCAAGCAGAAAAGGCACATAAGCCGTGTCGTATTCATCGGCAAGTTGCGCGAAGCTTTGAAAAAAAGCTTCGCTATAGGTGTCGCCGTAATTGCTGGGAATGCGCATCCCCAGCAACATCACCTGAGTACGCTGTTGCTGAGCTTTTTCAATCATCGCGCTCAGGTTAGCCTGCATATTTTTTAAGCTCAAACCACGCAAACCATCATTTGCGCCTAATGCTAGCAGCAATAGTTTAGGCTGGTATTGTTGCAACAATGCGTTTAAGCGAATACGTCCGCCGGACGTGGTGTCGCCGCTGATACTCGCATTAACCACTTGATACGCATAATGTTCCTCAGCTAACTTTTGTTCTAACAGATGCACCCAGCCTTGTTCGAGAGAAATACCATAAGCCGCGCTCAAACTATCGCCTAGCACCAAAATCACTGGCTTTTCACTGCTTGCAGCAGACGCGATAGCGACGCAAGCTAAATTTATCATGAAGCCCATCATGAAACCCATATTGAAAATAAACACTGTCAAACGCATAAAATCCATCCTTTTTTTCATAGTGTGGACGTATTTTAACCAACTTCGAGAATAAGCTTACAATTTTTTCCAGGTTGAGTAAAAAACACCCCAAGCTTTTACTCTTACGGCGGAAAACTCCGAAAAACTCATCCAAGATGTGCATCCCCCTCATCTCGGCATACAGCGCATCAGAAGCAAGCGTTCCCATCCCTCCCTAAAAACCTGACAGGTCTCAAAGACCTGTCAGGTTTGGTCTGGGGTATTATCGAATGCCCATCCCTAACAATATTTTAGAACGGCAGTTCTAAATCGTCTTTGACGGCTAACAGTTGTTGTCTGAATACAGTTTGAATGCGCTGCAACGCCGCTTCGTCATCCGCTTCAAAACGCAGCACTAGACAGGGCGTGGTGTTGGACGGGCGCACTAAACCCCAGCCGTCGGCGAAATTGACCCGTAAACCATCAATATCAAAAACTTGCGCATCAACAAAGTGGGCTTGTTGGATGAATGTTTTCATAAATTCAAAATGCTCGCCTTCCTGCATCAGCACTTGCAATTCGGGCGTATTCACTGCGTTGGGCAGTTCGGCGAATACCGCGTGTGGCGGACGCGGGTCTTTAGATAAGATTTCTAGCAAACGCGCTGCGCTGTAAAGTGCGTCATCAAAGCCGTACCAGCGTTCTTGAAAGAATATATGCCCGCTCATTTCGCCCGCGAGCAAGCCGCCTTCGGCGAGTTTATTTTTCATAAAAGAATGCCCGGTTTTCCACATAACCGCTTCGCCACCGGCTTCTTGAATCACGCTGTCTAAGTGCTTGGAGCATTTGACATCGTAAATAATCCGCCCACCAGCATGGCGCGACAGAATGTCACGCGCATACAGCATCATTTGCCGATCTGCCCAAATAATATTGCCCAGTCCATCGACTACGCCCAAGCGGTCGCCATCGCCGTCAAAGCCCAAGCCTAAGTCCGCGCCGTTTTCCTGCACACTGCGAATCAAGTCTTGCAAATTTTTCGGCTGCGTGGGATCCGGGTGGTGATTGGGAAAATGTCCGTCAATGTCACAAAATAATTCAATCACTTCGCAGCCCATCTCGCGTAGCAGACGCGGCGCAAGCACACCCGCTACGCCGTTGCCGCAATCGACCACCACCTTAAAAGTACGCCCGTTGGCTAACTGTGCATCGGCAGTGACGCGCTGAATATAGCTATCGGCAATATCGCGTTGCTCCAGACTGCCGTTGCCAGTGGCTAACGCATTGTTATCTATGCGTGTTTTTAGCGCGGCTATGTCCTCACCAAAGAGCGTTTTGCCTGCCAGCATAATTTTCATGCCGTTGTAATTGGGCGGATTATGACTGCCGGTCAGCATCACGCCGCTGCCCGTGCCAAAATGATGAGTCGCAAAATACAGCAGCGGCGTAGGACACATGCCAATATCAATCACATCACAACCGCTGGCTTGCAAACCACGTATTAACGCCGCCTGTAGCAGCGCACCCGACAGGCGACCATCGCGTGCAACAGCCACCCGTTGCGTTCCACGCGCTCGTGCTTCGCTGCCTATCGCTTGCGCGATGCGTTCTACCAAGTCCTCAGTCAAGCTTTCGCCAACAATGCCGCGAATATCGTAAGCTCGGAAAATAGACATCCAACACTCCTTATGAAATATATTTTCTACCAATATGACAAGTTTGTTAAAATATACTGTTATTCTAAAATAACATAACAACAACCTTTTTCAGTTTTACAGAGGAACAACAACATGGCACTAGAATTTTATAACGATGGCGAACATAAATGTATCGGTTTTTATGACCTAGTGTCAGGGCAAGGCATTCAGTCTAATCAATTTTTAGTGGTGAATGGCAAGCATTCTGCCATGATTGATCCGGGCGGCGATTTGGTGTACCGCGACTTATTTATGCACGCTTACCGCTACTTATTCAGTAACAGTTTGGAATATGTTATCGGCTCACATCAAGACCCGGACATTATTTCCTCGCTTAACCAATGGATTTTAGGTTCTAATTGCAAAGTGATTGTGCCGAAAGTTTGGGAGCGTTTTATTCCCCATTTCGCGCCCAAAAGTGATTTATCCGGGCGTTTGATCGGGATTCCCGATGAAGGCATGAATATTCACTTAGGCAACGTCATATTGCAGGCGTTGCCAGCGCATTTTTTACATTCTGAAGGTAATTTTCAGTTTTACGATCCGGTCGCTAAAATTCTCTTTTCTGGTGATTTAGGCGCGTCTATGGTACACAGCAATCATGCTCAACCCGTTGAAAATTTTGCCGCCCATATCAAGAATATGGAGGCTTTCCATCAGCGTTACATGAGCAGCAACAAAGTCTGTCGCTTCTGGGTCAACATGGTGCGGCAGTTGGATTTAGAATGGATTGTGCCGCAGCACGGTCGTCCTTTTAAGGGCAAAGCAGTGATTAATGAATTTTTGCACTGGGTGGATAATTTGCAATGCGGAGTCGATCTCGTCACCCAAGATATGTACAAAATACCTGATGACCGCACTTTGCAACGCATTACCCATTAATGTATGCGCAAAAAAGCTCTAAAATAAACCTGATAGAGGTTAAAAACCTGTCAGGTTTAACGCAGACATTCAGCCCTGTTAAGGTGGCTAACTTATTGTAAAGTAATGATTTTATTTTAATCAACGAAATAGCTAGGAGTATATACCCATGTTCAATGCAATTTTGCAAAAATTCAGCGAAAAAAGCCCAGTTAGCGTGATAGTTCAAGGTTTATTAGAACGCCTTCTTAATGCAGAAAAGATAGATGCTTGGTTTGAAACGAAAAAAGATGTTCAATATACTAAAAAAATACTCTTTTCTTCATTAATTGGAATTATGCTGCAAGTAGTCTGTCGTGTTAAAGATAACGTACACACCGCTTATTTAGATTCAAATATAGAAGTTAGTCGTCAAGCCTTATACGATAAATTAAAAAACGTAGAACTTGGAACTAGCCAAGAATTAGTGCATTATATTGGTTCTGAAACAGAAATTATTATCCGAGAAATGAATGCAACGCAACCGCCTCTTGTTAATGGATATAGAACTAAATTTCTGGATAGTCATTGTATTGAAGCAACAGAAAAAATAATAAAGGAATTAAAAAATACTAATGCAGGCACATTACCCGCAAAATCTTTAGTAGTATTTGAACAAGAACTGGGTATTGTTAGTGATGTATTTCCTTGCAAAGATAGGGATGCTCAAGAACGCTCATTGTTATCTGCTGTATTGGATACTGTTAAAAAAGATGAAATTTGGTGTGCGGATAGCAATTTTTGTGAATTAAATTTCTTATTTAAAATACACCATAAAGAAGCCTATTTTATTATTCGTCAACACGGCAACACTCCATTTACTCCTTTGTCTGAAAAGACATTTATAGGTCAATCAAAGAGCGGAAAAGTATATGAACAACGCATATCATTAAACTTTGAAGGCGAAGTGATTGAAGCGCGTAGAATCATTGTGGAACTTAAAAAACCTAGCCGTAATGGTGATAAAGAACTTCATATATTAACAAACTTACCAGAGACAGTTGATGCGCTCACTATTGCGCATATTTACAGCAAACAATGGACGATTGAAATCGCCTTTCAAAAAGTAGAGAAATATTTAAACTCAGAAATAAACAGTTTAGCTTATCCTAAAGCCGCTTTATTTGGTTTTTGTATGGCATTAGTTGCATTTAATCTTTATGCAATTACAATGGCAGCAATACAAGCCGCGCATCCAGAAAACAATATTTAAGAAGAATATCTTTGATTATTATATTGCAGATGAAATTTCCAGAGTATTTGATGACATGACTATCATAGTTGAAGAAGAGAATTGGAAACCTTTTGTAACTTGTACCACTCCTGAGTTTTATTGTTTAATTGTCATGTTGGCTGGCAATGTTCCGCTTAAAAAATTTAAGAAACATAAAAGAGTCCCTAAAAAACTACTGCTTCCAAAAACCGAATACAGGGCTGGTCATTCACCTTACGCATAAAAAATTCCAGACAACGAAAATTCAATAACTTACAGTTATAGGCGGATTTTGTAAGTCATTTGCGGCTATATTTGCGCTCTTAATGCCGCAAGCCGCGTACCCAAAAGCGTTGCGCGGCAATCGCTTGATACACTGCGGAGCTACAGGGCAGGGGTTCAGCATGAATGTGTCCCGCCAGCACTTCCGCCCCTAGCGCGGTGGACAGCAATCCGCGTGAGCCGTGTGCGAGATTAACATATAGATTTTCAAAGGGCGGACGCTGAGGATATTCTGCAAACCGTTTGCCTAAATTAAGTAATTGATAATACTGCATAAATGCGGAATAGTTGGGCAAGTTGCCGAGCAGGGGTAAATGATCGCGGCTGCTACAACGCAGGCTGCTACGCGCACTAAGACGCAGATGTGTGCTGTTTAATGCCGCCGCTAAAGCTGGAAAATTTTCGCTCAGTTGCTGTAAATTCTTTTGATTATCAGATTCTTGCACATCAGGCATGAGATTGTTTCGGTCATAGATCGCGCCAATGCAATGTATGCCCTGCCAAGCGGGCGTGATGTAACCCTTGCTACACAGCACCCTATTGAGACTTAAGCTTTCCGAAGTGGCTGACAGATGACTGACTTGTCCGCGCACATTTTGCAGCGTTAACGGTGTGTTCCATAACAAGCGCCCCGCCCCATAAGCATTTGCCACCACCAGCAATTCGCCCGTGGCTATTTTTTCCTGCCCTTGATACAGATGCCACGCGCCTTGCGTGCGTTGAATGCGCGTCACAGCGCAGTTTAATTTGAGTTGCTGCGTCCCATAAGCGCGTGCCGCCTGCCATTGCGCTTGACACAATTCGGGCGGCGACAGCCAACCGGCGGTGGAAAATAATAAGCCTTCAGTGTGCCAATGATTGTCGATTTGCTCGGCACCAAGCCATTGCGCGATGTCCTCAGACAAAGGCTGATTTTGCCAAATTTTGCGCAACTGGGCTAAGTCGTGACAGAGCAGCACGCCGCAACGCGCTTGGGCAAAGTGAAAACCTTGTGCTTGCAGCCGGTTTAAGTGGCGTTGCGCATAGAGCCAGGCATGAAGAAAAAACTGACTGGCGGGATCGCGCCAAGCGGTGCTGAGATGCGGATACAGAATGCCCTGACGATTGCCCGACGCGCCGCTGGCAAGCTGTGCAGCTTGATCGATGAGAACGCATGACCAGCCGCGTCGCGCCAGACTGAGCGCGGTTGCTGTACCCGCTAATCCCGCGCCAATGATGAGGGCGGTGCTGGGGGTGAGCGGGTGGCGCGGACGGCGAAACCAAGGCGGCGTGCGCCAGTGCGGGGGCTGTGCGGGCATGGGAAAATGCCCGCTTAAATGCTCGCGTTTGCCGCCAAAACCGGGGCGTTTTTGCACCACAAAGCCGGCTGCTTGTAAATCGCGGCGCACCTGTCCCGCCGCAGTGAAGGTGCTAAAAGTCGCACCGCCACGACTGAGACGCGCCATTTCTTGAAACAAGGGGGCTTGCCACATGCGCGGGTTTTTGCTCGGCGCAAAGCCGTCGAGATACCAAGCATCAACAACGCCGTCGGGATCGTCTGACCATTGCGCCAACACCTCGAAAATATCGCCTAGCCACAAATCCAGCACTACCCGTCCGTCGGCAAATAGCAGGCGATGACAACCGGGAACCGGGGGCGGATATTGCGCTTGCAACTCGGCACTCAAGGACCGCAAACTCTGCCAAACACTGAGGGCTTTGGCTAAATCTTTGGGGGCTAAAGGAAAAGCTTCGATGGACAAAAAATGCAGGCGTTGCGTGCTGCTTGCCTGTTGTAAAAAAGTGTGTGCTGTGAGCAGAAAATTCAGCCCTGTGCCAAAACCGCTTTCAGCAATGACAAAAGGGCTTTGACTAGCGACATGCTGCCAGCGTTGGGGTAAATCATTACCGTGCAAAAAGACTGCTTGGCTTTCGCCTATGCCGTCCGCTGAGGAAAAATAACCGTCATCAAAAATACGCGCTCGTGGGTAGTTTCGCGCTTCCCATTCTAGCTCCGCGTATGTAAGCAGGGGCTTCAATTAGCTATTCCTGTTGTTCAGTGAACGCCGAATGGCTGCGGGTAAATCCGCTTCGCAGGCTTCTGTAACAAAGATTTCAGACTGCATAAATCGCCTTGAACTGCCTTTCCAGAAAGCCATATAGACTGCTCTGACCTGAAACCTGCGCTCAGGGATTTTAATAAAATGCTTAAAATCCAAGTAGTTGCAGAAAACTTGATAAAGTAAAAAATGCAGTTTCTGGCGGGTATGAGTATAAATATACTCAAATTCAGCTACTTGCGGGATTAAAACGGCGGCGGCGTGTAGCCGGACTTCAATGCTATCAAGCATGAAGGTCTTGGGATAAGTCAAGGGATTACCTATAGGAGAAGGTAGGAAAGTATGAGGTTTTGGAAGCCTTAATGGGCTTTTTGCCGGTCTGCATTGAGACTTCCAAAACCGCAAATTAATTATGGATGCTAGCTTGATTCCTGCTTTTATTAGCGGGTTATGGCTAGTGTTTTTTTATGGAGCAACATACCTATTAGGTTGTCGTCCTCTCCCCTTTGGTGATTTGGCACGTACACCGCCCAGATAAAGCAGATTAAAATACCCATTTTGTATGATTTTTCTTAAATTTCACGCAAAAGCTAAACTTAAAATAAATCTAACAGCAGAGTACTTTCACCCGCTTTGACTAGGATTCTGTCAGTTTTTCTAATGCTTAAAATGACTGCAAGAGGCTTAAAAGTCCATTTGTTTTAGTCAACTTTAACGGCTATCTTTGCGTTCATCAATAGAAAAACTGAATAGTGCGTAGTTATACCACACAAGTATTAAAAAACCCATAGTAAAATTTTTTTTTCTTCATTTTAATCATAAGCTTATATTTAATAATTGCTTTTTTTTGAATATTATAAAATACCGATTTAGTGAAATACCCAGTCACAACATCTTGTTTATCCCTTTGGCGGCTGGTGCAATTTAACCTGCTGAATATCAGTTCCTTCCTCTGTTTCTTTTTCTATGCTGACTTGATTAGGGTGGATTTCTAGCAAGCGAGAACCATCCGGCAATTCATCTTTTTGTCGATATTGTTCAACTTTCTGTGTTTTACCATTAATAGCAAGAATATATTGATGGCTTCCTGTACCTACAATAGCCACTAATTTCCAAGCATAAGTGGGTTTTTGCGGTTTTTTTTCTGTTTCTTCCGCAACAACTTCTTTTTTATTTATTGCGCCCCAAGCTTGAAATTTACTCAATTTTGAATGTGTAACAATCGCACTATTTCCTAATTCAATGGCCGGCAATGTCCAGTTATCTTCGACTTCTTCGGCAACTATTTCAGTGCTGGGTTGTGGAACTAAATGATTGACTGCCAGCCAATTTCCAGCAGCGACCGCAGCGAGAAAAACGCCAATACTTAAATTTGATTGAAACATCGTAAAATCCTTTATATAAACTTTTACGCAGAACAGATTTTTTTTGTAAGTGTTCAGCTTCTACTCTTACATTTGACAAGTTTCTGCATGAAAGGAATGGTTATACTGCGCCCTACCTGAAAGCTGTACTCAGGGATATTTTTAAGTGCTTAAAATCCAAGCAGTTAGATGAAAATTGATAAAGTAAAAAAGCAGTTTCTGGCAGGTATGCGTATATTTTTTAGGCGGGAGAAAAGAACTGATAAAGAACGGATTAAAATTAAAACTGCCCGCTTTTTGACGCAAACCTTCTAGGTTTTAAAAACCTAGAAGGTTTATGCCCACGTCCTTTCGGGAGTTATTTTGTGGTCATTCCTTATTGTGTGCTGATGACGCTAAAGCCGGGGGTTGCTGGCAATCGTGGCATGGTGATGGCTGGAAATTTACCCGTTAAAGCGTTAAGAAATGCCACGAGATCAGCCACTTGTTGCTCGCTAAGGTCTCTGTTCAACTGCGTTTTTGCCATGACTTTCACGGCTTCATCTAAGGTTGGCACAGCACCATTATGGAAATAAGGCGCGGTCAGAGCGATGTTGCGCAAGGTAGGCACACGAAACATGTTTTTATCAGCGTCTTTTTGAGTCACCTCATAACGCCCTAAATCCTTACTCAATTCATACTTTTTATCGTATTCCGTGCCGGGAAAAGTGGGAAATTTCATGTAGAAGCCTTGTCCTATTTCTAGTTTAGGTCCGCTAAAGTTAGCCCCGCTATGGCAGGCAGTACAGCCCACTTCGGCAAAGGTCTTCATGCCTTTGATTTGCTGTTCGTTCATAGCTTCTTGATCGCCTTTAACGTATTGATCGTAGGGCGAACCGGGCGTAATGAGCGTGCGCTCAAAGGCGGCTATTGCTTTAGCGACGTTGTCTTCAGTCATAGGCTGTTTGTCATCAGGAAAAGCAGCCTTGAACAGATCGGCGTAGCCGGGGATGGCTTTGACTCGCGCCATAGCTTCATCAAAGTTATCCATGCCCATTTCAATGGGGTTGGTCACAGGTCCTTTGGCTTGTTCTTCGAGAGTGGCGGCACGACCGTCCCAAAACTGCACGGATAGGAAAGCAGCATTCCATACGGTAGGCGCGCTACGTGGGCCACGTTGGTCGTGGAAGCCTATGGAATTTGGGCGGTTGTCATCGCCGCCTGCCATGATATTGTGGCAGGAGTTACAAGAGATATTACCGTCTTTAGAGAAACGGGGATCCATGTAAAGATTTTTGCCAAGCAATACTTTTGCTTCGCTCATAGGATTATCCGCCGGAGCGGGCGCCGTTTCTGGCAAAGCTTCCCATTGCGCGGTCGCGGATAGACTGACTGCCATTAAACTGGTGCATAGCAGGTTTTTTTTGAATAACATCAATATATCTCCTTGATTTTTAAGTTTAATACTCAGTAAGGACTGAGCAATTGGGTGCAATAACTTAACTTGGCTAAGCCTTAATATCCGGCTTAACATCCGGCGGATACGGCGCAAAAAGACTCGCCTTAATCCGCCTACCATTAAAGATAAATTACAGCGAGGTATTGTAACGAGGGGAAGGGTTTATTTCTAGCAAACTTTTTCTCAACACCTCTCAATTCAAAACTGCGCGCTTGATACTCATACCCGCCAGAAACTGCATTTTCTGGCGGGTATGAGTATATTGCTGACGTTAAAGTTTTCGGTTTTTTAGCGTTAAGGGTGCGCTTATCAAAGTGTGTGAATGGGTTATTGAGTGAAGTCATCGATATGGCAGAAATCGCTATCATGTTGGCTTGATACGACTCAAGCTATATTAGTTATTGACCACATTTATTGATTTAAATCAAGTATTATTCTGTAAGGTTTCCGCACTCCCTGCTAGGCTTGCTACGTCTTAGATTGACTAAGGTTTAACAACACAATTGCTTAGGAGGATGTCGATGCAGATAACACACTTAGGGCAGCGTTTAATGCTGCTATTTGTCACCATATTAGGGCTGGCAATCAGCCTGAATACTTTAGCCGCACGACCGAGCGGCGAAATGGGCAAAGATTGGGGCGACCCTGATGGGCAGGAATGTATTGACTGCCACATGACGGAAAACCCTGGCTTGCATTGGGAATGGAACAACAGTCAACACGGGCAAAGTGGCGTCAATTGCTTAGATTGCCACCGTGCAGAAAAAGACGATATTGATGCGTTTGAGCATAAGGACGCGCTGATTTCTATTATTGTCACACCCAAAGACTGTGCTAAATGCCACCAAACGGAATTTGAAGAAATGGACGGTTCGCATCATGCGAAAGGCGGTCAAATTCTCGCCTCACTGGATAATTTATTAGGTGAAGTGGTCGGCGGTCCTGCGGCGGTTAATGCGGGCTGCAAGCAATGTCATGGCAGTAAATTGGAATTTGCTGAAGATGGTCGCCCGTTGCCCGGCAGTTGGCCGAATACCGGCATTGGACGTATTAACCCCGATGGTTCTCTAGGCTCTTGCACTGCCTGTCATGGTCGGCATGGCTTCTCGCGTGCGCAAGCCCGCACCCCTGATACCTGCGGCAAATGTCACGTAGGACCTGATCATCCACAAATTGAAATTTACAATGAATCTAAACACGGCATTATTTATCGTGCTAAAGTCAATGAAATGAATTTAGATTCAGATAAATGGGTTGCGGGTGTGGATTATTCTGCGGCGCCTACTTGTGCCACCTGTCACATGAGCGCGTCGCCTAATGAAGCCAAAACGCACAATGTGGGTGAACGCATTTCTTGGACATTACGTCCGCCGATTTCTACCAAAATTAATTTAGTTAAACTAGAAAACGGCGATGAATTTGATGTGCCCGAAGGGCAACCCATTCCTAAAGTAGGTGACGAAGCCAAAGGTTCTAAAGTCATTAAAGTGCTGACTTGGCAAGACCGCCGCGCCAAAATGGAAGGCATTTGTTATGCTTGCCATGAGAAAAGTGTGATTGATGGGCATTACAAACAATTCGATGATGTAGTGGAATTGTATAATGAAAAATTTGCCAAACCCATTGCGGCAATTATGAAAGACTTAAAACAAGCCGGTTATATTACGCCTGCGCCTTTTGATGACAAAATCGAATGGGTATGGTGGGAAATCTGGCATCACGAAGGTCGCCGCGCACGGCATGGTGCCTCTATGATGGGACCTGACTATACTTGGTGGCATGGAATTTATGACGTAGCTAAAAACACCTATTTCGAGTTCATTCCCGAATTGAAAGAAGTGGTGCGGCATAAAGACGGCAATGAAAAATTTGCTACCACAATGCTGGAAAAACACTTCAAACCCCATGATGGGCATGATTGGTATTTCAATGGCATGAACAAAGAAGCCTTGAAAAGAGTCCAAGATGGCTTTGAAAAACGCTATGGCAAAGGTGCTTTGAAATAGTGGCTGAATACTCGCTTCTAATCAAGCAAACCTGACGTAACCAACCTGACAGGTTATTAAAACCTGTCAGGTTTTACTGTTAATGGAGATGAGAAATGAAACAAAAACTTGCAATCGCTGTATTCATCAGTTTGTTAAGCCTGTCTTGCGGGGCTGACACAGTAGAAAATATAGACACTTTGCTAGAAAAAGGCGATAAATTTTGGTTAGCCGGAGACTTACTACAAGCCCAGCAACACTTTGAGCAGGCAACACAACAGTATCCCGAAAATGCAGCCGCCCACAGCAAGCTGGCGGGTTTTTGGTTGGTGCAAAATGCCTATCAAAACAGCATTAAACATTATCAGCAAGCCATCAGTTTATACCAAGAAACCGCGCCAGAGCGCGCTAAGGCTTTCATCGGCTTAGGCTTGGCTTATTTACACTCAGAACGTAGCAAGCTTGCCATTGCTTCATTTGAAGAAGCACTGCGCCTAGAACCACAACGCCAAGCACAATTATCCCCACTGCTGGATAAATGACGCGACTCAGATAGCGTACAAAAAATACTCTCAGATCAAATAGGATTGTTGGGTTGGGTGCTGCCTTTCAATAGTAACCATTCAGACCCCCACCTCCGAAATAGGAGCAGGCGGCAGCGGCGGAGCATTTCTACCTGCACGTCTTTCTCGAATCACCTGCTCCAAATAGCAGCAGGAAGGTACACCAGGTTGACGGCAGGTGTCAATCACCGATGCCAATAGCGCAAACACCCGTGTGCCTTCCTCCGAGCGGGTACCATAGCAGATTTTGCGCATGATCACCCAATGCCGCAACGCACGTTCAGCCTCGTTATTGGTCAAGGGCAAATGCGGATGGCGCAATACCATGAAAATCGCATCCCAGTCATTGAGAAACTCTACCGCGAGCGCACGCGCCTTCTTGTGCTTGGAATTGAGCATCCGCTCACCAGCGGGTGCAGGTTTGTAATCTGCACCCGAATGTTTCAAATAACCTTGGGGTTACTCAAAACGTTCGGGTCAAGGTTGTAAACCGGCTCTCCAGGTCTTTGAATATAAAGCAGTCATGCCCTTCCGGCAGCAGATCGAACAAATTGCCGGAATAGTGTTCCGCTTTATGCAAGGCTTCTGTATCGGATTTGAAGGGAATTGTCAGCATTGGCAGTAAACTTTTTGGAAAATTGATATTATACCTGAGAGCGGGCTGTTTTCGAACAGCCTCCTAGTCTGTTACGCCCCTTCGGGACAAAGACAGAACAAAATTCGGATTATATCAAGCGACCCAAAAAATGAACTTTCAGCACCCCAGAGGTAAACGCTTACAAACCGCTTAGTGCGGCACATCGCAGCCTCTACAAAGGCTGCAATTCTACCGGCATGGTGGGTTTATGTTCTATTTGTCCCATCAGGTCGTACAAAGCCGCTTGCAGAGCTTCTTCAAGCACCGGGTGGTAGTAGGGCATTGCCAGCGCGTCAAACACGGTGAGCTTCTGCTCTATCGCCCACGCCATCAAATGCGCGAGGTTTTCAGCGTGCGGGCTGATCAGCGACGCGCCGAGTATTTCACCAGTCTGCTGATCACCATAAACGCGCAAAATGCCCTTGTTTTTGCCCATGATGAGGGCGCGTCCCACCGGTCCTAGGGGCATTTCACCAATGGCGATTCGCGCCGGATCGAGTGCGTTCCAAGATTGTCCGATGGTGGCGATGTTAGGATCGCAGAAGGTGATCGCCAGCGGCGTTTTGCGTTTGAAGGCGGTAATGGTGTCGTGGGTGGCATTGTAAGCGGCAATGCGCCCTTCGTGACCGGCTTCGTGCAAAATAGCCTTATCGCCATTGACATCGCCGGCGATAAAAATGGGTAAATCGCCGATTTGCAGGGTGTTGGGATTGTACGGCGGAATACCACGCGCATTGAGTTCAACACCCAAGTTCTCCAGCCCCAAATGCTCCACATTGGGCGTGCGTCCCAAACTTGCCAGTACTTTATCCACTAATACCGAGTGTTGACCGCTGCTGACGCGCAGCTTATCGCCTTCTTGGGTGATGTGCGCGGCTGCTCCTAAGTGCAACGGAAATTCTTTGCCTATCACCTCAATAGCAACTTTTGCCGCCACCGGGTCCTGCAAACCGCCAATCGTGTTGAGTTGATCAAAGCCCGTTACTTCCACGCCCATGCGTTTTAGCGACTGCCCAATTTCTAAGCCGATAACGCCCAAGCCAATCACCGCCATGCTTGCCGGGAAGCTTGCTTGTTCAAAAAATTCGTCGGTGGTGATGATTTTATCGCGCCAAGCCTGCCAAGCTTGAGGAATAACCGGACGCGAGCCGGTGGCAATAATCACTTTGTCAGCGCGAATTTGTGTGCCATTGACTTCAAGCAAATTAGGTTGCAAAAATTTCGCATAGCCTTCAATAAACTGATCTTCGTCAAGTGTGTCAGTGCTATTGCTGATGACCCGATCAACAAAGGTGTCGCGCAGTTCGCGCACATGTTCCATGCCTTCAGTGAGGTCGATACTGAGCGATTCCATGCCGCCGATACCATGACGTTCAAAAAGATGGCGGCGGTGAAAATCTTCGGCGACCTGGATGAGTGCCTTAGACGGCATACAACCAACGCGAGCGCAGGTTGTGCCTAACGCGCCGCCGTTGATCAGGACAAATTTTTTCTGCTGGCGACGCACGCCGCCCATGGCTGTCAGTCCGGCTGTGCCGGCACCGATAATGGCGACATCTACCTGTATTTGACTCATGGAAACTCCTTGCATTTTAAGGGGGATGGATAGATTGATACTGTCGTATTCTACATAATCACTCGCCACTATTCACACCCTATAGTGCTTTAGATAAATAATTTCCAAAAACCTGACAGGTCTTGAAGACCTGTCAGGTTTAGCGCGGGGTGTGAATGCTTACGACAGTACGTGGGCGTAAACCCTCTAGGACTTTCAATAACGACAATGCGTTAAGACATTTTACTGAACAGACTTTTTTGCTAAAAAATAGTGCGTATAATCGGTTATCCACTTAAAGTCATCATTTGCACTGCAATTTTTGGAGAAGTCACCATGGGGCTGTTTGACAAAATAAAAGATTTTATTGATCAAAAACGCGGTTACGAATACGAAGAAGACGATTACGATGAAGAGGACGAACGCGAAGACGCAGAAAAAACCGGCATCAGCCCGGAAGACGTTGATGATCCGCCACAATATACCTTCTTAAAAGCCTTACATGCGGCAAGCTTAGGCGATGTGGCGACGATCCGTTCTTATCTGACCTTTAATCCCGCCTATGCCCAATGTCGTGATTGGGAAGACAACACCTTGCTGCATCGGGCGGCTGAATATGCACAAGCCGAAGTGGTGGAATTATTGCTGCAACATGAGGCTGATCCTAACGCGCTTTACAAAGACCATCCGCCGCTGCATTGCGCGATTGGCACCACGCCTAATTGGGTGAAAACCAAAAAAAGCAGCATGACTTACGCACAACATCAAAAAACCCGCCTCAATACGCTGACCGCACTGATCAAGCATGGCGCGGATTTAAGCACGGTCAACGATAAGGGGGAAAATCCTTTACATTTAGCGGTGCGTTTAGGGCATGGCGAACTGCTGTCTTTTCTACTCAAGCAAGGCATGGATGTTGACGTGCCCACCGCTGTGCCAGACGTGCCAGAATCCCCTTTTAATGGGCGCACGCCCTTGTTGCAAGCAGCGCGTTACAATAAAAATAAAAAGCTCATACAGTTTTTATTGGAACACGGCGCAAATCCCAATGCGCAAGACCACACGCCGGGCTATACCGCCTTGCATTATCTGTCCGCAACACCCCTGCAAGACAGTCCCGACAAAGAAAAGGTATTGGCAGAAATCGCTCAAATGTTGCTGACATACAAAGCCAATCCGAATATCAAAGCCGCACAAAAACACAATCAAGCCCCGCTGCATTTAGCCGCCATGAATAATCACGCGCTGTTAACCGAAGTGCTGCTCAAAGGCGGCGCGGATGTCAATCAACCAGCCGACAAGGGTGCGACAGCGATAGGCATTGCCGCCAAGCAAGGCGCGTTGGAAATGCTTGACTGCCTGCTGCAATATGGCGTGGATATGGTTTCTACCCGTGCGCTGTTTTATGCCGCCATGTGTCAAAAAACTACGGACGTGATGCAGTTGCTCATTGACAAGGGCGCGGATATTAACCAGCCCGATGAACATAAGGTGACCGCCATTTTTTCTGCTATTTCTGCTAACGCCTATGAAAATGTTAAATTTTTGCTGGATAAAGGCATTGATACGCGCCTGCATCCGCCGGGTTTAACCGTGTCGCAGCACGCTTTTGCTAACTGGGGCGCGATTGAATCGATTCCCGAAGGCAAACGCGATCCGGAAATGGCAGAAAATGCGAAAAAAATTATCGAAGCCTTGGGCGGTTTTGATTCTTTAAAAAAATGAGCGCATCTCAAACAAATCATGTCTTTACCTAAACATCAACGCGCCTTCGTGCTGGTTAGCACCCTGTGGATTCTCACCATAATGACCATTGCCGCGAGCTTTTTCGCCGTATGGACGCAACGTGCCGTTGAGCAAGCCAGTGCCTTGCAGAGCGACTTGCAAGCCGACATCGACCAGCGCAGCAGCCTATCCACGCTACTTTTCATTCTCGCCACGCAGCGCATGACATTCGCCGGTGTCACCACGCCGCACCCAGATCGCGTGCGTCAAATCACCCCCAAAGATGCCGATCCCTTTGGCGGCGGACTGGGTTTCGCGCCCACCGGCGATGAAATTGGCTTAGATGATCGGATTTATCAAGGCTTGGGGGATACCTATTTCGCCATTCAAGACAAGCGCGGCTTGGTAGGCATTAATGATCAAGATGCGATTCTGTACGCCGAGCGTTTGCTACAACTGCTGGGCATTCCCGACTCAGAACGCCCGCCGCTGCTGGCGAAATTACAAGATTATCTGGATAAAGATGAACTGCACCGCATCAATGGCGCGGAGCTAAAACACTACGAAGAAGCAGAAAAAATTCCGCCTAGCAATCGCCCGCTACGCTCGCCCGAAGAAGCTTACAAAATTCTTGATTGGGATAAATACCCGCAGTTATGGGACAAGCAACAACTAGGGCAGTTCGCCTCCTCGCTCAGTGGTGCCTCGCCCAATCTCAACACTGCTCCGGCTCTTGTATTGCAGACCCTCCCCGGCATTGATGCCAACGGCGCGGCGCGAATAGTCGAATTTCGCCGAATCTATCCTCTGGACAGCCCTGAGCGGGTCTCTCAGGCTTTGGGGTTTCCCATCCAATTAGACCCCTTTTCAACTATGTTCATGGCTTCCGACTATTTGCGCTTGACGTTTTGGCATAAAAACAGCCAACGTATGCGCCAAGTGCATATTGAATTAACGCCGTTCAAGGAAGAACAAAAACCTTGGGTGCTTCATTATGCGTTGGATTTACCTCTGCACTCTAATTACCAAAACCAAGATATTCTCTATGCGAAAACCCATCTTTTCCCCGCAGCGTTATCTACAGACTGATGCCACACAAGTACAAATTCCCACCGGCAAAGGCAAACGTGAATGGCTCATGGCACGCGGGCTGTGTCATTACCAATGTTTTGATTTAAGTGACATTGCCCCGCTCAAACGCGAAGACGTATTGCAACTCAAAATCCGCCAATGGTCGCCGTTTGCCGACACCGCCCGCTACATCGCTTGGCACAAAGGCAAAGCGCAAGTATGGATTTGGGACAACGCCGTGCAACAGCAGGCGCAGCAAGCCCAACAGCTCAAAGCCGTTGCCGTGCTGCCCGAATCAGCATTGCGTGCGCCTAAAACTGAGGACGGCGTACAGGTACTAAAAACGCTGGACGGCATTGAAGCGCGGATATGGCAACAAGGCGTATTGCGTAGCAGCCGCTGGTGGCAACAAGTCCCAGACAACGCCACCTGGCAGCGATTTTTGCGCAGCAATGGGCAAGCTTACACCCCTCTGCCCGACGCCATCCCCGCCCGCGAATTGCTAGCAACCCCTTGGGCAAAAAACAAAAGTGCCTTACACAACCTCAATTTGCTATGGCGACAAGAACGCCTGTGGGTGGTACTCGGACTAGCGGCACTGCTCAGTGTGTTTATGTGGCAATCCCTGTTTATTCAGCGTTGGGAAGAAAAAAATGCCGCCTTAGATGAGCAAATCGAACAACTCAATTTTAGCGCAGAACCCGTGCTAGAAGCGCGTAATCGCGTGTTAAGCGTCAAACAGCGGCTAGATTCTCTTCAGCAGCTAGACGTTTATCCTAACCAGTTAAAGCTGCTACTAGCGGTTGCCAGCGCGTTGCCGGAAGGCGCGATTTTGCAAATGTGGAAATACGAAGCGGGATCATTGACTTTAACCATTCAAGCAGAACAGATTGATCCGCGTGAATATGTCAAATTATTTCAAGATATTGCCTATTTTGATGAAGTCAAACCAGAAAGCAGTCGCAAAGCCGATCAAATCCAAATCCAGATGCGCGTGTTAGCCGCCAAAGTTGAGTAAGGCGTGGTTTCTTCTTATCGCAGGCGCAGGATAACTCTCAATACACCGCTCGCGGTCAACTTTTTCCCTCGTTCCCCTCGTTCCCCTCGTTCCCCTCGTTCCCAAGTGCCACTTGGGAATGCGATCTTGACCGCGTTG
>CAZOSP010000036.1:0-31486 GCA_964582525.1 uncultured Thiomargarita sp. | reverse complement strand
AAAACTGCCAAGCACTGACTGACAATAAAGACGCATTGACCTGCCTATTTCTTGCATGGCAATGGGATAAAGCCGTTATCAAAGCAAAACAAACAGAACGAAAACATCAGGCTATTCAACAGCGAGATTTTTATCTTGAACTGGCAATGTTGTTAGTTGACGATGAACAAGTGGGTATCGTGCTTAAAGAAAGTATATACGCAGAATTAGACCAAATCATTCAAGCATCATCAATGGTAGAATGTATTAATTCTTTATTGCGTCCTTATCTTAATAACTCAAGAAATCAAGTCACTCAAGAATTTCTTAATCTGTTTATGTTTTATCATAATCATCGGCGTTACCATGCAGGTAAACGCAAAGGCAAAACGCCGATGGAAATACTGACTGGAAAAGAACAAAAAGAAGATTGGATTACTCTGTTGCAAAATAAACTTAAAGAAACAGAGTCAGCAAGCTCAGTTTAAAGCATCCATAAAATCGATTTTTTGCAAAAAGCCATCATTAGGTTATTGAATGGCTACGGCATCCTGTTGCCTAAATTATTTTTTTGCCAAAAAGTGTAAACTGCTTTGGTGGGGATATGAAGGACGCCAAATAAAGCTATCATTAAAAATTTTTCTCGTTCCTGCGTTCCAGAAGCTGTAAAAGAACTCTCAGAGTTGGCAATTTTTGCATAACTTCTCAATACTCCATAGCAAGCAATCGCTCCCACACGAGTTTGGCTAATGGCGGAATTTCTCCGCCGCCCTTGACGCAATCACCCAGATATATTGCCCCCGACTGAAACCGCGCTCAGGGATATTTTTAACTATACTTCTCGCGGTTAACTTTTCGGATTACTGAACTTTAGTGGGCTTGAAAGAGCGTTAAAACTCAAACTCTAAAAACCGAAAACTTTAACGTCAGAAGTATACTTAAAATCCAAGTATTTAGATGAAATTTGATAAAGCAAAAAAGGCAGTTTCTGGCAGCTATGCGTATATTTTGTGGGTCATTCCTAAGTGCCAAAAGACAAGGCGGTTATCAAGTCGGGGTGGCACTGTTCACGCGACACATAACGCCCAGCCGCACAGATTTGTCGCTTGTTATGTGTGCGCGAAGTAGAAATATGCACCCAGGCTGGATACCCAAAACCAGCACCATATTCGTGTCCCACTTCATCAACATCTAATTCGCCAAGATTCAAGCACAAAAAAGCAAACAAATAAAAATTAGCATTAACATCATTACGCACTGATTTGCCCGTGATGTTTTCTATCTGCTCATTCATACTGGCGCGTAACGTTTCGGTGCGTTCATCGTGCAAGAAACCATCAGAAATCACCACATCGGCAGCCTCTCCGATAGCATGTTGAGAACTCAGCGATCCCCCCATGGCACGATTTAATGCGTCACTGCGATAACCGCTGGTAATGCGCATGGGATACTGAAAACGCTCACGGATCGGTTGCAAAGTGGTATCCACCAGATATTTTAAGTTATCCCGCACATTTTTCGGTGGTGCAAGCTGCATTTCCAGCAAAAACGCTTGGCGTTCAGCCACTTCAGAACGTACTAATTCATATAAAGAAAAATTGGCTGAGAGCATTTGTTTGACAAGTTCTTGCGACATGGTTTAGCTCCATAACAGGAATGGGATATTTAACAAATAGATCGCACCCCGTCAGACATTGAAGCTTCGGGATGTTTTAGTCACTGACGTTTTATGGGATGGTCAGTATAGCATATAGCACTCTATGTTTAGGACTGCCCGGATTGTCCCACCGTAAAGATGCCATCTCTTCGAGAGATGGCATCTTTACAAGGTTTACGCCCGCGTCATCTCAGTTCCTAATACTGCACTTGAAAGCCTAAGATTTGAAGCTGTGCGGCAAGGTGTTCTCTGGTTCGGGGTAAATGCAGTCGCAGCGCGGCAAATTCGCGGCGCAGCGGATAATGTTTGCGCAAGTTGTCAAAATGACATGCCATCTTTGCCTCCGCGGGCAGGTTGCGCAACCGCGCATCATCAAGGCGCACGTCATACGCTGCCCATACTGCTTGGCGCAATAGGGCGGCATCCGCCGCGCTGGCAGAAAAATGCAGGTGCGTTATGGGCGCGGGGGGCAAATAGGGCGCGGCAGTCCATTGCGTGTCTAGTTGAAAATGCTCAGCGACCGCTCGATAGAGCATTTCTGTGCCGCGCAATTTGCCATCAAAACTGTAGCCGGCGATGTGCGGCGTGCCGAGCGTGACTCTTGCCAGCGTGTGCGGATTGATGTCGGGTTCTTTTTCCCACACGTCTAATACGGCGGTAAATCTTGGATGTGCTTGTAGTTTGGCGGCTAACGCTGCTTCATCCATGACATCGCCGCGCGAGGTGTTAATAAAAATGGCGTTGTTTTTCATGGCGGCAAAAAATTCGCTATTGGCGAGTTGCAAAGTGGGATGCTGCCCGTGTTTCTCTAGCGGGACGTGCAGCGTGACAATATCAGCCTGCGCCAATAATGCTTCCAGCGCGACAAAATCGGACCGCCCTTCGCGTTCTGCGCGTGGGGGATCATTGATTAAGCAGCGCACACCTAATGCTTGTAGGTGTTGTTGCACCCGTGCGCCGACATTGCCGCAGCCGATAATGCCAACGGTTTTGTCCTGCCAAGCGAAGCCTTGTTGTTGCGATAGCACCATGAGGACACTGATCAGGTATTCGGCAGCGGAAATGGCGTTGCAGCCCGGCGCGCTGCTAAAGCCGATGTTGCATTGGCGCAAATAATCGCGGTCAATGTGGTCAAAACCGATGGTTGCGGAGCCAACAAATTGCACCCGCGAGCCGGCCAGTAGTGCTGGGTTGACGCGGGTGACAGAGCGCACCAGTAAGATGTCTGCATGGCGTATTTGTTCGGCTTGTAAGCTGCGTCCGTTGAAGCAATGAACATCGCCTAAATGGGAAAAGGCTTCGCGAGCGAGTGGGATGTTTTCGTCGGCTAATATTTTCATAGATTTTCGTGTTGAGCTAGAGGAAATCGATGTTAAGGATTGATGCGCATACGCGCTGAAAACTGCATTTTTTACTGTATCGGGGCAGTTTCAGGCGTGGCGCGCCATGACTTTAGGCTATGCCTTCGCGTAAAGGAACAAAACTTACGTTTTCAATGACTTGTGTGCGGTATTCTGTGTTGCTTAGGCGCGTAATACAGCGCAGTTCTTGAATGCTTTGTTGCGCACCCAGCGGGATGACTAGGCGACCGCCGATGCGCAGTTGTTGTAGTAAGGCGGGCGGTACTTGCGGCGGCGCGGCGGTGACTACAATGCCCGCGTAGGGCGCGTGTGCTGCCCAGCCCCAATGCCCATCGCTGAGATGAAAATAGATGTTTTTTAAGCCTAATTCGCGCAGCGTGTGTTGCGCGTTTTGGCTTAAACCGGCAATCCGTTCAACGCTGTAAACCTGTCCCACCAGTTGCGCTAGAATGGCGGTTTGATAACCGCAGCCTGTACCAATTTCCAGCACCTTGTCTAACTGGCTGTTTGCCAGCAGTGTTTGCGTCATCAGTGCGACTACATAGGGCTGCGAAATGGTTTGATTGAAACCTATCGGCAGGGCTTTGTTGTCATACGCATGGCTGGCGAGTGCTTCGTCAACAAATACGTGACGCGGGGTAAAACGCAGGGTATCTAGCACTTTCTCGGCACTGATGCCTAAGTCTCGCAAGCGCAGTGCGAGGCGATCTCTGGCACGTTGTGAGGTCATGCCTGAACCTATGAATTTTGCCAATTTGGGGGGGAGCGACATGGATTTTATCGGGTGTTATGCAAAGGCTTTGGTAGAGAAGTATACTGCCCGCCTGAAACCTGAAGCTCAGGGGTTTTCATTAAATGCTTAAAATCCAAGTCTGTGCAGCAAACTTGATAAGGCAAAAATGCAGTTTCTGGCGGCTACGAGTACATATCCTGCTTGGGAACGGGCGCACACAAATGAGATGAATCAATGAGATGAATCAAGCTGAGGGCAGGCTGAAATACAACAGGCTTCCGTGTTGGTTTTCAAGCGTGTCAATGCCCGCCTCGCCGCCGTATTTTCCGGTGATTTTGCGCACAATACTGAAGCCTAAACTATAGCTGTCTTCGACTTTTTCTAAGCCGACGAATAAGCCTTGTTTGTCTCTTGCGCTTAAGCGTAAGCCTCTACTTTTTAAGTAAAAACGGGTATAGCCTTGGGTGTCACAAGTCGCCCCTAATTCTAGCACGGGGGCGTTGCTGTGGCTCAGTACATAGTTGAAATAAATTTCCCAAATGCGTGTGATCCAAGGTTCGTAGCCGATGCTATTCGGCAAAGTTGCGGGTAATTGTAGTTGTACTTGATTTTTTTCGAGTAAATAGCGCATGTTGCGCTGCACTTGTGCAACCGTTTTGCGCATATCTAAAACGTCCATGCTGACATCTAAAGTGCGGATTTCTGTTAATAAGAGCAAAAAATCTACGCTGTATAGCATCCCTTGACGAATGGCGTTGAGTTCTTCTAAATAGGGAAGATCGCTGCTTTGCGCTTGTTGTTGCAGAATTTGTAGCATTCCTGATGCTTTAATCAGGGGATTTTTGAGTTCTTGTGCGACAATGTGGGCTAATCCTTCGAGTTCTTTGACTTGTGCTTCTAGCATTTCGCTGTATTCATGGTTAATTTGATTTTGAGTTTGTAAATCGAGATTAGCTTGTTTTAATTTAAGATGTGTGTTGACACGCGCTAATACTTCTTCTTGATGAAAGGGCTTTCTAATATAATCAACACCACCCATTTGAAAGGCTTTTATTTTTGCTTCTTGTTCTTGCAAAGCGGTAATAAAAATAATCGGTATTTCTTTTAATTGTTCATCTGTTTGCATAATGTGACAGACCTTAAATCCATCCATTTCTGGCATCATAATGTCGAGTAAAATTAAGTCTGGCTTTTGTTGTTGCGCAATTTCTAGCCCTTCTTCGCCATCTCGTGCTACTAGAACATGAAATTGCTGTTGTTTGAGGAAATCAAATAGGATGCCGATATTTTCGGGTTTGTCGTCAACAATCAACAGAGTGTTTGAATAGTGCGATGAATGCGCGTGCTGCATAAAGTCTCCAATGAGTTATTTTTTTAATCATTAACTTAGGTTGCGCGGTTGATGCGTAACTGTTCACGCCCCCACGCCAAACCTGACAGGTCTTCGAGACCCCTCAGGTTTTTACTGGGAGGGATGTGAATGCTGACGTTGGTGCTGTTTGCTGCACAATATTGCGTGACATTAGTCATTAATCCAGCTATGTAAGAGTGTTTTGAGTTTTCGGGTTTCAAAGTTTTGTGCTAGGTGAATGATGGCTTGTTGAAAATTTTGTAATTCTGGTTTGTCTTGCTGTAAATTTGATATTTCATTGATCAGTGCATCTATATCTCCGGCTGCGACAAATTTAAGCAAAGTTTTGAGTTGTGCTTGTTCTGGTACATCAAATGACATCAGTGCTTCTTTGGGCGGCTCTGGAAGTATATTAATATGTTTAGAGCGATTGGCATATACCCATTCAAATGCACACAGCCGCTTTAAGATGTGTAGTAGTTTGGGGATTTTAATCGGTTTGCTGATAAATGCATTACAACCTTCGGCAAGGCAGTCTAGACGTGTTTGTTCTGCGGTGCTGGCGGAAACGGCAATGATTGACGTGGCATTAAATCGCGCATCAGTCCGCAGTAAGCGTGTGCAGTGTAAACCATCAAGCTTAGGCATACGCAAATCCATCAAAATGACATCTGCTGGTTTACCTAAACTGGCGGCTCGCCGTGCTTTGTTTAGGGCATCCTGTCCGTCTTGTGCTTCGCTGACTTCAAATCCTAGCGGAACTAAAAAATGCAGTAAGAAGGCGCGATTTTCCCAGTGGTCGTCAACAATCAATATGGAAAATTTGGATTTGTCTTGTTGAGTGGATTGATAACCAATGATTTCTTTTGCTGTTGTGTGTGTTTCTGTTGGTTGTGGTGTATTCAATACGCGGCAGGGAATGCTAAAACGGAACACGCTGCCTACCCCTAAACGACTGTTGACGTGCAGTTGTCCTTCCATCATTTCAATTAATACTTTGGTAATCGCCAAACCTAGCCCCGTGCCTTCGTTATGTTTTTGTTTGGCTTGTAGTTGTTGAAAGGGTAAAAAAATCTGTTCGATTTTATCTGCGGGAATGCCGACACCGGTATCTTCAATAATAAAATGCAGCGTTGCCTCTTCGCGCATAATGCGCAGCTTGACTTGTCCTTGCGGGGTGTAGTTGACGGCATTGCTGAGTAGATTTAACAAAACTTGGCGCAGGCGTTTTTCATCAACTTCAATCATGGGTGGTAAACCATTGTCGGCATCAATGGGCGGTAAATCAAGGCTAAATAGCAGCTCTTTTTGTTGCGCACGCAATAAAAAAAGTTCTGCAATGTCGTTGAGTAATACTGGCAAACGGCATTTGCCTACATGCAGCTCAAGCTTTCCTGCTTCGATTTTGGCTAAATCCAATACATCGTTGATTAAAGTCAGCAGGTGTTCACCGCTGCGTCGAATAACCTGTAAGGCGTGACGCTGTTTGTTGGAAAATCCTGTTTCTTTTTCGAGTAACTGCGCATATCCCAAAATGCCATTCAATGGGGTGCGTAATTCGTGGCTCATATTGGCAAGAAATTGACTTTTGGCTTGATTGGCGGTCTCCGCTTGTTCTTTGGCTTGGCGCAATAAATTTTCAATGTATTGATGATGTGCGACATCTTGCTTTAGGCGTTGCAGGCTGAGATGTGTTTGTAAACGTGCGAAAAACTCCTTAAATTCAATGGGCTTACTGATGTAGTCGTTAGCCCCAACGCTGAAGCCTTTAACTCTCGCGTCCACCTCGTCTAGTGCGCTGAGCAACAACACCGGCAGTTGGTGTAATTGCCAGCGTTGGCGAATACGCTGGGTGAGTTCAAAGCCGTTTTCTTCGGGCATCATGACATCTAATAACACCGCATGAAATGGCGGGTTTTCTTGTAATTGTTGCCAAGCTTGTGCTGCTGAAGTGGTTGTTACAACGTTATAATTAACCGATTCTATATATTTTTGTAGCACTTTTAAATTAAATGGATCGTCATCAACCAGCAAAATGCGTATCTGTTCAGCGGCACTCTCCATTTTCTTGTGCGTTTCATGCGAAGCCTGATGCCCTTTCAGCAAAGCGTGGCGTAGCAAGGCGGTTTGCAGCTTTTCGCGCAAAGCGGGCAGCGACCAACTGTTGGTAAAATGGTGTAATAAATGGGTGGAATTAATAATGAGAGTGAGTTCTTGAATGCTTAAGTTAGCCCCTAGTAAAATGGTCTGCGTATTGGGATAATGGCGTTGAAAGGCTTGCAAAAAGCAGGACGTGGGTTGATCTGATAATCGCGCAGCAATGATTAATACCGCAATACAGCCGCCTTGGTCGCTCAACTGCGAACTGTATTGCAGGGCGGCTTTGGCTTCTGTAAAGCAGTGTAACTCAATATCCACATAGGTCAGACAGTCGCTTTGTAATTGGCTGTGTAACTGTGAAGAAGGATGCACGCAAATGACCTGACACAAGGTTTTATCTCCCTGGTATTCTGCGAATCAAGGTTTGAAATTCTGCGAGTTAAGCTTTATAACCCTAGGTTAGGCGGGCGTAAACCTTCTAGATGTTCAAAACCCAGAAGGTTTGTGCTTCGGGTATTATTGAATACCCATCCTTAAACGATATTTTGCAGCAAAAAGCACCAACCGCGTAACGTGAGTTATAACTTCTCAACCGTAAGTGTTCACGCCTCGGTAAAACCTTATGAGTCTTGAGGACCTGTAAGGTTTTTGGTTAATTCTAAATTGAAAATTCTGCGGATCAAGCTTTATGAGCTTGATGTAGCCGATGATCGTAAAGCTGTCATTATTCACATTCCATAGGAGGAAGTATAAAGATGTTTAAATTCACTGTACCTGCATTGTTTGCTGGTTTATTGCTATCATCTTCGGTCAGTGTTGCAGAAGGCGCGAGCAACCCCACTGCGGAAGCGGTGCAAAACGCTTTACATATAGCTGAACAAGCCCGCCAGCGGGCAGCTTCGGTTGACTATGAGTGGCGCGACACAGCCAAAATCCTGCAACAAGCGCAGGCGGCTTTAGCACACAATGACTTAGCCAAAGCCTTACAACTGGCACAATTGGCTAAACTGCAATCCGACATGGCTGTTGTACAAGCCGAACAGCAAAAAACCGCAGGACCCCGTATCCAATGAAAATATCGACTCACTGTTTGTTAAGCTTTACCGCGCTTTGCTGTTTGCTGCCTTTGCCTCTGCACGCTGAATTAGTCACTGAGAACCATGCAGTGGTGATTTATCGCACCGCCGATGCGTTTGATATAGTTAAAGAAAATGTCGAAATAGCGATCATCAATCGCGGCATGATTGTCAGCGGCACACTGCATGTCAGCGATATGCTCAATCGCACGGGTAAAGACTTGGGATTCGCGCAACCTGTGTATGAAAAAGCCGAATCGTTGGAGTTTTGCAGTGCTTTGATGTCACATCGCATGATCCAAGTGGATGCAGCTAATTTGACTATGTGTCCCTTGACGATTTCTGTGTATGTCAAAGCGGGGGAAACCGAGCAGGTGTATGTTGCGTTTCGTCAACAAACGCTTGCCGGTGAAGCCGAGACGGTGACGGCGGCTATTCACGAAATGCTGCACGGCATTGTCAAAGAAGCGATTGATGAGTAAAGCGGCTACTGCGAAATGGGCTTTATCAGCTTAAGCTGTACTTTCCTTAAACCTGACAGGTTTTTAAAACCTGTCAGGTTGAGAGAAGTGTTTTTTGCGTGAAGGCAATGATCAGGGGATAGTGATCAGCAAAAAACTCACCACTCACCACTCACCACTCGATCAAACGGCAGACGACGCGCTTTTGCAGAGATTCACCGCAAAATGGCTGCCGAGCTGATTTTGCAGTTTTGCCAGACCTTCATCAAACGTCGCCTGCTCATTTGCGCGTAGGGTGATATGCCCTAATTTGCGAGCGGCGCGGGCTTGTTTGCCGTAATCGTGCCAATGCGCGCCCGCTATTGACAGCACCGCGTCGAGTGGCGGCATTTCCCCAATTAAATTCACCATCGCCGCAAGACCGCGTGTGCTGGTACTGCCCAGCGGCATTCCACAGATGGCGCGCAGATGATTTTCAAACTGACTAGAATCCGCGCCCTCAATGCTCCAGTGTCCTGAATTATGCACTCGCGGCGCGACTTCATTTGCCATCAGCTGCCCAGCGCAATCAAAGTACTCAAAGGTCAACACACCCACATAATCGAGCGCGTCCATGACACGTTTGGCATAGTCTTGTGCCTGCTGCTGCAAGGGGTCGTCTAACTTGACTTGGGTGCAGTGCAGAATGCCGTCTAAGTGGGTGTTTTCACACAAGGGATAAAAGACTGTGTCGGCGGATTTGCTGCGCACTGCAATGATGGATATTTCACGATCAAAATCGATCTTGTCTTCGACAATCAAAGGCACACCCGCCAGTGCTGTCCACACGGCTTTGTAATCCGTATCAGCATAGATACGCGCCTGCCCCTTGCCGTCGTAACCGGCACGCCGCGATTTCGCAATCATAGGCTGCGACTGGGCTGCGCAGTGATCGATAAAATTTTGTTCATTATCAATCGCTTGATAAGCAGCAGTGGGAATCGCAAGCGTGCCAAACATCTGTTTTTCTAGCAAGCGATCCTGCGCTATGGCAACCGCGGGCGGCGGCGGATAAACGGGTGTGCGTTGATTGAGCCAGTGCAGGCTCTGTATGGGAATGTGTTCAAATTCCACAGTGATGACATCCACTTTATCGGCAAAGGCTTGTAATTGCGCCGCATCATCAAAGGGTGCGTTAATAAACTCACCCAGCGATTGCCCGCAAGCGTCTCTAGCGGGATCAAATAAGACAAATTCAATGTTCATCGGAATGCCCGCCAGTGCCAACATGCGTCCTAGTTGACCGGCACCCAGAATACCTACTTTCATGCAGTTACACCTTGGGATCGGGATTAGCCAGTACGTCCGCAGTTTGCGCTTGGCGAAAACGTGCCAGCGTTTCGTGGATGTGTGGATGCTGGTGAGCCAAGATGCTGGCGGCTAACAGAGCGGCGTTGATCGCGCCAGCTTTGCCAATCGCTAAGGTGGCGACCGGAATACCGGCGGGCATTTGTGCTATTGACAGCAAGGAATCCATGCCGTTTAAGGCTTTGGATTGTATGGGTACGCCCAGCACGGGTAATAGGGTTTTTGCCGCTGTCATGCCGGGCAAATGCGCCGCGCCGCCAGCACCTGCGATAATCACTTGCAAGCCGCGTTCAGCTGCCGAGCCAGCGTAGTCAAACAAGAGTTCGGGGGTGCGATGGGCTGATACCACTCGCGTTTCGTGCGCTATGTCGAGTTTTTCAAGCATGTCAACACAATGCTGCATAGTGTCCCAATCAGATTTTGAACCCATAATAACGCCGACGACTGGCTGCATAGGTATCTCCGTTGTAGATGGTTTTTAAGAGTAGGGGTTAGGGGTAGGGCTAAACGATACGCTGCCTGCGGCGGCTTCGGCGACTGGGACCGTACCGCCCCAGCATCGCTACGAGTTTTGCTTAAAATCGCTCAAAATCTTTTTCATTGGGACGCTGAACCTGCAAACCGTGCAATTTTTGTAAATTCGGCTGCAAATTCGGCTTATCCACTAATGGATGCGGATGCACGGATTTGTCCTCGGCGGTTTGGCTTTCGGGCAGCTTTTCTTGCGCCGCTTTAGGGTTGTCTGTTGCGGTGCTTGCTTTCATTGCGGGCAATGCGGCAGAGTGTGGATGCACAACATGTAATTTATGAGCTGCTTTAGCTGGATTCTTGGGTTTGCTGGTGGTAGTGCTGTGCGCTGACTTGTTGGGCGTGTTGCTCAAGGACTTAACGTTTTTATCGCTGCGCGTTTCAAGCTGTGTTGCGTCCAATTTGAAATAAGCCATGTACTCTTGCAGTTGTATAGAACGATCATTGATTTGCTGGGCAGTGGCAGCCAGTTCTTCGGAGGCAGAAGCATTTTGCTGGGTGACCTGATCAAGCTGCCCCATGGTCATATTGATCTGCTGCACGCCGCTGTTTTGTTCAAGTGAGGCAGCGGTGATTTCTTGAATTAACTCCGCTGTGTTGTTGGTATTTGGCACGATTTTATTCAACAAATGCCCGGCGTTTTCTGCCACTGCCACGCTGCTACTGGCTAATTCACTGATTTCTTTGGCAGCGATTTGGCTGTTTTCCGCCAATTTACGCACTTCTGCGGCGACCACCGCAAAGCCTTTACCATGTTCGCCTGCGCGTGCTGCTTCAATCGCTGCGTTGAGTGCCAGCAAGTTAGTCTGATAGGCAATTTCTTCAATAATGCTGATTTTGTCAGCAATTTCTTTCATCGCACCCACCGTATTCGTTACCGCAGTACCGCCTTCATTGGCTTGTTGTGCGGTTTGCGTGGCGAGGCGGTCGGTTGATTTAGCATTGTCGGCGGTTTGCGCAATGGAAGCAGAAATTTCTTCTAAGGAAGCACTGGTTTGTTCCACGCTGGCAGCTTGTTCGCTGGCAGATTGGCTCAATGCCTGAGAGGTCACGCTTAAATTTTCTGCCGCGCTGAACAAATCATTGCTGGATATGCGGACTTGACTGACCACTTCAAACAAGCGTTGTTTCATGGTTTGTAAGGCTTGCATGAGTTGTCCAATTTCATCATGGCTATCGACCTTTATATCGCGGGTTAAATTGCCTTGCGCGATTTCTGTCGCCAGTTGCATACCTTGATTAATTGGGCGCGTAATCATGCGAGTAATAAAGAACGCCACTAAAGCACCCAGCATAATCGCCACCAAAGCCGCCAGGCTCACCCAAAAGCGCGTGTTATCTGTTGCTGTTTGCATTTTTTGTTCTTGGTCAAGCCGCGCCGCTTCGCTAGTAGCTTGCGCTTGTTCGGCAGCCTGCAACATGCGGTTTTCTTGTTTGCTTTGTTGCTGTTGCACATTAACATAGTGATCAAATGCTTGACGGTAGGCTTGTAAGGCGGTGATTAACTGTTGCCCATGTTGAATATTGGTCTCATTTTGAAATGAAGCCACCAATGCTTCTGCGAGTTTTAAAGCTTTTTCTGTACCGCTGTGAGACTTTTTCACATACTCATCAGTGTGCGCAATAATGAATTCTTTTTCATTTTTTCGCGCTTCTAAGTAGAGCTGAAGAATCTCATTTGCCGTATGCGATTTTGTGAGTTTATCGTTAACGTTTTTTTCACTCTCAAGCAAACCGGTTTTTAATTGTTGCTGTTGACTCTGATGAATACTTTGTGCGTTTTTTATCGTCTTTTCAGTCAATTCAAGCAAAAAATCAAGCTGGCTTTGTTGTGCATTGCCGAGACTTTTGTCAGTCAGGTAATCAGTCAATAATTGACGATATTGGCTGTATTCTAACAAAATGTTTTCTGCTGCTTGTAAATCATTTTTTAATTTTAACTCAGTTTTTAAATTTTCGACTAATTGCAAAAACTCGCCATTAACCACTTTCCATTGAGCCAGCAAGGCTTCATTTTGTGGATTCTGCACCAGTTCTACACGAATGGCTTTAGCCCGCAAAATTAACTCTACTAAGAGACTTGCAGCGGCAGATTTCTCAAATTTATCGAGAATAAAGGCTTGATTGTTACTTAAAATCTCTTGTAACTGTTGGGTCTGCTTACGATCAATTTGTTCTGTTTGATCTAACAGATGATAAGCTTTAGCCCGCATTTCTGCCAGCGCCGTTTGTTTCTCTTCTGATAATTTTTGAAAATCCTGCAATGCTTGTAAATAATCACGCGCCACTTTCTGTACGGTATTCATTTGCTCAATATTGTTTTGTTGTACAAATTTAGCTTTAGTGATTTCAGCCTGCTGTATCAGTTGATTGACTTCTTCTGTTGTATTATTCGCATATTGAGGATTTTCAGTGGCGGTAAAACGCACTGCTTCTACTCGTGCAGCATAAATACTTTTGACTAAATTACTCATATCATCGCTAGTATCAACACGATGCAAAACATCGCCCAAGCCTTTCCAACTCAACCAAGCAATGCCGATAGTGAGCAATAGGACACAAGCAAAGCCAATGGCGAGTTTGATACCAATTTTGAGATTTTTAAACATGGAGTTATCCTTAACAAGCATTTTCTAAAAACGATTTAGAGAAACCTGACAGGCTTTAAAAACTGTCGGGGTAGAGATGATAGGCATTGAAGACACTAATAGGGTCTATAGCCAATCACATTGCCGGACGGATTATAACGACACACCCACACGGCAAATTGCTGGCAATAAGCCACGCCGCAACCCAATTCTTGGGTGTCGCGCCATACCACTTGAGTATAGTGTCCGCACACTTGCCCGGTCATGCAAGCATTATTACGCACATCGTAAAAAGCCGCTTCATCAGTCCACAAACGCACCGCGCCTTCCGCCGTTAAACCGGTGCCTGCGGCTAAATTTTCGCCGTAATGAGAACTTGCATCATGGCGCAAACGACAGCCTTGTTGTTGCAGGCTATTTGCCCATTGCTGGGCTTCTGTTGCCAGCGTATCTGACCACAGCAACGGCGCGATACCCAGCGGTTGCCGCCAGCGGTTATGCGCTGCGGTGATACCGTTAAATACGCCGGGTTCTATAGCTTGCGCATGAGCCGCTGATAATGTGCCGATTGCCCCCGGCGCAACACGGCGGGTCGGCGTTTGATCATCACCCGTATAGGTTGAGCGACTGCTACAAGCACTCAGCAACAATAGCATAAAGCCGAAAAAAATCGTTTTAGATAAGTCACTAAACATAAAAGTTTTCCTTATTTTGCAGAATGGGTACTTGGGAATAAAGATTTAATCATATCCAGAACTCAAAAGGTAGTGGTTAGTGGTTAGTGGATCGAAGTTTATACTAGGTTTCCTTTTGATGACTTAGAAAGCATCATAGAGTTCATCTAGTATTTTTTTAGGGGGCTTGCCATGCGCTTGCCATTCTTCTATCGCATTGAATAATTTGCTAATGGGTTTTTGATAACCCTTGCCTTTTAATAAGTATTCAAACCAACCTTTTGCTTGTACTCTTTGTCGTAGCTTTATGACAGAACTAGCACTCGGTAAACTGAGTGGCGCGGGACTGTGTTTTGCCTGAAAAACAATACGCAGATTAGAAGATGTATCAACCATAACAACATCAAAATATGGGCTGGCAGCAGCAATCAATGTATCTATACTAAAGTATACAATGTGAGCCTTAAAGTAAATATTGCTGGGTGAGGCATCGTTGGCTTCAATCCAGGGTACTTCAACAAATAAAATACCTTCTTTATTTAAAAGGCTGTGTAATTTTTTAAGGGCAGAAATGGGTGCGGGAAAATGCTCTAGCACATGAAAGGCAGTAATAATATCATAGGTATTGATAACCTCTTCTAATTCGCCCGTAATGACTTGGGCTTGATATTCATGCTGGGCATACTCGGAATAGCCAATATTGGGTTCTATCCCCTGTGATTGAAAGCCCGATTTGCTGGATAAATACACAAATTCCCCGCCTCCCGCGCCAACATCTAGCAGCGTACCGCTGATGATACCCACCTTTTTTAAGTATTTTAAGCGTTGCAAGGCTATTTTGCCGGCACGGTAAATGTGTTTGTTTTTTGGCGTATAGCGGCTTTTATAGTCTTGACGATAATGATGTGCATAATAGGCTCTCAGTTGCTTTGTCAATGGGATGGGATTTTGTTGGATAAGTCCACATTGAACGCATATAGATACAATGAGTTTTTGTGAAGATTTTGCATCACGCTGCGACACATCTTCAAACATATCCTCATTACCGCATAACACACATTTCATTATTTAATTCCTGTGATAGAAAAATCTAATAAGTTTGATGGTTAGTGATTAGTGAAGGGCATGAACCACTAACCACTGACCACTAACCACTAAGAAATCACACGGCATTGCGTAAAACTTCCAGAAAAGTACGGTTTTCTTCGGGTTTGCCGACGGTGACGCGCAAGCAATGTTCTAGCAGCGGGTGAGAGCCGTGCAGATTTTTAATTAAAATGCCGTTGTCTTTGAGTTTGGCGAATGTGCTGGGCGCGTTGGGAACGCGGAATAACATAAAATTGGCTTGGCTGGGCCAGACTTGGATGGCACTCAAACTTTGCAAGCAATCCAGCATTTGGTGGCGCGATACGCGGATTTGCTCAGTTTGTTCGAGTAAGCGGTCATAGTGCTTGAGGGCGAATACGGCACTGGCTTGGGTGAGTGCGTTAATATTGTAGGGCAGGCGAATTTTCTCCAGTTCTTGCAAGCAGACGCGAGAACCCGCCAATAAACCTAGACGCAAACCCGCCAAGCCGATTTTCGATACCGTGCGCATCAGCAGCAGATTGTCATATTTACCTAAATCATTGACAAAGCTATCATCAGCAAAGGCGCAGTAGGCTTCATCAATCACCACAAAGCCGCTGGCAGCGGTGATAATGCGTTCCACCGCGTCGCGCTCAAATAGATTGCCGCTGGGGTTATTTGGATAGGCTAGAAAAATCAAGGCAGGCTGGTATTGTTCGATAGCATCCAGCATGGCATCTAGGTCTAGGCTGAAATCTCGCGCTTGTAGCGGCACGCCCTGGTATTGCATCCCAATAATTTGTGCCAACATCTTGTACATGACAAAACCGGGTTCCGGGGCAAGCAGCACCCGATCTGCGCCGCTTACCGCTAAAACTAGCATTTGGATGAGTTCATCTGAGCCATTGCCCAAGATTATATCCACGTCGTCGGGAATCTGCATGGCTTGTCGCAAGGCAGCTTTGACCGCATGAGCGGCGGAGTCGGGATAGCGATTAATGCTGACTTTGGCAAGTTCATTTAGCCATGCTGCTCGCAGCTCTTCATCCCAAGTGTAGGGGTTCTCCATCGCATCCAATTTGATGAGATTGTCAGCAGGGGGAACCGGGTAAGCAGATAGAGCCAGAATGTCGCGGCGAATCCAGGTGTCGCGGAGGGTTTCTATGTGTGACATGCGTTAAGTCCAATGGATATTAATCAAACGCAAGCGTTTTGAGTCCGCGCTTAAACCTGACAGGTTTGTTCACGGGTCAAATGCTTACAGTTAAGCGTGTTGATTTTGCTACAAAATTTAGGAAAAGTGAAGAAACAGTGCTTGATGTCTCCAAACCCTAGCACAATAATGAAATCTATCAAATCGCTAGTCACTTTTGTGTGCTGCAATGCCAGCCGCTATTAGACACGAAATCACCGATTTTTAGAACATCCCCTTACAAAAAGAGACACTCATAATGAAAAACGAATTAGATACCATCTTGCCGATTTTGCCTTTGCGCGATGTGGTGGTTTACCCGCACATGGTCATCCCCTTATTTGTCGGACGTGAAAAATCGATCCACGCGCTTGAATTGGCAATGGCGGAGGATAAGCAAATTTTGCTTGTGGCACAAAAAAGTGCCTCAGATGATGATCCGCAAATTTCCGATATTTATGAAGTCGGTACGGTGTCGAGTATTTTGCAATTATTAAAATTGCCCGATGGCACTATTAAGCTGCTAGTGGAAGGCAATCAACGCGCTAAAGTATTGAATTTTTTGGATTCAGATGCGTTTTTTACAGCACAAATTGAGTTATGGTCTGGCTCTGAATTGGATAAACGCGAAACCGAAGTGTTGTCACGTTCCATTATTGCGCAGTTTGAGCAGTACATTAAGCTGAACAAAAAAGTCCCGCCGGAAATTTTAAATTCCCTAAACAGTATTGATGATCCCAGTCGTTTAGCCGATACCATTGCCGCGCACATGGTGGTGAAACTCGAAGAAAAGCAACATATTCTCGAAATCGCTGGTGTGCGAGAGCGTTTAGAATATTTAATCAATCTGATTGAAGCAGAAATTGATTTATTACAGGTGGAAAAAAGCATCCGCAAGCGGGTTAAAGGGCAGATGGAGAAAAGCCAACGTGAGTATTATTTGAATGAGCAAATGAAAGCCATTCAAAAAGAATTAGGCGACATGGAAGATGTGCCTAATGAAATTGAAGAACTGGCAGAAAAAATTGAAATGTCGGGAATGCCAAAAGAAGCCCGCGAAAAAGTCGATGCGGAATTAAATAAGCTAAAAATGATGTCGCCGATGTCTGCCGAAGCCACTGTGGTGCGCAATTATATTGATGCTATGGTCGGCGTACCTTGGAAAAAACGCAGCAAAATCAGTCGTGATTTAAGCAAAGCCGAAGAAGTGCTGGAAGCCGATCATTATGGACTAGAAAAAGTCAAAGAACGCATTTTGGAATATTTAGCCGTGCAACAGCGCGTGAAAAAACTCAAAGGTCCTATTTTGTGTCTGGTCGGACCGCCGGGAGTAGGGAAAACCTCCTTAGGCAAATCCATTGCGCGCGCAACTAACCGCAAATTTGTGCGCATGGCATTAGGCGGGGTACGCGATGAAGCAGAAATTCGCGGACATCGACGTACCTATATCGGCTCTATGCCGGGCAAAATTATTCATAATTTAACCCGCGTTGGAACACGTAACCCGCTGTTTTTATTAGATGAAGTCGATAAAATGGCAATGGATTTTCGTGGTGACCCTTCCTCTGCCTTGTTAGAAGTATTAGACCCAGAGCAAAATCACACCTTCAATGATCATTACTTAGAAGTCGATTATGACTTATCCGATGTGATGTTTATTGCTACCGCGAACACGCTGAATATTCCGCCGCCCTTGTTAGATCGCATGGAAGTCATCCGTATTCCGGGCTATACCGAAGATGAAAAAATCAAAATTGCCAATAGCTATCTGCTGCCTAAGCAAATGGAAGCTAACGGACTGAAAACTAAAGAATTGGATATAGAAGAAAGCGCGATTCGCGGGATTATCCGTTATTACACACGCGAAGCAGGAGTACGTAATTTAGAGCGCGAAATCGCCAAACTATGTCGCAAAGTGGTGAAAGAAATCCTGCTCTATGAAGCCTCAGCAAAAACTGAAAAACCCAAACTAGACAATAAAAAGCCCATCATTTGCGCAGACAATCTGGAAAAATATCTGGGCGTGCAGCGTTTCCGTTATGGTTTAGCGGAAGACGAAGATCGCATTGGGCAAGTCACCGGCTTGGCATGGACCGAAGTGGGCGGTGATTTGTTGACCATTGAAGCGGCGCGGATGCCAGGCAAAGGCAAGCTGACTTATACCGGACAACTCGGCGATGTCATGCAAGAATCCATTCAAGCGGCAATGAGCGTGGTGCGCGGTCGCGCCTTGAGTTTAGGAATCGATCCAAACTTTCACCAAGAGCATGACATTCATATTCATGTTCCCGAAGGCGCGACCCCTAAAGACGGTCCTAGTGCGGGTGTCAGCATGTGCATCGCCTTAGTCTCGGTTTTAACCGACATTCCGGTACGCGCCGATGTCGCAATGACCGGTGAAATCACCCTGCGCGGCGAAGTGTTGCCGATTGGCGGCTTAAAGGAAAAATTGCTCGCCGCGCTACGGGGCGGCATTAAAACCGTCTTGATTCCCCAAGAAAACCATCGAGATTTGGCAGAAATTCCTAACAATATCAAAGACCATCTGAAGATTATTGAAGTGAAATGGATTGAGCAGGTGTTGCAATATGCCTTGCAAACCATGCCCATGCCCAAGAACGATATCACGCTTAATCCCGCTCAAGTTGTAGAAAAACAGCAAAGCGAAGCAACAAAAAGCCCTCAAACCGTGCAAACCCATTGAGATATTAAGCTGAATCTGTAATGATTAGGGCTGATAGCACGAAACACGCCGTCAGCCCTAGTTCAAGCAAGGTTTTTTCGTTCACTGCAAGAAAAATTTGGCTGACTGGTACAAAACGTGCTAAAACTTTGCGCATTGTGCGATTTTTCTTCATCTGACGAAATCCTTGAAATAATCTAAATGGGGGTAAAATGAATAAATCTGAGTTAGTCCAAGCAGTTGCCGAAACAGCCAGCATCTCTAAAGCGGATGCCGGTAAAGCCGTTGACGGCATGTTAGACGCGGTCACCCAAGCCTTAAGCGAAGATGACACTGTCACTTTAATTGGTTTTGGCACTTTTTCAGTACGGGAACGCCCGGCACGCACCGGACGTAATCCACGCACCGGCGATCCGATTGACATCAAAGCGGCTAAAGTCCCTAACTTTAAACCGGGTAAAGCCTTGAAAGATGCGGTCAATTAATTTCTCGCCTTACGCGCTGGGTGCTTTTTGCTGCGAAACGCCGCTTGACGCGCAACACGTGTAAATTCAGTGTAGCAATGACAGTTTTTTCGCCTGTTAGTCTGTTTTGACAGACGAAAAAGAGGTCATTGCGTAGCGTCAGTTAGTTTTTGTCACGTTTTTTAATTTTAGCTATTGCATTTTTTTTTAGCCGCTGTAGAATACTGTCCTTTAAGCGGTTGGGTGCTTAGCTCAGCTGGTAGAGCATCGCCCTTACAAGGCGAGGGTCGGGGGTTCGAACCCCTCAGCACCCACCAATAAACAAGTTTTTGGAGCGGTAGTTCAGTTGGTTAGAATATCGGCCTGTCACGCCGGGGGTCGCGGGTTCGAGTCCCGTCCGCTCCGCCAGACAAATGGGGAATGCACTTAAACAGCGCACTCCCCTTTTTTTTATCTGCGTTTTTTCCATTCTGCTACTATCACCTATTTACTCAGCCACAAGGAACATTAAATGCTGCTGCAAGGTATTCGTGATCAAGCCAAAGGTTGGATTGCTTGGGTTATCGTTATTTTAATTTCTATCCCCTTTGCTTTATGGGGCATTCAAGAATACATAGGCGGCGGCAGTACAGTTGTTGTTGCCAAAGTCAATGGTCAAGAAATTGACAAATACGCCTTTGATTTTCAAGTCAGTAATCAAATTCAACGCCTGCGTTCTTACGGTGCCGATTTCGATTTCTCTAGCCTTGAGGGGCAAATCAAACAAAGCACTTTAGAGCGTATGATTAATGAAGAAATTCTTTTTCAAATCGCACTAGACCATCAATTACGCATTAGCAATGCTTTTTTACAAGCACATATTCATAATATGCCCGCTTTCCAAGCTGATGGACAATTTTCCAAAGCCTTGTATGAACAACTGATTCGCACGCAATATCCTTCTCTTGTTGAATTTGAAAATATCATACGCCGTGATTTATTGTTAGGGCAATTACAAGACGGCATATCCGAGTCCGCTATTTTAACCCCGCTAGAACAAAAAAATTATCAGCAATTAGACAAGCAACAACGTCTAGTCAGCTATGTACTCATTAAAGCCTCAGCCTTCAAAGACGCTATCAACATCAGCGAAGAAGACATCCAAGCGCATTATGAAGCGCATCAGAAACAATATTTCACGCCCGAAAAGGTCAGTGTTGCTTATGTATTACTAGACAAAAGTCAATTAGCACAAAACACAGACATTAGCGAAGACTTGTTGCAACGACGCTATGAGCAACAAAAATCACAATATACGCGGGATGCAGAATGGCGAGCCAGCCACATTTTAATGTCTAATGCATCTGATGATGCACGCCAACAAGCCGAAGAAGTCTTAAAACGCGCTAAAGCTGGCGAAGATTTTGCCGCACTGGCTGAAGAATTTTCTGAAGATAAGGGGTCTGCCGCACGCGGCGGTGATTTAGATTTCTTTTCTAGCGGACGCATGGTTGCCCCCTTTGAGGAAGCGGTAAAAACCATGCAGGTGGGGGAAATTAGCGAGTTAGTGGAAAGTCGTTTTGGTTTTCATATTATTAAACTCACTGATATAAAACCCGAGCAAGTCAAGCCATTTGAAGAAGTGCGAGAAATTTTGTTGCAGCAAGTGCAACAAGAAGAAGCACAAATGCAATTTGAAGCTTTGGTGGATGAGTTTGCCAATCTTGCTTTTGAACAACCAGATACTTTGCAACCCATCATTGCCAGTCTTGGTTTAGAACAACAAACTAGCGCGTTATTCACCCGCGACGGTGAAGCGGAAGGGCTATTAGCCAATGCAGATGTATTGGAAGCTGCTTTTAGCGTGGCTGTTTTACAAGACAGAAAAAACAGCCAAGTTTTAACACTGGAAGACGGGCGTTTAATGGTGTTGCGAGTTGAACAGCACGAAACGGCAGCCGCACAATCTTTAGACGCTGTCAAAGATGAAATTACGGAAACCTTGCGTATTGAAAAAAGCCAAGCCCAAGCCGCCGAACTAGGTGAGCAATTACTCACCGCTGTGCGTGAGCAAGGCGACTGGCAAAGCCTGTTGGAAGCACAAACGCTGAGTTGGGAGAAACCCGCTTGGATTACACGTAACGGCACTGAAATAGCTGAAACTCAATTGCGCGACACGGCTTTCAAAATGGGGAAACCCGCAGAACAGCATGCATTATATTCCGCTATCCGATTAAATAGCGGTGATTATGCTGTGTTAGCCTTGCTGGATATTAAAACACCTGAAGTAGAAGTACAAGAAAACCCTCAAGCTGTGGTCGCACAACAGCGCGGTTTCGGACACACTGAATTTCAGTCTTTTTTGTCGAGCTTAAAAGAACGGGCTGAGATAAAAACGTATCCAAACCGACTATAAACATATACATCAAGGGGATTGATCTAATGAAAGGCGGACTCGCAAGCTTAATGAAACAAGCGCAAGACATGCAGAGCAATTTGCAAAAAGCGCAAGAAGAACTGGCGAAATTAGAAATCATTGGTGAATCGGGCGGCGGCATGGTTAAAATTACCATGACCGGTCGTCATGATGTGCGCAAAGTTGACATTGACAGCAGCTTAATGAGCGATGATAAAGAAATGCTGGAAGACTTGGTCGCTGCTGCTATGAATGATGCAGTGCGAAAAGTAGAAAAAAACAGTAAAGAAAAAATGGCATCCGCAGCGGGGGGGCTTAGTTTGCCAGAAGGCTTTAAGTTACCTTTTTAAGTTTGAAAAAATTTAGGACTGGGTATATTTGAAGTAGAATGCTAAGTTGACTACTTACCAAAACTATACTACAGTAGTTAGCCGATACCTTAAAAGAAGCAGCGCCAGTAGGGAGCCTGCATTATCAACGAAATGCCTGCAATTAAAGTTAAGGTATCGTTAAAGCCCCTTTGTTGGGGTTTTCTTATTTATCCTTAACGGCAAGGAAATAGAAAGAAATAGAATGCTAGAGGTCTTGTCGCTTTCTAATGAGTTTCATATAAGAAACCCTTATTTAATTGAAAATTCAGAAGACAAAGGCAGAGGCTACGGAATTGTTACCCTATCCATTAATAATTTAATTTTCGGATTACCTTTAAGAACAAATTTGATGCAGTATAATCAATGAATTGAGGAAGAATAAGATGGTGCCGAGGAGAGGACTTGAACCTCCACTGAGTTTCCCCAACTAGCACCTGAAGCTAGCGCGTCTACCAATTTCGCCACCTCGGCATGAGGGCGGTAAAGGCGGACATAATAAATAAGGACATTTACCTTGTCAAGAAAGAAAAAAACAGACTCAGCGAAAAATTTACGCGATCCTTTTGCGGAACGCGAAGCGCAGAAATACGCCAATCCCATTCCTAGCCGCGAGTTAATTATTCAGCAACTTGCTGATTCCGGCGTTCCCATGACGCGCAATGATATTGCCGCTTGCCTAGACATTAAAGCAGATGATGAAGATCGCCAAGAGGCTTTGCGCCGCCGCTTAAAAGCGATGGAGCGCGACGGGCAGATCATCCGCAATCGGCGTGGTGATTACGGTTTACCGAAAAAAATGAACCTCATCAAAGGGCGCGTGATAGGGCATCCCGACGGTTACGGCTTTTTAGTTCCCGAAGAAGGTGGCAGCGATTTATTTTTGTCTGAAAAACAAATGCGCGGCTTGCTGCATGGCGATTTAGCCATGGTCAATGTGGTCGGCATTGATCGCAAAGGTCGCCGCGAAGGGGCATTGGTCGAAGTCCTAGAGCGTGCCAATCAATCTTTAGTAGGGCGATTTTTTTCTGAGCATGGGGTCAACTTTGTTGAGGCAAATAATCGCCGCATTGCGCAAGATATTCTGATTCCTCCGGAAAATACACAAGCTGCGCAACACGGACAGATCGTCACGGTGCAACTCATTGAGCAACCGAATAAACACCATCCACCGGTAGGGCGTATTGTAGAAATTCTTGGCGATCACATGGACCCGGGCATGAGTACTGACATTGCTATCCGTGATCACAGCATCCCTTCGGAGTGGTCGCCTGAAGTCGAACAGGCGGCGGCTAAACTCCCTTCCTATGTTCCTAGCAAAGCCAAGAAAAACCGCGAGGACTTACGCGCACTGCCATTAGTCACCATTGATGGCGAAACCGCCCGCGATTTTGATGATGCCGTGTATTGCGAACCACAAGGCAAGGGCTGGCGATTGCTGGTGGCGATTGCTGATGTATCGCACTATGTCAAGCCCGATTCTGCCTTAGACGCAGAAGCCAAAACCCGCGGCACTTCAGTTTATTTCCCCGACCGCGTGGTGCCAATGTTACCTGAAGCCTTGTCCAACGGACTTTGCTCACTCAATCCGCAGGTTGATCGCCTCTGTATGGTGTGCGAAATGAGTATTTCACATCACGGTACCATGCGCCGTTCGCGCTTTTTTGCGGGTGTGATGAACTCCCATGCACGGCTGACCTACACACAGGTGGCGGCAGCCCTAGACGGTGACGCGCAAGCTGTGCCAGCAGACATTCTGCCGCACCTTCAACATCTTCAGCAGCTCTATCAATTACTCAGCAAACGCCGCGAAAAACGCGGGGCTTTGGATTTTGACACCACCGAAACGCGCATTGTTTTTGATGATCAGAAAAAGATCAGCAGCATTGTGCCGGTCGTGCGCAATGACGCGCACCGCTTAATTGAGGAAATGATGTTGCTGGCAAATGTGGCAACCGCAGAATTTCTTGCTGCGCAAGAAATGCCTTTGTTATATCGGGTTCACGAAGGTCCCAGCGAGGACAAACTGACTGAATTGCGCACTTTTTTAGGCGCGTTGGGCTTGCGTCTATACGGTGGCGACGCGCCCCAAGCCAAGCATTATGCCAAATTGATTGACGGTATCCGCGAGCGTCCGGATCGGCACATGATTCAAACCGTGTTGCTGCGCAGCCTGCGCATGGCAGTCTATACACCGAATAATGCTGGACATTTTGGCTTGTCCTATGAAGCCTATGCGCATTTCACTTCGCCGATTCGACGTTATCCAGACCTGCTAGTGCATCGCGCCATTCGGCATTGTTTAGAAGACAAGCTCCCCGCGACATTTCGTTATGGACACGAAGACATGGAGGCACTAGGCGAACATTGTTCGACCACAGAACGCCGCGCTGACGAGGCAACCCGCGACGTGGTGGCTTGGCTGAAATGCGAATACATGCGCGACAAAGTGGGAGATGTTTACACCGGCACTGTGACTGCCGTGACTGCTTTCGGACTATTTGTCGAACTGGATGACATTTTCATTGAAGGTTTAGTGCATGTCACCGCGCTGAAAAATGATTATTATCAATTTGATCCAACTCATCACTGTCTTAAAGGCGAGCGTGGCGGTAAGGTTTACCGCTTATCAGATCGCTTAGAAGTCAAGGTGGTGCGGGTAGATTTAGACGAGAAAAAAATTGATTTTGTGCTGGCTGAATAGGCGCGGCGAACCACCGCGCCTGAGCGGTTGGCAGTCTTTAAGCGGGGAACACCGGGGTTGACAAATAGCGATCACCGCGATCACAGATGATCACCACAATCACCGCGTTTTCCACTTCTTGCGATAAACGCAATGCCGCACTCACCGCGCCGCCTGACGAAATACCGGCAAAAACACCTTCTTCCGCGCCTAAGCGGCGCGTGGTCTGTTCCGCACTGGCTTGATCGACGTCAATAATCCGATCTACGCGCTTGGGATCATAAATTTTCGGTAAATATTCTTGCGGCCAACGGCGAATGCCGGGAATGCTAGAGCCTTCGGTGGGTTGCACGCCAATAATTTGAATAGTGGGCTTGACTTCTTTTAAGAACATTGACGTACCCATGATGGTGCCGGTTGTTCCCATCGCACTGACAAAATGGGTGATTTTGCCCTCTGTGTCGCGCCAAATTTCCGGTGCCGTGCTTTTATAATGCGCCAGCGGATTGTCCGGATTGGCAAACTGATCAAGAATTTTTCCCTCCCCTTTAGCCTGCATTTCTCTTGCCGTATCAATCGCTTGCTCCATGCTGCCCGCTTTGGGTGTCAGCACGCAGGTAGCCCCAAAAGCTTTCATCACGCCGCGCCGTTCAACGCTCATGTGTTCGGGCATTACCAGCACCATGCGATAACCCTTGATCGCGCAAGCCATTGCCAGCGCGATTCCGGTGTTGCCGCTGGTGGCTTCAATCAGGGTATCGCCGGGCTGCAATTCGCCGCGTACTTCTGCTTGTTGAATCATATTTAGAGCGGGGCGGTCTTTGACCGAACCCGCCGGATTATTGCCTTCTAGTTTGACCAGCAAGGTGTTACTGCTGTTGCCGGGCAAGCGTTGCAAACGCACCAGCGGCGTGTTACCAACGAAATTTTCAATAGTGGTAGCGATCATTTTGTAGCTCTCTCTCAGAATATCTTGGAAGATTATTTTTTAAGCTATTCAGCGATGAACATCAGACTCCATAAGTGTTGCGATATGCCTGCACTTCGCCAAAACAATGCTGCATCTCAGGCTGATTTTGCAAATAACTGATAATGTCTGCTAATGTGACAATGCTAATGACTTGCAAGCCTTCATCGCGCTGTAGTTCTTGAATGGCGGAAACCTCGCCGTGTCCTTTTTCTTGGCGATCAAGAGCAATAACCACAGCAGTCGGCAGCGCGCCTGCTTGGCGGATAATATCTATGGCTTCGCGCACCGCCGTGCCGGCGGTGATCACGTCATCAATGAGCAACACTTTGCCGTCTAAGGGCGCGCCGACCAGTTGCCCGCTTTCGCCGTGATCCTTGATTTCTTTGCGATTAAAGCAGTAAGGCACATCGCGCTGACACTCTTGCGCCAGCGCGATAGCCGTAGCCGACACCAGTGGAATACCTTTGTAAGCGGGACCAAATAGCAGATCAAATTCCAATCCAGAGGCTTCAATCGCTTGTGCGTAAAAGCTGCCTAAGCGTGCCAATTTCGCGCCGCTGTTAAATAAGCCCGCATTAAAAAAATACGGACTATGCCGTCCCGATTTTAGCGTGAATTGTCCAAAACGCAGGACTTGGTGCTGAATGGCAAATTCTAAAAAAGCCTGTTGGTAATCCTGTTGGTCATGTTGCATCTTGTATTCCGTTGAGCGTTGTTTAAGAGGTGTCGTTGCCAATGTTGCTAAATCTGATGAATTTTTTTGTTTATGAATGATGTTTCATAATACGTTCTTTTTCTCGATTCCAATCGCGTTGTTTCTCAGTTTCGCGTTTATCATGCAGTTTCTTGCCTTCTGCCAATGCCACTTCTAATTTCGCACGCCCTTTTTTCCAATACATTGACATTGGAATTAACGCCTTGCCTTTACGTTCTACGGCACCAATTAATTTATTTAATTCGTGTCGATGCAATAACAATTTACGAGTGCGTTGCGCATCAGGGATAAAATGCGTAGAAACAGTCGGTAAGGGAGAAATTAAAGCACCCAGCAAAAAGGCTTCGGCATTTTTAATAATCACATAAGCATCGCGTAGCTGCGCTTTACCCGAACGCAGGCTTTTGACTTCCCAGCCTTCTAATACCAATCCTGCTTCAAAGCGTTCTTCTAATGCGTAATCAAATTTTGCTTTTTTATTTAAGCAAATCGTATTGCTGGGGGTTTTTGCTTTTTTGTTGGCTTTTGCCATAATAATAAACTCCGATAGCTACTGACTTTTTATTCACTGACCTTAGCACCATGCACAAGCGTTTTTTAGCCGGGATGGTTGAAATTAAAAAAACATTTCTGTGCCTCGCGTCAATTTCACATCTTGCTGCAAACCGTTAAGTTCTGTCAATTGCATTATTCTCCTCACTGCCGAACATGATAGGGTTCATTAGTAACCGTTCACACCCCGCGCTTAAAACCTGTCAGATTTTTACTTGGGAAATGTGAATGCTTACGTTCATTATCATCGCCTAAAAACCAAGTTTATTACTCAACTAATGCATGCTATAGTGTCGCACGGTCACATCACAAGTTAGCCCTCTTGAGTATTGTCTAAATTCCATATTTAAGTTAATAAAAACAGTCTATTATGCAAACATTCCTGTCCCCCGCTTGGCGACAAAAGCCACTCGGTCGAGAAGCCGAAGAGATTTTACGTGCTTGTGTTCATTGCGGTTTTTGTTCAGCAAGCTGTCCAACCTACCAACTGCTCGGCGACGAACTCGATAGTCCCAGAGGGCGCATTTATCTGATAAAGCAACTCTTGGAAGGCGGCGCAGTCAGTCACAACACCCGTTTACATCTGGATCGCTGCCTGACCTGCCGCGCTTGCGAAAGCACCTGCCCATCGGGAGTACGCTATCATCGCCTGAAAGAAATTGGATACATCGCTCTCGATCAGCAACAGCCCGCTCCATTATTACTACGCTTCAAATTACGTCTGCTGCGCCTGCTGTTGCCTTATCCACAGCGATTTGCCGCATTGTTATCGGTGGCTCAACTGTTTAAGCCGCTGCTGCCCGAAAAAATACAACAAAAAATTCCAGCCAGTCAGCATCGCTATGCGACACCTGAAAATGCGCCATACGCGCTAAACACGCTACCCGTATCCGAGCGTTACGTTATTCTCCCCGCTGGTTGTGTGCAAGCCGCCACGCAACCGCACATTAATCAAGCGACACAAAGCATTTTGGCGCGTTTAGGTATTAACGTATTACAGGTGGAAAAAGAGGGCTGCTGTGGCGCCATGAGCTATCATATCGGTGCCGCGGAGGAAGGGTTAGATTTTATGCGGCGCAATATTGATGCCTGGTGGCCACCTATTGAGGCGGGTCAAGTCGAAGCGATTATTTCGACTGCCAGCGGTTGCGGTCTAATGCTTAAAGAATACGGCTATTACCTAAAAAACGACCCCAGTTATGCAGAAAAAGCCGCAAAAGTCGCTGAACTTACCTGGGATATAGGCGAATATTTAAGCCAACAAAATCTGCACGGCATTCAGTGCAAACCCAAATATAATGCAGTGGCTTTTCATCCGCCCTGTACTTTACAGCATGGGCAGAAACAAGCGGATGCGGTGATTCAATTACTTAAACAACTCGGTTTTGAATTGACGTCTATTGCCGATAGCCATTTGTGTTGTGGCTCGGCGGGGACTTATTCTTTGTTGCAAGCACGACTGTCTGAGCAGTTGCTCACTGATAAACTGGATAAGATTTACGCGAGTCAAGCGCAGTGCATTGTGAGCGCGAACATCGGCTGCCAGCTACAACTCGCCAGCCGCGCTCATATTCCGGTTAAACATTGGATTGAATTGCTTGAAGAATCGCTTAAACATTAACGCAAACATAAACTTATAAAAAGCTAAGAGATTGCTAGGACAAAAAAACTTATAAAACGCTGAAGGATAGATATTCAATATTTTGTCGTCATTCCTAAGGAGTAAAATCCAGCCATGTATTCATTGCTGCTGACCAGCCTCGGCGTTTTGTCGGTAGGCGCGGGCATTCTGGGAATCTTTCTGCCGCTCCTGCCGACCACGCCTTTTTTATTGTTGGCAGCCTGGTGTTTTTGTCGCAGTTCGCCACGCTTGCATGAGTGGCTACTCGCACACCCTTGGTTCGGAGAATACCTCAAGCAATATCAACAACATCGCGCTATTCCTCCTCATGCCAAAGTGCTGGGACTGCTGATGCTGTGGTTCTCCATGAGCTATTTGATAGCCTACGTGATTCAAGCCCTGTGGTTACGCTTGCTGTTAGTCGCCATTGCATTCACTGTGAGCCCTTACTTATTGCGCTTAAAAACGCTCAAGCCGTAAGACCGGCACGCCTTGAAGGGACTGCCAACCTTTTTAGAAGCCGCCGCGCACTTCTAACCATAAGCTGCGCGGATACACTTCATGGCGAAAATCGGTGGATTTTTCTGCTAAATTCACATCCATGAGGTTTTCTATCCCCACCGCCACGCTCAAGCCGTGCGGTAAGGTCTTGCGCACATGCAAATCCCACAGCCCATAATTGGGCAATGCCACCCGATTACGCGAACGGGGTGGAATGATATTTTGTGACAGCGTATAACGGTTACTCAAGCGCGCCTGCCAACTGCCTTGCTGCCAGTTAAAACTGCTGTTAAAAGTGTGGCGCGGGCGGCGTTCTAAAGCTGTGCCATCGCCGTCTCGCGCATCCAAATATTGATAATTGGCTTGTACACTAAAAGGCTTGAGCAATGTCCATTGCCCCGCGAGTTCAGCACCACGTAGCCGCGCTTCGGCAATATTGTCATACACCCATAGCTGTAAACCGTTGTTCAAAGTCTGCGCAAAATGGGTATCAATCATATTCTTCACGCGATTATCAAACACCACTGCATCCAGTTCCCAGGCTGTTTGCGTGTAATGAATGCCGAGTTCCCAGGCGTTGTTGGTTTCAGGCTGCAAATCGGGGTTGCTTTGGATAAGAAACATGCCCGCAGCAAAGCGATAATCTTGCGCAATTTGTTTAATATTCGGCGAACGAAAACCGTGACCATAACTGGCACGCGCTGTCCAATCAGGCGCGAATCCCCAACCCAGCGCAATACGCGGGCTGAGTTCAGTACCAAATGTATCATGTCGATCATAGCGCGTTCCCAGCGTGAGACGCAGTTGTTCGCTGAGCTGCCAATCATCCTGCGCATAGCCCGATAGCAAACGCGCCTCGTCCTCGCCGCCCAGCAACTTAGGATGTTGCAGTTGTTCCTCCTGGTATTCTGCACCCATGCTAATAAGATGTTGCTGCATAACAGGAAAATGCAGTCCCGCTTCAAACACCCGCTGTTGCAGGGTTTGCGGATCGGTGGGGGCTATGCCCTGCGTCGCGCTATTTTCCACTTCAAGCTGATTTTCATAAGCGCGTAATTGCGCGTTGACCTTATTAAACCAGGCATCCCAGCCCAATGCCGTATGCCGCCGCTGAATGTCGTAACGGCTTTGATAGACCTGCCCGCGCCGCGTCACTGTGTCATACCAGCGATCTTCCTGCCCTTGCGAATGCTCCAATTTGAGCGTCTGCTCAGGCACTATTTGCCATTCCAGAGCCACGCCGAACTGCTGCTGCTCGCGCCCTTCGAGAGCCGATTGTTGCATCTCACGCGCCTCAGCAACAGCCTCGCGCCGTGTTTGCAAGGCATTGATTTGTAAAGTTAAGTCTTTAGCTATCGCGCCGCTGGCAGAGGCGCTGAGTTGATGCCCGTCACCGCCTAAATCGCCATCACTCAAATACCCCACAGCTTTCGCCTGTCCCGTCCAGACCCGTGCCGATTTGCGCGTAATGATGTTCACCACCCCGCCCAGCGCGTCCGCGCCATACAACACCGACATGGGACCGCGCACGATTTCAACGCGCTCGATTTGTTCAAGCGGCAACCAGTCGTATTGATAATCGGTATTGGGTCCCAGACTATCATTGCTGCCGGGCAAGCGTTTTCCGTCCAGCAAAATCAGGCTGTGCTTGCCCTCCAAACCGCGTAGGCTAATGGACTTGCGTCCACCGCTGCCGATACCCTGTAGCGTGATGCCCGGCGTGTCTTGCAGCGCGTCAAACAAATTGCTGCTACCCTTATTGAGCAATTCAGCGCGATCAATCACCGTGATACTGGCAGGTACATCGGCTAAAGGGCTGGCAGTGCGCGTTGCAGTCACCACCAGGGGGTGTAAGGATTGCGGGAGTTCAGTGGCAGTCGCTGAACCAACACTGATCATACATAGCGGATATAACATCTTATACATAATAGAAATTCCTTTCACTGAGTTTAAAGTAACTATTTTCGATACTCAGTAGAACAGGCGTTTTTGTCATCAGCCTTAATCTAGATCAAGGCTAATGAGCATTTCCACGCGGGAGCGTCACTGCCATTAAGTGAGTGGCAAAACCGGGTGTAGCTGACTGCAAAGCTCAGTTTGCGGCAGCGACGCCAAGCTGCGAATCAAAGTTTAAAACCTTGATTCGCACGCTTTAGAGGTAGTAAATTTCAAAACGTGTGAGTAAGCGGGAAAGTATCGGGCAGACGATAAACGCATTAACATTATTTGACTATAACGGAGACACAGATGCACAAATTTTTCAACACTGCCGGACCTTGTGTGCCGGAAAAGCATTACACCCTGCCTAATGATTACAGCAATATCCGCAATCTCATTGATGAAGAACGTTATTTCATCCTGCACGCCCCGCGTCAAACCGGTAAAACTACAATGATGCTAGAACTCATGCGGCAGCTAA
>CAZOSP010000035.1:0-31835 GCA_964582525.1 uncultured Thiomargarita sp. | reverse complement strand
TGTGCGCTGTAGTCAGGTTCGACTTGTCGCTCGATTTCCGCTTGGCGTTTGGCTTCCGCGTCTCGCGCTTTTCTCTCGGCTTCCAGTTTGGCTTGTCGCTCGATTTCCGCTTGGGCTTCGCTGTGGTCGGGATAGTCGCGCAGCAGGGCTTGCCAGCAAGCGAGGGCGGTTTGCGGGTCGGTTGTGGTGCGGCATTGTTGGGCGGCTTGCTGGGAGTGGTTAATTTCCGAATTAGCCGAATCGCCTCCTTCGGCGGCGGTGCTAATCGGGAGATTAGCATTCCCAGTATTCACACTCTCAGGATTCAGCAGGCGTTTAAGATCATCTTGATAGATAAACGCACTGGCTCCCGTCACCAAGACAAGGCTGAGGGCAAGCGCGAGTTTCCAGCGGGGTTTCTGGGGGTGGCTCATCTCCAGATTAGCCTCGCCCCCGTTGGCGGCGGCTTTGGCATCGCCTGCGGCGATGGTGCTAATCTGGAGATTAGCACTCCCAGAACTAGCACTCCCAGTATCCCGCAACACTGCCGTTAAGTCATCTTGCAGGCTTTTTACGTCTTGGTAGCGGTCTTCAGGGCGCAACGCGAGGCAGCGATGTACAATGTCGTACAGCCCCGCAGGCAGGGCGTTGGGCAGTGTGTCGTGCAGCGCGATGAGCGGGTCGCGCCCTTGTAACATACCCAAGCCGCGTGTCAATCCCCCTACCGGACGCACGCCGCTGATGGTGTGATAGAGGCTGGCACCGATGGCGTAGAGGTCGCTGCTGGCATTCAGTTGTTGCGCGTCGTCTAGGCTGTATTGTTCGGGCGGGGAGTAGCCTTCGCTGAATACCATGCTGGTCATGGCACTTTGTTTGGCAGTCGCGCCGAAGCTTTGCGCGGCGTAGTGTTTGGCACCACCAAAGTCTATCAGGCAGGCGGTGCTGCGGCTGCGTAAAAAGAGGTTGTCGGGTTTGAGGTCAAGGTGCAATAGGCCGTCTTTGTGCATGGCGCGTAGACCGTCGAGACCTGCCATGAAAATATACCAAAGGATTTCTGGGTCGTGGATTTTGCCGACGCGCTTGAGGCGGTCTTCCAGCGTTTCGCCGTCGGCAAATTCCATCACCATGTAGGCACTGGCGTTGGCTTCAAATACGTCATAGACGCGCACGATGTTGGGGTGGTTGAATTGTGCGAGGGCGCGGGCTTCTTTGAGAAAACGCCGCAAGCCGTTGTTGTAGTCGGCTTGGGTGTCGCTGCCGTTGGCTTTGACGTGGCGTGATGCGCCGTCGCGGTGGGCGAACATGGGGAAGTATTCTTTGATGGCGACCGGACGGTCGAGTTGCTGGTCTTGGGCTTTGTAGGTGATGCCAAAGCCGCCGCTGCCGAGCAGGGTTTCGATGCGGTAGCGGGCGTTGAGCTTTTCGTCTTGCCGTAGCGGACGTTGGTTGTCGGTGTTGGTCGTGTCGGTCATCGGGGATTCCTTGCGTGGAGTGCTTGGGGAATTATAGCGCGTTTTTACGCGCCGTGTGACCGCAGTTCGCGTAGGATGTGCTGACGCTAGGAAGCGCATCGTTTGCTTCTGGCTGTTGTCGTACAGACCGCAACGCGGTCAAGATAGCATTCCCAAGTGACACTTGGGAACGAGGGGAACGAGGGCAACGAGAGCAAGTGACACTTAGGAACGAGGTTTAAAAGACTAAAAACTGACGCACACCTATACTTATTTTGCCTGAGCATCCCCACTGTTGGGAAAATATTTTTCTAAACTTCAATGGATTTTGCGCATGTCTCAGCTTTCCACCCATGACTTAAACCTCAACGGCTTTCACTTTCAGGAATTATTTCTGCCGCACAAGCTGGCAGACCTGGATCAGCAATTTCTTGCTGTATTGCAACAAGAAAACCCGCACACTCACGCCGATTTGCTGTCCCTGCGCACCGGCAAAAACTTCCCACCCGCAGCCTTAAGCGCGTTGCTGATTGAAACGGGACAGGTGTTGGATGGTTTTATTGCTGACCTCTTCGGCATCAGCGCGGCGCAACAGGCTTTGCAAGCGGACACCCAGTGCCACGCGCCGATTTTCTACTTCAAAAAATGGTACGTGTTGCGCAAAGCGCGGCGGCGTTTAACGCGGCTGGAAAATGTCGCGCCTTTTGCTGAGTTAGATGCTTGGCTGATGGGAGAATTGCAGGCAAGACCTTCTAGGTTTTTAAAACCTAGAAGGTCTGAAGACATGGAACTCGCCGTCGCTCAACTGGCGCAACAGTGGATGGAAGACAAAGAGGCACACCAAGACGACATCGAAAAGCTGATTCAATGGTGCGTGCGCGTATTGGTGGGCGATTCCCGCGCCCTGTATGGCGACCAATTAGAAAACTGGGTGAGCTTCGGTCTGCCCGAACAAACTCAGCACGGCGATCTGGTGCCGCTGCAATTCGTGCCAAATGACACACTCAAACGCAAACACAGCAAACACCTGCGCCCCCGCGACGGTTTTAAACTGACCGACAAGCGCATGTCGCGCCGTGAAGTGTTGAGCGAAATTGACTATTGCGTGTATTGCCACGATCACGACGGCGACTTTTGCGCCAAAGGCTTTCCGGTTAAAAAAGGCGATCCCGCGCAAGGGCTGAAAAAAAATCCGCTGAAGGTCACCATGACTGGCTGCCCGCTGGAAGAGAAAATCTCCGAAATGCACCTGCTCAAGCGCGACGCTTTCAGCATCGGCGCGTTGGCAATGATTATGGCGGACAATCCCATGTGTCCCGCCACCGGTCATCGCATTTGTAACGACTGCATGAAAGCCTGCATTTATCAAAAACAAAGTCCAGTCAATATCCCGCAAATCGAAACCCGGGTGTTGAGCGATGTGCTGAATCTGCCTTGGGGGGTGGAGATTTACGACCTGCTGACGCGCTGGAATCCGCTGCGCCAACGTCAATATTTGCCGAAACCTTACAACGGTAAAAAAATCCTGATTGCTGGCATGGGACCGGCGGGTTTTACGCTGGCGCATCATTTGTTGATGGAAGGCTGCGCGGTGGTCGGCATTGACGGCTTAAAAATTGAGCCGCTGCCGCCGCATTTACTGACTCAACCGATACGCGATTGGAGTGCATTAGAAGAGCCGTTAGACCAGCGCGTCATGGCGGGTTTTGGTGGCGTAGCGGAATACGGAATCACCGTGCGCTGGGATAAAAATTTCTTGAAACTCATTTACTTATCCCTAGCGCGTCGCCCCTATTTGCAAGTTTATGGCAGCACCCGTTTTGGCGGCACTTTGAAACTCGAAGACGCTTGGGCATTGGGTTTTGACCATGTATCTATCGCCGTCGGCGCGGGGCTGCCGCAAGCTTTGTCGATTCCTAACAGCTTGGCACGAGGCATGAGACAAGCCAATGATTTCCTGATGGCGTTGCAACTGACGGGCGCGGCAAAACGCGACAGCCTGACCAATTTGCAAGTGCGCCTGCCGGCTGTGGTTATCGGCGGCGGCTTGACCGGCGTGGATACCGCCACAGAAATTCAAGCCTATTACATCGTGCAGGTAGAAAAAATCTTAGCCCGATACGAGATTCTCGTTGCCAAACAGGGCGAAGCATGGGTATTAGACGGCTTAGACGAGGAATCTCAAGGCATTTTGCACGAATTTTTGCAACACGGACGCGCCGTCCGCGCCGAGCGACAACGCGCCGCGCAAGCCAACGAGCAACCCGCTTTTGCCAAGCTGATTCAAGCTTGGGGCGGCGTAACCATCGCTTACCGCCGCAGCTTGCAAGAATCCCCCGCCTATCTCAGCAACCATGAAGAACTGGTTAAAGCCTTTGCAGAAGGCATTTATTACCGCGAACACCTCAGCCCAACCGCTGTGCGTCTTGACAAATACCGCCATGTGCAGGCGTTGGTCTGTGAGGATTGTTGCGCATCTGTTGGACAGCAGGCGATCAATGAAGTCGTGTTACCCGCTCGCTCGATCTTAGTCGCCACGGGCGCACGCCCCAACGTCGCCTATGAATTTGAAAACGCGGGAACTTTTCACCGCGAAAAATTCCAATACCTGCCCTATCAAGAAACTGAAAAAGGCTTAGAACAAGTAGCGATAGGCGAACATTGCAAAGTGGAAGCATTTGGCGCGTTTACTTCCTATGCTAAAGACGGTAAGCATGTTTCCTTCATCGGCGACACGCACCCCGTGTTTCATGGCAACGTGGTCAAAGCGATTGCGTCGGGGCAGAAGGTTTACCCTAAAATCGTAGACCTTCTAGGTTTTCAAAACCTAGAAGGTCTGAGCGGCGATGAAGCCGAATTTGCTGATTTCAAAGCGAATTTGCGCAACCAACTAGAAACCCATGTAGTCGCTGTCAAACGCCACACGCCGAGCGTCATCGAACTCGACATCCACGCACCCATGGCAGTTAAAGCCTTCAAACCCGGACAATTTTTCCGCTTACAAAGCTATGAAAGCACCGCGCAGCGCGCTTGCAACACGCTGTTACAAACCGAATCCATCGCTGTCCTCGGTGCTGGCGTGGATAAAGAGCAAGGCAGAGTGTCCGTGATGATACTCGAACAAGGCGCCAGCACCCGCCTATGCGCCACGCTCAAAGCGGGCGACCCGATAGCTCTGATGGGACCCACCGGCGTGCGCACCCGCATCGAAGCTGAAGGCAAGCCCGAAACCGTGCTGTTTTTAGGCGGACGCTTAGGCGCGGCGGACATCCACGCGGTCGGACCCGCGCTACGCGCCGCTGGCAATCGCGTCATCTACATCGCCGGTTTTCGCGCTGCCGAAGAAGTCTATTTTCAAGACGACTTAGAAGCCGCCGCCGATGTCATCGTCTGGGTCACGGAAAGTGGCGCACCCGTCACAGCACGGCGCGAGCAGGACCGTGCCATAACAGGCGATTACCTGGACGCGATGTTAAGCTATGCCAAAGGTGATCTGCACGACGGCAAGCCGCCGATTCCTTTACAGGATGTGGATCGCGTCTTGGTGGTCGGCAGCAGCAAGCTATCGCGCATGGTGTTAGAAGCACAGAAAAGCTTTTTACAAGACTATCTCAAACCCGAAGCCAAAATCACCGCCTCGGTGCATAGCTGTATGCAGTGTACCCTCAAAGGCGTGTGCGCCCAGTGCTTACAATGGCAAATCGATCCGCAAACCGGTCAGCGCAGCAAAGCCGTATTTGCCTGCTCTTGGCATAATCAGCCGATAGAAATCGTCGATTGGGACAGCCTGGATGAACGTCTCGCACAAAACCGCTTGCAAGAACACCTGAGCAACAAATGGCTGGATTATGTGTTTGAACATGCCAAGATTGCGCGGATATGAGCAAAACCGTCCGCGAAACCGTTGCCGCATGGCTGGAGGCGTTTAAGCAATTACACCCGCGCAGCATTGATTTAGGGCTTGAGCGTAGCCGCGCAGTGGCACTTAAGCTCAAACTGCTCGCGCCTAACTGCCCGCTTATTAGTGTCGCTGGCACTAATGGTAAAGGCTCAAGCGTGGGCTATTTAGAAAGCATTTACCGCGCTGCGGGCTATCGCTGCGGATGCTATACCACGCCGCATCTTCTACATTACCGCGAGCGTATTCGTATTGACGGAAACGCAGTCGAAGACCCGTCATTATGCGCAGCATTTGAGACGATTTATCACAGCAAAGGGACCCTCTCTTTAACTGAATTTGAATTTGGCACCTTAGCCGCGATGCTGTTATTCCAGCAGGCACAGGTTGAGGTGATTTTGCTTGAAGTGGGCTTGGGCGGACGTTTGGACGCGGTGAATGTATGGGATGCCGATTGCGCTTTGATTACTGCGATAGGGCTTGATCATTGTGAATATTTAGGCAATACCCGCGAGCAAATTGCGCTCGAAAAAGCCGGCATTATGCGTCCGCATCGCCCGGCGGTGTGTTCCGATCCGCTGCCCCCGCCGAGCTTGCTGGCTTATGCCAAGCAACAGCAAGTGCCGTTAGCCTGTTTATCTAGGCAACATCATCAAGAGTCCTCAACAAGTGCCGGCTATTATTATAAAAAACACGAAAAATCATGGTGTTGGGGAAATCAGCAAGCGCATTATGCCAACCTAGATCGACTTCAGCCCGACACCGATTACGCTTATCAAAATGCTGCCGGTGTTTTGCAAGTCATTGACGTTATGCAGCCGCGTTTGCCGGTAGCCTCGAATGCCGTCAACACAGGCTTGCAAAACATGCAGTTACAGGGACGTTTTCAAACCTTCGAGGAGTTGCCCGTTCCTTGTATTTTGGATGTTGCGCATAACCCATTAGGTGCGCAAGCCTTATGTCAAGCCCTACAGCAACAGCCTTGTGCGGGGAAAACGCACGCCCTGCTGGGCATGATGCGAGATAAAGATATAGTTGCTTGTGTCAGCGCGTTGAGTGCTGTATTTGATGTTTGGCATCTGGTTGATTTGCCGCTCGAACGTGCGGCTACAGCGAGCGATTTACAAGCGTATTTGTGGGCTTTGGGGATCCAAACAAGCGATACCTATACCAGCGTAGAAGCCGCCTACAACGCACTCAGTCGAGACTGGCAAACCTCTGATCGCTTAGTGGTGTTCGGTTCATTTCATACCGTAGCGGCTCTGTTGAACATCTCCCAACAAAAGACCTGACCCATCTCCAAGGCAGAAAAAATCATCGCGATTTTAGCCGTCTGCTCAGGTTTTTTAGTATCATGCGCGGTTTTTCAACAGTAGAGGTGACATCATGGAACTCAATCCAGTGTTTGAAAGCATCAAAGATATGCAGGTGCGAACTGAGGCACTGAGGGGGTATCTTTGACTACGACCACAAAGCTGAACGCTTAATCGAAGTCAAGCGCGAACTCGAAGAACCTAACGTGTGGAGCGATCCGCAACGCGCCCAAGCGCTTGGGCAGGAACGCACTGAATTAGAACGCACCGTCAATAGCCTGCATCAACTCAGCAGCGGTTTGGCAGATGCGAAAGATTTACTCGACATGGCAGAAGCTGAAGACGACAGCGACACAGTGCAAGCCGTGCGCAGCGATTTACAAAGCCTGCAACAGAGCTTGTCAAAGCTAGAATTTATGCGCATGTTTTGCCATCCGATGGATTCGCACCACGCCTTTCTCGATATTCAAGCCGGTTCGGGCGGTACGGAAGCGCAAGATTGGGCGGAAATGCTATTGCGCATGTATTTACGCTGGGCGGAGCGGCGCGGCTTCAAGGCTGATCTGATAGAGGTTTCACCCGGCGACGTAGCGGGTATCAAAAGCGCGACACTGAAAGTTGAGGGCGATTATGCGTTTGGTTGGCTGCGCACTGAGACCGGTGTACACCGCTTGGTGCGTAAATCACCGTTTGATTCGGGTAATCGCCGCCACACGTCCTTTGCCGCCGTGTTCGCCGCGCCCGAAGTGGATGACAGTTTTGCAATCGATATTGACCCCGGCGACTTGCGCATTGATGTGTATCGTGCCAGCGGCGCGGGCGGGCAGCACGTCAACCGTACAGAATCAGCCGTGCGCATTACGCACCTGCCGAGCGGCGTGGTGACTCAATGTCAAAATGACCGCTCGCAACATAAAAACAAAGCGACCGCGATGAAACAACTGCAAGCCAAGTTGTATGAATTGGAAATGCAGAAACGCAGTGCCGATCAGCAGGCTTTAGAAGACAGTAAATCGGATATTGGTTGGGGCAGTCAGATTCGTTCTTATGTGTTGGATCAATCGCGCATCAAGGATTTGCGTACCGGACATGAAACCGGCAACACGCAAGCCGTGCTTGACGGCGATTTAGAGGCTTTTATTGAAGCCAGCTTAAAGCATGGGGTTTAGCTATGGAATGACGGGGTTCGCAGTAGGGCGGCAGTACACATAAAGCCTGTGCAAGCCACGACTTCATGTCATAAAAACTTAAAAAAATAGCAGTTTACAAGACACGCATAATGTGGTTACTTAACCGGTTTTGAAATGCTCGCACCGCTTTATCCAAGCGTTGGTGTGTAGCCAGTGGGGGCTTTTACTTGAGAGCAAAAAATTATGACTGCCGCACAAGAATGTCTCAAACGCCCAGTGGTCGTTTTTTCCAAAAATTATCTACCCATTAGCCAAATTCCCGTTAAGCGGGCATTAATTTTGTTGGTCACCGGAAAAGCCGAGCCGCTAGAACTCGAAGGTTGCGGGGAGAGTATCCCCGTGCATTCACCCTCTATGGTATTTTTAGTGCCGCCATTAATTCGCTTGACGATGAACCATATTGAGCGCGTCTGGCGCGTGCCGGGGGTGACGCGCCGCGAAGTGCTGCGCCGCGATAAACATGCTTGTCAATACTGTGGTAGTACAAGGTGTTTGACGCTGGATCACGTCATACCGCGCTCGCGTGGCGGCGGTGATACTTGGGATAATATTGTAAGCGCCTGTGAAAGTTGCAACAGTCGCAAAGGTAGCCGCACACCCGATGAAGCCAATATGCCGCTGCGCACCCGTCCTAAAACGCCATCCCATCCGCTGGTCGCTTTTGCAGAGCAGTTCTGGCGTGAACATAAGCGTCGCCAGCAGCATGACAATGGGTGATTTAACGCCATGTTAGCCGCGGCTCTTCCGACTAAATTTTTATGAACAGCTTGCTGGTGTTACACGACTATTTTGAATCTTTAGAAGGCGGCGGACGACTCAGCAGCATTTTGGCGCGAGAACTGGGCGGTGCCATGGGCTACGGCTTCGCCCAAAAAAATCATTTATTTTTACAAAACCTCTCTCAGCAACACGATTTACACGCTTTCAGCCGCATTCCTCTGTGGCGACAATGGCGTTTAGCGCACGCCTTCCAAACCCGCACTGCATTTGTTAAAAATTATCAAACGGTTGTTTATAGTGGTTTTTATAGCCCTTTAGCGGTACAGCATGGGGGGCGGCGCAATATTTTGTATTGTCACACGCCGCCGCGTTTTATTTATGACCAGCGTGATTTTTATAGGCAGAATTTGCCCGTTCCTTTGCGCCCTTTGTTGAGACAATTCATCCAGTATTTGCAACCCCGTTACGCTACTGCCGTAGCACAAATGGACTTGATTGTGGCAAATTCACACAACATCCGTCGCCGCATTCAGCATTATTTGGGCTTAGAGGCGCAAGTGGTGTACCCGCCTTGTGACATCAATGCTTATCGTTGGCAGCCACCGCTGAATTATTATTTGTCGCTAGGACGGCATGACCCCTTAAAACGCATCGATTTGATCATTAAGGCTTTTTTGCAAATGCCGAAGAAACACCTAGTGGTAGCTTCGGGCGGCACAGAAACGCCTCAACTTAAACGACTGGCGGCAAACGCGAAAAATATTGAATTTGTAGGCTGGCTGGATGACGCGGCTTTGCGACAACGGATTGGCTTGGCAATAGCGACGATTTATATCCCGCAAGCGGAAGATTTTGGCATGTCGCCCGTGGAATCTATGGCAGCCGGCAAGCCGGTGATCGGTGTGGCTGACGGCGGCTTATTGGAGACGATTATAGCGCAGCAAACCGGGTTACTTTTGCCCGCGCAGCCGTGCGTGGAGGACTTAATCACGGCAGTGCAAACGCTGCATAAACGCGCTGCGGTGGACATGCGGGTTGCCTGCGAAACCCGCGCCGCGCATTTTAGCCAAGCTGCTTTTCTGCAACAAATGCGCGAACTTTGTTAAGCTGTAAGCGCGGAGAACGTACGCGGGCGTAAAGCCTCTCGGCTTGCCCTCGTTCCCCTCGTTCCCAAGTGCCACTTGGGAATGCGATCTTGACCGCGTTGCGGTCTGTACTAACGGTCCAGCGACGCGGGCAAGGTATGAGTTCCCGCGCAAAGCGAGACATAAGTCATTGATTTTATTTTATATTTTAAGATTTTAACCCTTGAGCGGCGAGATAGTGTATTTTAAGCCATCTTTTAACCCAATAAAAAAATATAATACAATTATTAATGAAAATTTTAATAGATTGAATTTGTAGGTTTTTTTGTTTTTTTTTGATAAAAAAATGATTAACGGCTGCATATTTTTTCAAATATCTAAAATTCATGCTTTTCTAGTTATTTTACAGCCTGATTTAGCACTTGATCTGCCTCTGATTTGCCCCCTCATCATATCTAAATAATACAATATAATCAATGCCTTATATTGTAATTTTGAAATGGAACAATTCCTGCTTAAAAGACCTATTTTTTCCGCTGTAGCAAACTGCTCATAAGTCATAAAAAACTCCCCGATTTAACGCCCTGCAAACAATTTGTTGATTTGAAAGTAATTTATTTTTTCCGTATGGTGTACTATCTTTACTCAATTTAGTACAAGGAAAGAAATTATGTCTAATTTAGCTGAAATTCAGGAGTTTGGAGAAAATCCACTTAAAGTTCGAGAAACTGATCACTATAAAGAAGAGTATATCTATGGTTTTGTAGATAAGTGGGATGAGCTGATCGACTGGCAATCTCGTGCTGAAAGCGAAGGTGATTTCTTTATTCAGCATCTCAAAGATCGCGGCGTGCAACGTGTTTTGGATGTGGCGGCTGGCACAGGATTTCATTCAATCCGCTTGCTAGAAGCGGGTTTTGATGTGGTATGTGCTGATGGTTCTCCCGAAATGCTGGCAAAAGCCTTTGAAAACGGGCGCAAGCGCGGGCATATTTTGCGCACAGTGCAGGCTGACTGGCGTTGGCTCAACCGCGATATTCATGAGCAGTTCGATGCCGTTATTTGCTTGGGTAATTCGTTCACACATTTGTTTTCTGAGCATGATCGGCGTAAAGCCTTAGCAGAGTTTTACGCAACACTGGATTTTGACGGTATTTTGTTGCTGGATCAGCGTAATTACGATGCGATCATGGATAATGACGATTACTCTAGTAAGCATGTTTATTATTACTGTGGTGATAATGTCACGGCAGAGCCGGAACATGTTGATGAGGGTTTAGCACGTTTTTGTTATCGATTCCCTGATCAATCTGAATATCACTTAAACATGTTTCCGCTGCGCAAAAATTACACGCGCCGTCTGCTGCATGAGGTTGGATTTCAACGGGTTGAAACCTTTGGTGATTTCCAAGAGACCTACAAAGAAAGCGAGCCCGATTTTTTTGTGCATGTTGCGGAAAAAAACTACCGCGAAGAGGATGAGTCAGACTAAAGCTAAACCCGGCGCGCAGGTTCCCGTGCGGGTGCATGGGTAACAGAGCAAGACAGCAACCGCGTAACCTGAAGCTTTTAATCTTTGTGGTGGGCATAAATTATATCTTCATAAAATCATAGGTGATTGAAAATGAAAAAATATATGCCTTTTTTATTGCTTCTCGCTGTCTGTATCACGGTCCCCAGCCCCCTCATATTCAGCGAGCCAGCCTATGCGGCTAATACTCGCCATATTAAAAAACTCAAAAAAACCAAGCGTTGTAATCGCTGCAATCTTGCTAACGCACGTTTGAATGGCGCGAAATTATCACGCGCCCGCTTGTACCGCGCCAATCTGCGCCGCGCCCGCTTATCCCGTGCCAACTTGCGCGGTGCGAATATGCGCCACGCCAATCTGCTCGGCGCACGTTTGACCTATGCCAATCTGCGCGGCGCGAACTTGCGCGGGGCTAATTTGCGCGGGGCGATTTTGCGCGGGGCTAATTTGAGAGGTGCAAACTTACGCGGTGCGGATTTACGCAATGCTGACTTACGCCGCGCTAATCTGCGTCATGCCAAGTTGCGCGGGGCGAAAACTGCGGGTGCGAAATTTCAAGGCGCTAAGGGCTATAAGAAAAAACGTAGCCGAAGCTCACGACGTAAACGTAGCCGAAGCTCACGACGTAGGCGTTAAGCGACCGCCATTTGCCTATCAGCTTAAACAAACACACTGAAAAACAAGGATACTATGACCGATTATTCAGAAGTCGTGCAAACCGCACGCGATTATTACAACAGTGAAGATGCCGATAATTTTTACGCCCTGGTATGGGGCGGGGAAGATATTCATATCGGTTTATACGCAGATGAAAAAGAAGCGATTCCCACCGCCAGCCAACGTACCGTTGAACAGATGGCAAGCAAACTCAAAGACTTAGGCAAAAACTCTAAAGTGTTGGATATCGGTGCGGGTTATGGGGGCGCGGCGCGTTATTTGGCAAAAAATTACGGCTGCTCAGTGATCGCCTTAAATTTAAGCGAAAAAGAAAATCAACGTGACCGCGAGCTTAATCAAGCGCAAGGCTTGGACGATTTGATCGAAGTGCTAGACGGCAGTTTTGAAGCCATCGCACTGCCCGACAACAGCGTGGATGTGGTCTGGTCACAAGATGCCATTCTGCACAGCGGACAGCGTGAAAAAGTCTTACAAGAAGTCGCCCGCGTTCTAAAAAGCGGTGGACAATTTATTTTCACCGATCCCATGCAGGCTGATGACTGTCCAAGCGGCGTACTGCAACCGATTTTGGACCGCATCCATTTGGATAGCTTAGGCACCCCACAATTTTACCGACAAACCGCGCAATCACTAGGTTTGCGCGAAATCAGCTTTGATCTGCTCACTGCGCAACTGGTCAACCACTACAGTCGTGTATTGCAAGAAACCCAAAACCGTGCAGAGGAACTCAAGCAGCGCATCAATCCCGATTATTTGGCGCGAATGCAAACCGGTTTAGGGCATTGGATTGAAGGCGGAGAAAAAAATTGGTTGGCATGGGGCATTTTTGTCTTCAAAAAAATCTAATTGTCACTCAATTCCGTTAAAATAGCCCCGTTAAAACCTGACAAGGTACACACCTGTCAGGTTTGCTCTTATCTAAAATCAACAATAGGAAACCAATATGTCTGAATATTTGTTTACTTCGGAATCTGTCTCAGAAGGTCATCCCGACAAAGTAGCCGATCAAATTTCTGATGCCATTCTGGACGCTTTGCTAGAACAAGATAAGCACTCTCGCGTAGCGTGCGAAACGCTGGTCAAAACCGGCATGGTGATGGTCGCTGGTGAAATTACCACCAGTGCTTGGGTAGATATGGAAGCCGTGATTCGCAATACCGTCAAAGAAATTGGCTACAACAGCTCCGAGATGGGCTTTGACTGGGAATCCTGCGCGGTCATTTCCGGCATCGGCAAACAATCGCAAGACATCGCCATGGGCGTTGACGAAAGCACGGATCACGAACAAGGCGCGGGCGATCAAGGCTTAATGTTCGGCTATGCCAGCAACGAAACCGACGTACTCATGCCCGCCCCCATCACCTACGCGCATCGCCTTGTCGAGCGTCAAGCTAAAGTGCGCAAAAACGGCACCCTGCCTTGGTTGCGTCCCGATGCCAAAAGCCAAGTGACGTTCCGCTACCAAGACGGTAAACCGGTGGGCATTGAAGCCGTTGTACTCTCCACCCAACACAATCCTGAGATTGACAACAAAGTGCTTCACGAAGCCGTGATGGACGAGATTATCAAACCCGTCTTACCCGCAGAATGGTTGAATGACAAAACCCTGTATCACATCAACCCAACCGGACGTTTTGTTATCGGCGGACCGGTCGGCGATTGCGGCTTAACCGGACGCAAAATTATTGTGGACACCTACGGCGGCATGGCGCGTCACGGCGGTGGTGCGTTTTCCGGCAAAGACCCGTCTAAGGTTGACCGTTCAGCCGCCTATGCTTGTCGCTATGCAGCGAAAAACATCGTCGCCGCCGGACTCGCAGAACGCTGTGAAATTCAAGTATCTTACGCGATAGGCGTGGCAGAACCCACCTCCATCAGCGTCGAAACTTTTGGCACCGGCAAAATCGACAACGCTAAATTAACCGCGTTGCTGCGTGAACATTTCGACCTGCGCCCCCGCGGTTTGATTGCCATGCTCGATTTGCTGCGCCCGATTTACGTGCAGACCGCGGCGTATGGACACTTTGGACGCGAAGGCTTGCCTTGGGAAGCCACCGACAAAGCGCAAGCCCTGAAAGACGCGGCAGGCGTTTAGTTTTTAAGCCATTTATACCCATACCTGCCAGAAACTGCACTTTTTTCCTTATCAAGTTTTTATTTAAATTCTTGGATGTTAAGTGCTAAAAAATACCTCTGAGAGTAGTTTCAGGCAGGGTGCGGTATAACCAAGCAACACAAAAAAAACGCCCTGACAGGGCGTTTTTTTGTGTCGTTTCATCCGTTTATTGGCTACACTGCCAGGCAGCGTGCCATCATCCCGCGTGCTTCGACGAAAAAATGTCGAAGCACACTACCGGGCTATTTGACTGTTCATGTCAGGCCCGTGGGGTTTGCGCCAGGTCTTTTTGTGGCGCGAACGCGAATGCTGACAAATGCAAATGCAATTGCCCCTCGCAGACTTGTGAGCAGGGATTGTCAAAGCGTATCCATATTTGCCAGAATAGGCTATATTGCCTCAGAAAAATATGGGCAAAGAAACAAAGTTGTCATTGTTTTCAGTTTTATACTCAGCGAGTCGTGTTATGACAGGTAACGAAAACCAACAAGCAAAAGCATTAGAAAATGCGATCATTCAACGTGCGCAAGCCTTGGCGGATGAGCAGCACGAACAAGGGCGGCGACAAGCGGAGCGTATGAGAAATGATTTCTCAGCGCGTATGCAGGTGCGCGAAGAACGCGAGTTGTTGGCGGCAAAGTCCGCAGCGGATCGAGAGTATCATCGCCGCGTGCAAGCCCGCGAATTGCAAATGCAGGCAGAATTGGATCGCCAACGCTGGTCTTTAGTACAAGGTGTGGTGCAGAAGCTCATGGATAATCTGCAACAGTTGCGAGAAAATCATGGAAATTATCAAACCATTTTGCAACAAGATTTATGCAAAGCGGCTCAAGCCATTGGGCAACCGGTATTAATGGTGCAAGTGATTCAAGCCGATTATGATTGGCTCAAACAGCAATGGGATGAACTAGCAAAAGCCGCCGCCCCGGTAACCTGTCAATTAAAAGTGATGCCGGCTAAGAAGCAATGCAGTGGTGGTTTATTGTGTTATAGCGAAGATAAGCGGATTTGTATTGATTTTACTTTTGAAGGCAAAGTTGAATTAATGCGCGATGAGTTGCAACAAGCCATTCTTGCTCGTTTGCTGCCAGCTAAAATGTCGAGTGAATATATGAGTTTGTTGTTTAATGGGTAAAGGATATTGTCATAGCCCGGTAGTGTGCTTCGACATCTTTTCGTCGAAGCACGCGGGATGATGGCACGCTGCCGAGCATTCGCTTCGAGACCTGTCAGGTTTTTACTGGGAGCGATGTGAACGCTTAGTTTCTGGCAGGCATGACTCTAACCAGTTTATGCCTCATTGTTTCAACCTTCCAAAGCTTCCCAACGCTCAAAACACACCTTAAGTTCTTTCTCAACTTGTTGTAAACGCTGCAAAACTTGATTGATTTTTGCTTGCGCTTGTTGATAAAAGTCGGGCTGTGCCATTTGTTCTTGCAATGCGCCAATTTCTACTTCTAGTTGCTCGATTTTAATCGGCAGTTCTTCTAATTCACGTTTTTCTTTGTAAGTCAGTTTTTTCTTCTCGGCAGCAATGCTCTGATCGCTCGTTCCCACGCTCCGCGCGACAACTGCATGGTGGGTTTTTTTACCTGCTTTAGTATTGTCTATGCTTGGCATAGTAACATTTCGCTCGTTCCCATGCTCCGCGTGGGAACCCACGGCTAACCAATCCAGGTAACCGCCAACGTATTCATGCACTTGTCCGTTGCCTTCAAATACCAGCGTGGAGGTGACTACATTATCAAGAAAATCACGGTCATGGCTGACCAGTAGCAAGGTGCCGGGGTAGTCCATCAGCAGTTCTTCAAGTAATTCCAAAGTTTCTACGTCAAGATCATTGGTGGGTTCGTCCATCACCAATAAATTGGCGGGCTGAGTGAATAAGCGGGCTAATAATAAGCGGTTGCGCTCGCCGCCGGAGAGCGATTTGACCGGTGAGCGGGCGCGGGCGGCGGGGAATAGAAAATCGGCAAGATAGGACATGACGTGCTTGCGATTGCCGTTGATCTCGACAAAATCTCTGCCATTGCCGATGGTGTCCACTACGCTGAGTTCGGGATTGAGTTGGGCGCGTAGTTGGTCGAAATAGGCAATTTGTAGTTTTGTGCCGTGACGAATGCTGCCGCTGTTGGGGGTTAAATCGCCGAGTAGCAGTTTTAACAGGGTGGTTTTGCCTACGCCATTGGGACCCAGTAAGCCGATGCGGTCGCTGCGAACTATGGTGGTGGAAAAGTCTTGCACAATCGGCTTGTCGTCCCACGCATAGCTGATATTTTGCGCTTCAATGACCAGTTTGCCGGAGGCTTCGCCAGCATTGAGCACGGCTTTGACTTGTCCTTTGCGCTCGCGCCGTTGCGCACGTTCAGCACGTAAGGTTTTTAAGGCGCGTACCCGTCCTTCGTTGCGGGTGCGGCGAGCTTTGATGCCTTGTCGAATCCAGACTTCTTCTTGGGCGAGTTTTTTGTCAAATTTTGCAGCTTGTTCGGCTTCGGCATCAAGTTCGGCGGTTTTGCTGCGTTGATAGGTGGCGTAATCGCCCGGATAGGAGCGCAATATGCCGCGATCTAATTCGATAATGCGGGTAGCCAGTTTTTTCACAAAAGCCCGGTCATGGCTGATAAATAACATCGCGCCTTGAAAATCGAGCAGGAATTTTTCCATCCATTCAATGGCTTCAATGTCTAAATGGTTGGTTGGCTCGTCTAGCAGTAAGACATCAGGGTCCATGACTAGGGCGCGGGCTAGGGTGACGCGCCGCCGCCAGCCGCCGGATAAGCTGTCCATCGGGGCATCGGCGGGCAGTGCTAAACGGGTGAGTACGGTGTCAACACGCTGTTGTAAGGTCCAGCCATCTTGCGCTTCAAGATCATGTTGTACTTGTGCGAGGCGTTGCAGATGCGCATCGTCGAATTCCGGGTGCGCGGTCAGCGCGTGGTATTCTGTGATTAAATCGCCTACTTTGCCTAGCCCTTGTGCGGTGACTTGATAGACGCTGTGATGCGGGGCGAAATCGGGTTCTTGGGCTAAATAGGCGAGACGGCAGCCGCTTTGGATGTCGAGTTTGCCCTCGTCGGCGTGAATCTGCCCGTTAAGAATTTTCAGAAAAGTGGATTTACCTTCGCCGTTGCGTCCTAGCAAGCAGACGCGCTCGCCTTTGTCTAGGTTGAAGGAGACTTTGTTGAGTAGGGCAACATGCCCGAAAGCAATGCTTAAATTATCCAGAGTGATGAGGGGCATTTATGTATCTCGTGAAAAGCTAAGGGTTGGTGTTTTGCGCTTGACCTGGGAGTCGCTAATCTCCAAATGAGCCGCGCCGCCAGCGGCGTTTTGGCTGACTTGGAAGTCAGCCGCTCCCAGCGAAGTCAGCCGCTCCCAGCGAAGTCAGCCGCTCCCAAGTCAGCCACTTCCATTAAAAATCGTGTGGATTTTGTGCCTGCGGGCATTGAACTTGGAACAGTTGCCGATCTTCTAGGCGTAATGCGCTTAAACGCCCGCCCCACACGCAGCCGCTGTCTAAGGCATAGACATTGTGTCCGGCGTAATAGCCCAGCGTTGCCCAGTGTCCAAATACGATAGTGGTATCGCGGCTGGCGCGTTGCGGATGGGCAAACCAAGGCATGACTTCTTTTGTTCCCATCATTTCTGTAGGCATACTTTTATTTTTCATTAATAATTTACCTTTGGCGTTGCAATAGCGCAAGCGCGTGAAGCAAGCATTGATAAAACGTAAACGCGATAAGCCTTTTAAGTCAGGCGACCACATTTTATCATCCAAGCCGTACATCTCCTGAAAAAAAGCTTTGGCTTGGTTGCTTTGCAGGACGCTTTCAAGTTCTTTGGCGTAGCGTTGCGCAGCCTGTAAGTCCCATTGCGGCGGCAGACCCGCGTGAATCATCAGCACCCTATATTGTTGATTATAATGTAAAAAAGGCTGATGACGTAACCAATCGAGCAAGTCTTCTCGATCTTCTGCTTGAAAAATAGCCGTTAGGGTATCTTTGCTCGGTTTGTAACGCTCACGGTTGCCGTGCGCATTGGCGAGTAGGTGCATGTCATGGTTGCCCAATACCACTTTGGTGCGCTTGCCTAAAGACTTAAAAAAGCGCAAAGTACGCAATGAATCAGGACCACGATTGACCAAATCTCCGACCGACCAAAGTTCATCTTGGGCGGGATCAAAACGGATTTTGTCTAATAGTGTTTGCAGTTGCGAATAACAGCCTTGAATGTCGCCGATAACGTAAGTAGCCATATTGAGATGCCGTAATTAAGAGGTAAAGAGGGCGGCTTAAGATGCCAAAAGTGACTTGCAGCGTCAACTGTACTCAACCGTAAAACCCTACCAAAATTGCCAGTCTGCTCAGGACTGACGATCTTTCGTTTTTTTATATGTGGATGACATCTTCACAAGGAGTTTCATTATGCCAAATAAACTGCCTCTCGTTCTAGTGCTTGCCTTGCTCGTGCCTTTAGACACTTGGGCGCGGATCAAGCTTATCACTTTACCGGTGCGCGAGCGCGTCGAAATTCAACTTGATCACGCTACCGCCACGCTGGTCGAAGAAGAACGCTATGTGCCTTTGTTGGCGGGTGGCAATCAGGTGGATTTCGCTTGGGCAAATACCTCCATAGACCCCGACAGCATCGTATTTCGCGTCCTCGAACCCGCTGGTCAAGCAGTGCAAGTGCTGTCTGTCAGCTATCCGCCCAATGAACAAGCACTAGTCTGGCACATCAGCGCACAACAGGCGGGGGCGGCGCGAGTGCGTATCAGTTATGTACTGAATAATCTCGATAAAAATTTTAGTTATCGCGCCTTGACCGCTGCGGATGAAAAAAACTTGCAACTCGCGGTTGACATGAAAATCGACAATCGGGCGAATGAGCAGTTCAACGACGCACAAATATGGGCGGGTATTGCACAGCCCATGCAGACCGACATAGGTATTAAGCAAAGCAAAAAATTACGTTTAGCCCATTTTCAAGCAGTGCCGGTGAACAAAATCTATACCGCCAACCTGCAAGAATACGGTTATCTTCACGCCGCACAGAAAAAACTGCGTATTCCCATGCACTACGTGCTGCACAATGACACCCAACACGGGCTTGGACAGTTTGCCTTACCCACAGGCAAAGCGCGGATTTTTCAACAAGACAGTCAAGGCAGCAGTGCTTTCATCGGGGAAGATTGGAGCGATTTTACCGCCTTAGACGACAAACTGAAGCTCTATCTAGGCACGGCACAAGATGTCGTGGTCAAGCGCAGCATCGCAAAAAGCGAAGCACAGCGCGTTGCGGGCAATTTATTTAACCACACAGCCGTGATTAAATACGAAGTAGAAAATTTCAAAACCGCAGCCGTCACCTTAGACATTGTGGAAAACCTAAGAGCCGTGCGCAATGAATTGCGCGGCTACAGTGACCGCGATGTGGAATGGGAACTGCTGCCCGAAACCCGCTTACCGGCAAACTATGACGAAGAACAAAGCAGCTTTGAAGAATTACTGTTTCACGTTCCATTAGTCGCCCGCGCTGAAGACGGCAAAGCCGTAGCACAGGTGTTTGAATTAGCCGTGTTATTTAAAAATGAATGGCGTTAAATGCTAGAAAAAGCTAACCGCTAAAGACCGCCAGTGTGTGTTTTTTTCGCCTATTTTTGCTGTGCACAAGCTGGATTTATCCGCGCTGTGGGTTGCATTTTTTGCGATAAACATTCAGTATTGCCCATTGTATCCTGAGAATGCTGAAAAATGTAATAGCCTATCATTGGCACTACTTGAGAACGGCGCATCACAAGCCCGTTTTGCTCTGGTAGGTAGCTATTTGAGTATATAACTGAAAACTCTGCAAAAGTCTGTAAGTCATTGATTTTAAGTAGAGCGTATTTGCATAAGTGATTGCTTTTATTATAGGCAAAAAAAGTTTTTCGGAGTTCTCAGTATATAACGTGTTATTTATACCGATGTTTTGACTTTGCTGTGCAATTTAGCGTTTATATGAATCATATAAACTTTTAATATAAAACAACGCAATACACTGATGCAAATCCAAAGGAGACTTTTATAATGGTAGGAAAAAAATGGAAGCTGCTAACCTCAGCTTTAATGCTTACGCTGAGCTTAAACTCATCTGTTCAAGCGATTGATTTTGGTAAAGAAGGTGATCCCATTCACCTGACTGTGGGTTTTCAGCCTTACTTCACTCCCGCCTGGTCCGGCGTTATTATTAAAGGTAAAGAATTCTGGAAGAAATACTTGCCCGAAGGTTCTACTGTTGAATTTCAGGTAGGCTTACAAGGTGCGGTGATTGTTGGGCAAATGCTTGCCGATAAACAGCAAATTGGTTATCTTGGCGACATGCCAGCATTAACCATCACCAATAAAGAACGTGTAGCCGATGTGCGTTTGGTTGGTGTCACAGGCACTTCAACACAATCTTGTGACATTTTATTTGTACGCAATGAAGCCCCAGAATTTAAAGATGCTGCCGAAGCTGCCCAATGGGTTGATGGTAAGGTCATTGCCGCCGGACATGGTAGCTGTGCGGATCGTTTTGCGCGGGTGGTATTTGAACAGGCGAAAATTAAGCCTAAACAATATCTAAACCAAAGTTTAGAAGTGATCAGCAGTAATTTCCGTGTCGGTAAACTAGATGCTGCGATTGTGTGGGAGCCTACTGCATCTCAATTAGAAGCCAAAGGGATTGCCCGCCGGGTTGCCAGTGGGGTGAATTTTGGTGAACGTGATGGTGCATTCATTGCCATGCGTCATGATTTAATGGAAAAACGTCCCGATATTGCCCGAGGTTGGATGGAAGCAGAATTAGACGCACAGTTATTTATGATTGATCCCGCTAATGCAGATGAAATTGCTGACATCATGAAAGCAGAGACCACCGGCTTAGATAAACCCATTTTATGGCACGCCTTGTACGGTAGTTGGGCTGAAAACAAGGGGGGTAGCGCGGAAAAACTGACTTTAAATTATAGCTTTACGCCTGATATGGTGGAATATGCACAACGCGCTTATAGCTTTTTGCATAGCATCAAACGGGTCAACACACCCGCTTTACGTGACAATGCTATCGACAATAGCCTTGCCGAAGCGGTGTTAAAAGCACGTCATTTAAGCAGCCCTTTAGGTACTGTGAATGCGTTGCCTTCACCTAGTGAAGCTGCAAGCAAACCACACTAATCTTATCCAGTTCCCCGCTCATGCGGGGTTTCACTGGGCTTTTTGCTTTTTATCCGATTTTTCACCCTATTGCTTGGCTATCCATGTGCATGAGGTTGTTTAAGCGGTAGGCTTTGACAAGGAATTTTTATGCCTGAAGCCTTTTCTTCACCCAACATGACGTTTTTCAGGCGTTTTATGTTCCAAACGCGCCAAAATCTAACCAATCCTAGCATCTATATCGGTTTATTCGGCATTGCCTGCTTTGCTTTAGTGTATTACTTATTCACGGAAGCATGGCAATTACCGCGTTTTGAAAAACTCCCCGGTCCAGTCGCCGTTTTTGAGGAATGGTTTAGCCCCGATCCTATGTGGGGTATTTCAATTTATAGTCCAGAATATTATCAACACATTTGGGCAAGTGTGCGCCGCGTTGGTATTGCCTTATTCATTGCCACAGCTTTAGGTGTACCGCTGGGCTTGTTGATGGGCTGGTCTAAGGTATTCAAAGATTATAGTTTTCCAATTCTTGAAATATTGCGCCCGATTCCCGTACTCGCTTGGGTGCCACTGGCAATTTTGATGTTTACAGATACCGAAGCTCCAGTGATTTTCCTCGCAACCCTCGCCTCGTTTTATGTCACCGTGTTAAATACCATGCTCGGCGTTGAATCTATTAATCCCAATTATTTTCGTGCCGCCGCCTGCTTAGGTTCTAAACCCCAGCACTTATTTATACATGTTATTTTACCCGGTGCATTACCCTTTATTTTTACTGGCTTGCAAATCAGTGTAGGCATTTCTTGGTTTTCTTTAGTCGCCGCAGAAATGGTGTCTGGGCAATACGGCTTAGGCTATTTAATCCTCAATTCCTACACGTCTGTCACCTATGAAACCATCGTGATTGTTATGATTACGCTAGGTGTGGTGGGTTATGCCAGTTCAGCCTTAGTACGCTTTATTGGTCGCCAATTAATGCAATGGCAGACACGTGCACTGGCATTGGAGAATCGCTGATGAATCACCGTCAACAGCCTACTCAAGGAACACTCAGTATTCAAGCCGTGAGCAAAACTTATGATCCTGACGGAGTCTGTGTCGAAGCCTTAAATAATTGTTCATTAGAAATTGCCGCCGGCGAGATTTGTATGCTGCTAGGTCCATCTGGTTGCGGTAAAACTACCTTGCTCAACGCTGTTGCAGGTTTTCACGGCATCAGCGAAGGTGAAATTTATCTGGATGGCGAATGCCTATGCAATCGCAAAAAACCACAAGCACGACAGGGTTCTGATCGCATGGTGGTATTCCAAAATGGTGCCTTATTCCCTTGGAAAACCTTGCTAGATAACGTCAGCTATGGACCCATCGTACAAAAACGCATGAAACCTGCCGTTGCACGCGAAAAAGCCGAAGCCATGCTGCAAGACGCGGGGTTAGCGGATATGGCACATAAATATCCGGGAGAAATTTCTTCAGGTATGGCACGGCGGGCAGAAATTATCCGCGCCTTGATTAACGATCCTAAAATCTTGTTACTGGATGAACCTTACCGTGCCATGGATGCCCTGACTAAATCCATCATGCACGAAAACCTGTTAAAAATGTATGAGTTAAATCCAGTAACGATTTTTTTCATCACCCACGATTTAGAAGAAGCGATTTTTCTTGGGCATAAAGTAGCCATTATGACCACCCGTCCGGCAACCGTAAAAGAAGTCATCCCCGTTGATTTACCCTATCCTCGTGATCACCGTATCTTAGGTTCAGAAGCCTTTCGCTTACAAGTGCAGCGTATTAAAGCCACTGTGCGCAGCGAAGCAGAAAAAGCCTTTGCCGCGGGTGAAAAGGAATTGCCATGAAGTTCACTACCTATCTACATAAACACCCGGGTCTTTGGCGTGGTTCACTGGCTGTATTGTTGTTATTGTGCAGTTGGGAAGTGTATATTCACACTAAAACCTGGATCGGCTACCCTAGCGAAGTGCCTGTACCTTCGGCTATTCTAGTGCGTTGGGCAGAGATAATTACCGATGGTAGTTATTGGATGAGTTGGTATTCTAGTTATAGCCGTGTGTTGGCAGGTTTTGCCATTGCCATGCTGCTTGGTATTCCCTTTGGCTTAGCTTTAGCGGTTAATCGCACGTTACGCGCTTTCCTTTTCCCTATTTTTGAAATTATGCGTCCTATTCCGCCATTGGCTTGGGTACCTGCCTCGTTAATTTTTTGGCCTACCCAAGAAATGTCGATCATCTTCGTGATTTTTCTCGGCTCTTTTTATGCTGTGGTCATCAACGTCTTGGGCGGTGCAAAAAATGTCGATATTCGTTATTTACGCGCCGCGCAATCTATGGGTGCAAATCAATGGCAACTGTTCCGTAAAGTTATTTTTCCTGCCACTTTACCCTCTATTTTTACGGGTGCAGCCGTTGGCATGGGGATCACTTGGGAAGTGGTCGTGGCAGCGGAAATGATTGCCGTTGGGGGACGTGTATATGGCGGTGGACTGGGCTTTTTTGTCTGGAATTCTTTTGTTGGCGGTTCAATTGAACAAGCCATTGTCGGTATGCTAAGTATCGGTATCGCCGGATACACTGCCAGCAGTTTATTGCGTTACGCCGGTCGCCGTTTAATGCCTTGGCACAATGCAGCTTAAGGAAAACAACATGTCAGATGATATTTTGCTGCAATTACAGCATGTCCGCCGCCATTACCGCAGTGCTTGGAGTGAAGAGACCGTTATTGACGGACTCAATCTAAACATCCCACGCAACAAAATGACCGTTATTATTGGACCTTCCGGCTGTGGTAAATCAACTTTAATTAATCTCATCGCAGGCTTTGAAAAACCCGATGAAGGTGAAATTTTACTTAATGGTCACCCTGTCAAAGGACCTAGCCATGAACGCATGGTGGTCTTTCAAGAAAGTGCTTTAATGCCTTGGCTCACGGTGTATAACAATATTATTTTTGGACCTAAATTACGCCTTGAGCGCAGCAGCGCGACAGACATTCACGCGGATGCTCAAGCGTTGCTAGAAAAAGTTGGCTTAAGCGCGTTTGCACAACAATATCCGGGACAACTCTCCGGTGGAATGCAGCGGCGTGCCGAGCTTGCCCGCGCACTTATCAACCATCCGCAACTGATGTTAATGGATGAGCCTTTTCGCGGTTTAGATGCTTTATCGCACGAATTAATGCAAGATTTTTTCCTCAATTTATTTGAAGAAACACGCAATACCTGCTTATTTGTCACCTCCGAAGTGGATGAGGCGATTTTACTTGCCGATCAAGTAGCCATTTTATCCAACCGTCCCGCCCATGTACGCAAAGTACTCAGTATTAATCTTCCCAGACCCCGTAATCGAGACATATTACTCAGTGCAAAAGCCTGTGCCTATAAACGTGAAGCCTTGGAATTATTATACGAAGAGGCACTAAAAAACTTCCAACGTGAAGGTAAACCGGATGATTTTCTTGATGCCTACGCAAAACAAGCAGCCCTGTAGATAGCCTGTTGTCAACCTCACCCCTCAAATAGCTTACTTAACAGCAATTTTCGCCGCTTCCCGACTATTTTACGCAGCGGGTGCAGGTTACAAACCTGCACCCGCTACATTTTACTCTACATTATCTTATACTCTCGCGGTTAACTTTGCGAATGACTGAACTTGAGTGAGCCACGATTATGCTTTTGCTGGATGATATACTCGTATGCTGGATGATATACTCATACCTGCCAGAAACTGCATTTTTTGCTTTATCAATTTTCATCTAAATGCTTGGGTTTTAAGTACTTAAAAATATCCCGAGCTTCAGGTTTCAGGCAGAGCGCAGTATATCTTCCCGCAAGCGGTTTCAGGCGGGCGCAGTCTGTTCACATTTAATCTACCATCTTGGAGAAAATCTTATGTATCGTATAGTTGCCGTAACGAGTCTGGCTTTAAGCCTAGTTTTGCCGGTTGCAGCCGCAGAGACTTTGAGCGTTTCTGTGCAACGATTGACAATGGAGGCGGCACTTAAAGTCGCACAAGGGGCGATTGCCGCATGTCGTGAAAAGGGTGTTCAAATTGGTGTCACAGTAGTGGATCGTGGCGGTCATCCGCAAGTGATTTTGCGCGATACCGTGGCACCTGATTTGACGCTGACAATTAGTCGCCAAAAAGCTTATACAGCAGTGTCTTTTGCAGCGACAACCTCAAGCATGGAAGATCGCTTCCCTAACCCTGCGAGTGTCGGGGCTAAAGTTGAGAATTTAGTCATGAGCGCGGGTGGTGTGCCGATTGAGGCGGGTGGTGTGATGTATGGCGCGGTTGGTGTCAGCGGTGCGCCCAGCGGGGTAACAGATGAGGAATGCGCGCAAGCAGGGATTGATGCGATTAAGATGGATTTAGAAATGGGAGATTTTTAGTCTTTGGCATGTCGTCGCTGGGTGCTGCCTCTCAATAATGTGTCTCAGCAAGCGACAGCTCCAAATGGGGCAATTTTATGAGTCCCACGCAAGCTTAAAACCTTCGCTTTTAGGCAATAGATTTATCGCTCTATTTGACTGTTCATGTTAGCCCAGTAGGGTTTGCGCCAGGTCTTTATTGTGGCGCGAACGCGAATGCTCGGCAGTCTTCCATCATCATGTGTGCGCGACGAAAAGATGTCGCGCACCCTTCCGGGCTATGGAGCAAGGGAAGGGGCGCGGATCGTCTAAGCACTGTTGAACAACTCGCTGCAATTAAAGCCTTTTTCTTTGGCGACATGTAGGGCGTTGTCTGCGTTGGCAATTAACGCATTTAAGCTGGGTTTTTCCATGCCTTCGAGACTGGCTAAACCGATGCTGGCACTAATATCTACATTTTCGGGCTGTAATTGTAGAATTTTCTGGCGCAAGTCTTCGGCAACGTCAAGACCGGCTTGCGCATCGTAACCACCTAATAATAAAGTAAATTTTTTGCCGCCAAAGCGTGCTAAAAAGACTTTCTGGCGGGCGAAATAGCCGCGTAAGAAATGCCCTACACCGTGCAGAATGTGATCGCCGGTTAAATGTCCGCGCTGTTCGTTGATTTCTTCGAGATGATCAATGTCAAGCATCATTAGGCAGAGTTTTTTCTGTTTCTTCAGATATTCAGGTCCATCGCTAAATAGATATTCTTTGTTTTTCACGCCGGTTAAAGCGTCGGTGGTGGCGAGTTGATACATGTCGCGGGAGTAGCGTTGTAAAACATTGTATTGATGCTTTATCAATAATAAGGATTTCAAACGCGCCATTAGAACTTCTTCGACCACTGGCTTCATGATGAAATCATTGGCGCCAGCGTGAAAAATATCTGCTTGACAGGCTTCGTTGTCCTGCACAGTGACGACTAACACGGGTAATTCCTGCCGCGATAAATGTAATTGGGTGCGAATGGCGTAAAGCAGATCGCCGCCGGTCATGGGTCCCTCTAGGAAAAAGTCGGTAAAAATCACATCGAAATTGGTTTCGTGTTCATTGCAGCCTGATTTCAGCAGGTCTAGGGCTTCTTCGGCGTTGGTGACGTGGGTGATTTGTAAGCCATGATTTTGCAGCAGGCTTTGCGTGGTTTTGGCGGTGCTGGCACTGTCTTCGACGTATAACACACGCCCCACTAAACCCGCGTGACGTTGTGATACATCTTTAATAAATTCAACCAGTTTGCGATAACCCAGCGATTTATTAAAATAGTCTGTTACGCCTGCCGAAAATCCTTCACGCAATAAGCGCGTGTCTGCGTCGCTAGACACTACAATCACGGGTGTAGAATGTTGCTTGTCGCTTTTGCGCACTTCGTGGCACAAGTCTAAGCCGTCCAAACCGGGCAATAATAGCGCGGTGGTGATTAAATCGAACTTTTCGCGGTGTAGGTATTCGAGGGCTTCTTCAGCACTGCCGCAGGTCACGATGTAGGCGTTCTGCATTTCTTTTTGCAGAATGTGCGCAATAATGGAGCGCGCTACTTCGGAGCGATCCACAATCATGATACGTGCGCTATTGTCTTTGAATGGGTGTGATGTCACGCTTAAGTTTTCCGTTCTCAATGATAATAAGGCGTTATAACGGGTGCGTATAACCGATAAGTATGCTGCGCCTGCTTGAAACCGCTCTCAGAGATATTTTTAAGGGCTTAAAATCCAAGAATTTAGGTGAAACTTGATAAAGCAAAAAATGCAGTCTCTGGCAGGTATGAGCATATAACCAAGCTGAGTGGCTAGATACTATAACAATTGTCTGTAAATCGCACCCGTTATACTATGCACGGTACAAAAAATACGACAACAAGAAACAGGAGGAAACAAGGATGTTGCGATTTCTCATCAATTCAATCTTTATCATTTTATTACACACCGCTCTCAATAGCTATGCGGCACACAGCGAAGATGGGCGAGTCTGGGCTGAGGCGTTAGTGGATGTCAGCGAACCCTACGTGCAGCAGACGATTATTTATACGGTGCGCGTTACCAGTACGGCGCAAGTTAAAATACTGAGTCCTACCGCGCCGATGTTGCCCGGCGTGGCTTTACTGGAAAAACTAGACCCACAAGCACACTTTTACACGCAACAACATCAAGGCACAACCTACAGTATTTCAGAATTTCGCTACGCGCTGACTCCCTTGGCTTTTGGGCAAAATCGCATTACGCCAGCGAGTGTAAATGTCACTTACAGCGAATATGCTTACGCGCCTTACCTGTCTAATATGCCTAACGCGCCAGTGAAAAAAATCAGCTTACAAACTAACTCGATAGAGTTATACGTCAAGCCCCCTGCTGCTGGTAGTCAAGGCGAATGGCTGCCCTTGCTGGCGTTAAACTTAGAGGTGAAGCTCGATAAAACGCCGCAACTGAATATTGGCGAGCCCTTTAGCCTGACTTTGACCACCAATGCGTTAGGCATCACTGGTGCGCAGTTACATACCCCGCAACTGCCGATTAATCCCGACGATTTTAAAATTTACAGCGAGCGTCCGCAATTTGGGCAGCGTTTGGTGCGCAACGATAGCGTTTTACAGGGTTGGCGACGTGACACCTACACGCTCATCCCCAAGCGCGCTGGCAGTTTGCCGATTGCCGAATTGCGTATGCACTGGTGGAGCTTGCGCGAAGCGCGCAGTGCTTGGGCAACCTGGCAGCCGCACAGTATTAGCGTGTTTGATGCCCGTCAAGCAAGCCATCCCGCCGATTCCGCCCGGCACAGCGACACGAGTGCCGAAGCGAATAACTCCCCTAGCAGCACTTCCGCCCGCGCAGGTTTTTCTTGGTTTTGGTGGCTATTGAGCCATGTCAGCCTTTTGGCTGCGGGGTGGTGGCTGGGTGCGGGTCGCCCTGGCAAACAACGCATGTATGAATTTGCCCTCGCAACCAGCCGCTGGTCGCGCCGCACCGGGCAAGCGCTGGGACAAAAGATGCGGGCATACGGGCGAAATATATCTTGGCTAACCGCTTATCGAGAAAAACTCAAAGCGCGTTGGCAAGCCGTGCCAAAGTGGTGGCGCGATGCGTCGCACAACGCGCCCGACAGGCTGCCAGCCGAGTTGACGGTGGCGGCACAAGACGCTGATAACATCGCCCTACCCGCCTTGTATCCTCAATCTTGGTGGCGCAAACTGCTGTGGCGCATCACCCCGGCTCCGCTGCGCGCCTTGCAATTTTTGCGAGCGATTGACAACGAAACCGAGCCGCTGCGCTTAAGCGGCTTAATCCAACAATTTGCTCACGAACAATTCAAAACGCCGCGCAATACGCCTTTATTGCGTCTGAGCTGCTGTTTTGCAGAACACTGTCCGCGCATGAATGCGGTTGCTTTGCAACGCCTGTTTAAGGCACTGGATCAGCTACGTTACGACCGCCCCAGTCAATTTAAGTTGCGCGAATGGAAAGCCGAGTTTCAGCGTGTGTTACAGTATTTGCCACTGCGTCAGGCGAAACCCGCTAAGTGGCAAAGACAAAAGCTGCCGGAACTCAACCCTGTATAAGCAAAAATCTTTCAGGCTGAGGAAGCCTAGAGAGTTTGAGGCAACACCCAGGCATACAGATCAACCATCAATTCATTTCAAGATTAACCGGAGAACACCATGACTATTGACTTCAAAGAATACACCGAAACCTGTTTAAGCAAAGTCGATGAAGAAGTTCGTACTTCGCTGGAAGGCACCTTTCAAGAAGCGGCGCGTGTGATGTCACCAGGCGGCTTAAAAGAATACCTAGAGGGCGGCAAAGGCTTATGTAATCTGGGGCGCGGCACAGATTTAGTGGTGTCCTATTTAGAAGAAATGCCGCAGGTGGTGAAAGAATGCGGCGATGATGTGATTGAGGACTGTATTCACGCCGCGATGAAATTATCCTCCATGACTTCCGGCGAAGTCATCGCTTTATTATTCGCCAGTCTGCCGACCGCAGCACGGCGTTTAGGCGATGCAGAATTGTTGCGCGGCTATTTGAATTTAATTCATCAGATGTCCGCCAAAGCCTCACGCGGCTTGCGTCCTATGCTAAACAATATTGATGAATTGCTGTCTAAACTCACCCTTTCGGGCTTGCGCCGCTGGGCAAATTTTGGCGCGGAAGCGTATCGCCGCGACCTGCCCAATTTGGTCAAATACTTCGCCTTAGAAACCCAAGACAGCTTGGCAATGTTACAAAAAGAACGGCGCGGTACGCTGTTTATTGATACCCAACGCAAACTGAATTTTTATCTACGCGCCCTATGGGGACGCGATTTTTTCTTACGCCCCACCAGTGCCGATTACGAAGGCTTCAAACCCTATATTGAACATCATATTTTGCACCTGCCCGACGCGGTTGATCCGATCAAAGAAGTGGTCAGCGGCTTAGAGCTTTACCGTGCCATGACCGCGCACATGGCAGCGCACTTGTGCTACACCAACGCCCGCATTTCTGCCGAACAACTCACCCCCGCGCAAATGTTTTTCATCGGCTTGGCAGAGGATGCGCGGGTCGAATACCAAGCCGTGCAAGCTTTCCCCGGCTTAAAATCACTGTGGGCTGGCATGTTACGCATGAATTATGAAGACAAAGCCAAGCATCCCACCATTGAGGCACTAGAGACATTTGCCCTGATGCTGTTGGACGCGACGCAAAAAAGCGATGATCCAGCACTCAACGCGCTGGCAGAAAAATTCCACACCAATATTGAAGCCAAGCAAGACAATGGACAATTCTCTTGGCATATCGGCATTGAATTATTTAACATTTTTGCCGGTCGCCGCGATGTGCCAAGTTTGCGTATTCTGGAATCCATCCGCATTCCTTACCGTGATGATAATCGCTTTGTGTGGAATTTTGAGGAATATGCGTGGGAAGAGGGCGTTGAATTTTTGCACGGACATCTAGCGCAAGTGCGCAAAACCGTCAGCGTCATGGAAATGGTCAACGAACTAGATTGCGAACTGGCGGGCGATGATGCGCAAGAAATTTGGCGTTTACAAACCCCTTTTTGGCTCGATCAAGAAGGTTGTACGATCAATGAATTAGAAGGCAAAGAGCCGATTTCGCAGCCCTATCATTACCAAGAATGGGATTATCAAGTGCAGTTATTTCGCCCCGATTGGGCAACGGTTTACGAACGCCGCGCCCGCAAAGGCAATCCCGAAGACATTGACCATATTCTCAGCGAATACCGCCCCGTTGCTTTTCGCATTAAGCAAATCATTGACATGCTCAGTCCCGAAGGTGTGCAGCGTGTGCGCAACATGGAAGACGGCGATGAAATCGACATCAATGCAGCGGTCGATGCGATGATTTCCATCCGCATGGGGAAGCAGCCGAATCCCCGCATCAGCATGAGAAACGTGATTAAAAACCGTGATTTAGCTGTCATTGTCTTGCTCGATTTATCGGAATCGACTAACGAAATTGTAGCCGGTTCGGAGAAAAGCGTACTACAACTCACCCGTGAAGCCGCCACGCTAGTAGCGACAGCGATTAACGGCATCGGCGATCCCTTTGCCATTCACGGCTTCGCCTCCGATGGACGACACGATGTGCAGTATTACCGCTTCAAAGACTTCAACCAGCATTTTGACGATGAAGCCAAAGCGCGTTTAGCCGGCATGAAAGGGGGGTTATCTACCCGCATGGGAACAGCCATGCGCCACGCCGCCGAGCATTTGCGCAAACAACCGGAGCGGCGAAAATTGATTTTGTTGGTCACTGATGGCGAACCCGCTGACATCGACGAACGTGATCCACAGCATTTGCGTCACGACACCAAAAAAGCCGTTGAAGAGTTGTACAGCAAAGGCGTATTGACCTATTGCTTAACCCTGGATGCCCAGGCAGACAACTATGTTAAACGTATTTTTGGTGCAAACAATTACACCATTATTGACCATGTGCAGAAGTTGCCCGAAAAGCTGCCGACTTTGTTTGCCAGCTTAACCCGCTAAATGAAAAACCCCTGACAAATCGGGGCATCCTTCATACCCTCCAAAATAGTTTACAGTTTTGCTAGTTCCCAAGCGCCGCTTGGGAACTCATACCTTGCCCGCGTCGCTGGACCGTTAGTACAGACCGCAACGCGGTCAAGATCGCATTCCCAAGTGGCACTTGGGAAAGAGGGCAAATTAGTCAATGACGAACAATTACAACAACTGTTTGCTAAAACAGCTTGTTTAAGCCACTTGCACATTCATCGTTACACCTATGAAACGCCGCTCACCTGTTTTGAGGATTG
>CAZOSP010000034.1:0-32336 GCA_964582525.1 uncultured Thiomargarita sp. | reverse complement strand
GTAAACCTTAGTTCATTGATATTTAAGATTTTAGTGCGAGGCTCGGAATTGCTGACGGTTACGTTGCAACTTGCGCGAATAACTCAGTTTCTGTTACTTCTCCTGCTTTAGGGGTAACTCCAACAACCGTTACAGCAGGCACGACATGGTTTGTAGGATTCCTGCCACTACAACTACTCCCATACCCGCCTCAATTTTCAATTTCAACCAACCCGCCATCACTTACGACAGAGAAATCATCACAAAATAAGGTTTTTTTTTCGCAAAAGCCTTTCAAAATCTGATTATTCTATTTAAATGCCAGCGGATGCAGGTTTGTAATCCGCACCCTAATGCTTCAAATAACCTTGGGGTTACTCAAAACGTTCGGGTCAAGGTTGCAAATCTTGACCCGTAAATTGACTGCCAGACAGTACGGAGCTGTTGGTGGAATTCTGAATTGAGCCGCTCCTGCGCTTCTTTGAGGTCGTTGAGCATGGTGATGCTCAGCCGCTTAACGCTCTCTTCATCCAGAGAGCGGATGTAGTTTTCGTCAAGTTGTTGGAGGCTGTGGGAGGGGCATGTTATATTCTGTGCCAGACGTGCGAGGTGTTATGCAAGCTTCTGTGGGGGGGCTGAATGGTTACATCACGCTGACTGGGCTTTTTTCGCTGAATTTTTGCAAAATTGGGTTGAACATGGGTGTATACTCCTTGCTATTTCGTTGATTTAAAATTTAAAATTTAAAATAAAATTATTATTTTACAGTAATTTGGTCACCTTGACAGGGCTGCTTGAGAGATGTGAACGCTTATGCTTCTGGTCGGGCGCAGTATAGTCAGGTTATCGTTCCTTAAGTGTTTCTGCCTCTCTTGCGTTGTATGTTTGACGCGCAAAAAACACACGCCCAAAGCCTTTCAAGTTGCAGAGCTGCGCCTGTGCAAAATATCCGTGAACAATCCCGATAAACCCCTCATTCTGCAAGTCGCTGTCGCCTGCCCGCTGCCGCGCTTGTTTGATTACCAGCCGCCCCCAGGCATCAATCCCGCGCAACTGCAAGTGGGGATGCGCCTGTGGCTGCCCTTTGGTTCACGCCAGCGCAAAACGGCTGAAAAGCCCGCTACGCCCTATCAAAGCTTACCGGGGTTTGATGAAGCATCGCCAAACATGTCGCGCAAAGCGGAGGGCGTGTTGGGGGTGTTAATGGGCTTCTGCCAGCACAGCGACGTGCCAACAACACACTTAAAAGCGGTTTATGAGGTGCTAGACACAGCACCATTGCTCACCCCCGATGTCTTAAAATTGTTGCGCTGGGCAGCGAGTTATTACCATTACCCGATTGGGCGGGTGTTACAAGCCGCGCTCCCCGCGCTGCTCAATCAGGGACTTGCTGCGCAGTTGCCTATGCTGCCGGGCTGGCAGTTGACGCAAGCCGGGCGCGAACTGAATGTAGATACGCTGAACAAACGCGCCTATCGCCAACGTGCTTTGCTGGAATTTTTACACCAATGCACGGATTTTTCTGCCAGCCAAGCCGCGCTCAATCAGCATTATCCAAACAGTCATAGCACACTGAAAACCCTGCAAAAACATGGCTGGCTTGAGAACTGCCGCATAGACAAAGCTTATTCTCATTGCCTCGCCGCAGATTGGCAGCAAGAAACCCCGTTACCACTCAATGAGGCACAGACGCAAGCGGTGCAAGCAGTGAGTGAACATTTGTCAGAGTTTCGTGCATTTTTGCTAGACGGAGTCACGGGGAGCGGTAAAACCGAAGTTTATTTACAGATTATTCAAAAAGTTATCGAGCAGGGCAAACAGGCTTTGGTGCTGGTGCCTGAAATTAATCTCACACCGCAAATGCTGACCCGTTTTGAGCGGCGTTTTGCCCATCCCATCGCGGTACTGCATTCTAAATTGACCGATAATGAACGCTTGTCTGCTTGGCTGATGGCGCAACGGGGTAACGCGCCGATTGTCATCGGTACGCGCTCGGCGGCTTGGACTCCGCTGGCGAAACCGGGGGTGTTTATTGTTGACGAAGAACACGATGCGTCTTACAAACAGCAGGACGGTTTTCAATATTCGGCGCGTGATTTGACTGTAATGCGGGCGCGTTATGCGGGCGTGCCGGTGCTGTTGGGCAGTGCTACGCCAGCATTGGATAGCCTGTTTAATGCGCAGCGTCAGCGTTATCACTGCTTGCGCCTACCGGAACGCGCTGGCGCGGCACTGCATCCCGATTTTCGCCTGATCGACTTGCGCCGCCATCAGCCGCAAGAGGGCTTGTCGCAACCGCTGCGGCGGGCTATTCAAATACGCCTGGATTTGGCGCAGCAGGTGTTGATTTATATCAATCGGCGCGGTTTCGCGCCAACCCTGATGTGTCATCAGTGCGGTTGGGTAGCGACCTGTCACCACTGCACCGCGCATCTCACTTATCACGACAACGACAAACGCCTGCATTGCCACCACTGCGGGGCGACGCAAAGCTTTCCCGCCGTGTGTCCGGCGTGTCAGTCCTCCCGTTTGCGCCGTTTGGGTTACGGCACGGAACGCATTGAACAAGAACTGACTAAACAATTTCCCCAAGCGCGGATTTTGCGCATTGACAGCGATTCGACGCGGCGTAAATACGCCATGCAGCATATTTTGGAGCAAATCCATGAGGGCGAAGTCGATATTTTGGTGGGCACGCAAATGCTGACCAAAGGGCATCATTTTCCAAAAGTGACTTTGGTCGGTGTAGTTAATCTCGATGGCGGCTTGTTTGGTGTGGATTTTCGTGCTAGTGAACGACTGGCGCAGGGTTTAATGCAGGTTGCCGGACGGGCTGGGCGGGCTGATCTGCACGGTGAGGTGTTGCTGCAAACGTATCATCCGCATCATCCGTTGTTACGCGCTTTGCTAGAACGGGGTTACGGCGCGTTTGCTGATACCGCGCTGGCAGAGCGCGAGCAAGTGTGCTTGCCGCCTTACAGTTATCTCGCCCTGTTACGCGCTGAAGCGACACAAGAGGCTGACTTAAATGCTTTTTTACAACAAGCTAAAGCGCGGGCTGAAGCGCAAATGATGCAGCAAGCCTTGAGTGAGGTGGAAGTGCTAGGTCCCATTCCCGCGCCGTTGGAACGCCGAGCTAATTTCTACCGCGCTCAGTTGCTATGCCAAGCCCAGCAACGCGCGCATTTGCACGCGCTGTTGAGCGACTGGACGCTGACGTTAAGCCAGTTGCCGACCGCAAAAGGGGTGAAGTGGTCACTGGATATTGATCCGCAGAATTTATTTTAAGCCGTATCAAAAGCGTTTGATACGGCTAAAATCGCTGCGCAAAACTAAGCCTATTGTCGTCCCAAGGTGGGAATATCAATGCCGCCAAAGCCGGGGTTGACGTAGCGGGTGTCCCAGAGGTCTCGTACCTGAATACTGAGTTTGCCCGCTTTGTTTTTACGCATGGAAAATGCCTCTGTGCTGAGGGTCAGCCGCGTGTCTAAATAAGCACCCCAGTCATAAAAACGCTGTGCAAGAGGACGTTTTGAGTCGATGCGGGGCGTGTGCCAACGTAGCGAGCGGCGCGGCAGTTGTAAATCGGCACGATCTTCATAGCCCCCAGTTAATGCCCCATAAATAATTCCAATGTTCACCACCGCCATTGGTCAATTCGGCTTCACAGGCATGACCGGCATGGGGAGCGAGGCTGGCGGCGGCGCGGATTTGTCCGCCTTGCTGAAGAAAATAATCTGCCTCACGGGTGATGATATTGACTACGCCAACAAACGCATTCGCGTCATACAAGGCTGACACGGGTCCGCGAATAATTTCAATGCGCTCGATTAAATCCATGGCAATCAATTCGCTGCCAATAAAACTTTGCGAGGTGGCACGAAAATGAGCAGGCTGTCCGTTGATCATAAACTTGATAATACGACTACCGGCGCGTAAGCCGGCGTTAATCCCACGCACGCCGAAATTGTGCATGTAGTAAATCATCGACCCGCACTATGGCGCAGCGCGTCTGCTACGCTGGTGTAACCAAACCGCGCAATATCTTCAGCGGTAATCACGCTGACTGTGGCAGGTGCAAGGGTATTTTTTTCGGGCGTTTTAGTCACCGTGCCAATTTCCATATTGACCCAATCTTCTAAACTCATTTGCAAAATCTGCGTAAACCCGGCTTTTGCCGACTCTGCTAGATGGTCTTGCGCCAACACAGACGAGCTGCACAGCAACACGAATACGGTTAGAATACGCTTTCTGTAACGTCTTGAAATCACCTGATTAAAGTTGGGTTGAAACATGAAAATTATATCCATTATCAATGAATTACGTGCTACATTAGCAGCTTTAGGTAAAGTGCGCATCGCGCTTGTCCCAAGCATGGGCAATTTACACGCGGGACACCTTAGTTTGGTTGAATATGCCCGCTCTGCGGCAGATGTGGTGGTGGTCAGTATTTTTGTAAATCCGCTGCAATTTGGTGCGAATGAAGATTTTGCCAACTATCCGCGCACATTAGAAGCCGATTGCGCCTTGCTTGAAGCCGCTGGCACAGACATTGTTTTTGCCCCCACAGAAACAGATTTATATCCCTTCGGGCGCGATCATACCACCACTGTGATTGTGCCGATACATAATGAAATATTATGCGGCGCGTCACGCCCCGGCCATTTTAATGGCGTGAGCAGTGTAGTGGCACGTTTGTTTCATGCCGTGCAGCCCAATATAGCCATTTTTGGTCAAAAAGATTACCAACAACTGCTGGTTCTGCGCCGCATGACGCAAGAATTACTCATGCCAATTGAGATTATCGGGCTGCCCACGCAACGCCATAGCGATGGTCTCGCCATGAGTTCACGCAACGCCTATTTAAGCCCGCAACAACGCCAAATCGCGCCCGCCTTATACCAAAGTCTGCAAGCCATTGTGCAAGCTCTGCAAGCAGGGCAACGAGATGTTGCGGCATTGGAGCAGCAACACATAGCGCGTCTTCAGCAGTGGGGTTTTCAAGTCGATTATTTGAGCGTGCGCCGCCAAGCTGATTTGATGGAAGTGCAAGCGACAGATAAAGCGTGGGATTGGGTGGTGTTGGCAGCGGCTTGGTTAGGCAGAGCGCGTTTGATTGATAATCTGGAAGTCTATTGAAAAAAGCCAATTTGTAGGTTTTTGCAGCATTTTTGCACTACATTGAGAGTACCTGATATTAGGCGGTTCCATGTCGCTCCAAGCTGAGTTTGTTCCGCGTCGAGCGATAGTTTCGAGCAAAAAGCAGTCATCAATACCTTCGCCAGTTTTTACCGGCGCCAGTTTTTACCGGGCGCATTGCGGCAACGGATAAGTGCGTTAACTTTAAGGAATTGCGTCGCGCCTAAACCGACCATTTGAAATATCATTTTTCTCCTCCGTCAAACGGAGCCTCATGCAGCAGGGAGGAAATGGGGTGTTTTTGTCTGTTGGAAATGCGGGGACTCGTTGCTGGAGGTATCCAATTGAGGAATGGCTTGGCTCTGAATTGCTGGCCTCCCGTTAATTAAGTGGGATTTCCTTGCAAGAATCACTATAATGCACGGTTATTTTTACAAAATCGAGATAGGGCTTAATTAATAACGAGGGCTATATGGCTGGACATAGTAAATGGGCAAATATTAAACACCGCAAAGGTGCGCAAGACGCTAAACGCGGCAAGATTTTTACGCGCATGATTCGGGAAATTACGGTTGCCGCAAAAATGGGCGATCCCGATCCTAATGCTAACCCGCGTTTGCGCTTGGCAGTGGATAAAGCACTGAACGCCAATATGCCCAAAGACACCATAGAGCGCGCCATTAAACGCGGTTCGGGTGAAGAAGCGGAAGGCGCGAATTACGAAGAAGTGCGCTATGAAGGCTACGCCCCCGGCGGCGTGGCAGTGATGGCGGATTGCCTGACCGATAACCGTAACCGCACCGTTGGCGAAGTACGTCACGCCTTTAGTAAATGCGGCGGCAATCTGGGTACTGATGGCTCGGTGGCGTATTTGTTTAATAAAACGGGCGTAATCAGCTATGCTGCTGGTACGGATGAAGATAAGCTCATGGAAATAGCCCTTGAAGCGGGGGCGGACGATGTTATCACCAATGATGATGATTCTTTGGATGTGTTGACCGCGCCCGAAGAGTTACAGACCGTCAAAGCCGCATTGCTGGCAGCCGGTTTAGAACCTGAAAATGCCGAAGTGACCATGCGCCCGGAAACCCAAAGCGAGCTGGAAGCGGAAGATGCGGCGAAGGTGGTGCGTTTAGTCGATATGTTAGAAAATCTCGACGATGTGCAGGAAGTGTATTCCAATGCTTCAATTTCTGATGATGTCATGGAGCAGATCGGGGCTTAACTGTTGCTAGTAAAGAGGTTATTCCTCACTACGCACAAAGGTGGATAATTATGTTTGAAAATCTTACGGAACGCCTAAATCAAACGCTGAAAAATTTAAGCGGCAGAGGGCGATTAACAGAAACGAATATCAAGGACGCGCTACGCGATGTGCGTATGGCATTGCTGGAAGCAGATGTCGCCTTGCCCGTAGCGAAAGTCTTTTTAGAGCAGGTGCGGGAACGTGCGATAGGGCAGGAAGTCATTGCCAGCCTAACGCCGGGGCAGGCTTTGATCAAAGTCGTGCGTGATGAATTGACAGCCATCATGGGCGACTACAACGAAGCATTAAATCTACACGCAAGCCCGCCTGTGGTGGTTTTGATGGCGGGTTTGCAAGGTTCGGGGAAAACCACCAGCGTTGCCAAGCTGGCGCGTTTTCTGCGCGAGCGGCATAAGAAAAAAGTCATGGTGGTGAGTTGCGATGTTTATCGCCCCGCCGCGATTGACCAGCTAGAAACCTTAGCGCGCGAAGTGGAAGTAGAATTTTTCCCCAGCCAAACCTCGCAAAAGCCTGTCGCCATTGCTGAAGCCGCTTTACAACAAGCGCGTAAGCAATTAATTGATGTGCTGCTGATTGATACTGCCGGTCGGCTTCATATTGATGAAGACATGATGTCGGAAATCAAAGACCTGCATCAATCTGTCCAGCCCACTGAAACGCTGTTTGTGGTGGATAGCATGACCGGGCAGGACGCGGCAAATACAGCTAAGGCGTTTAACGACGCGCTGCCCTTAACCGGCGTTATTTTGACCAAAACCGATGGCGATGCACGCGGTGGGGCTGCCTTGTCGGTGCGACATATCACCGGTAAGCCGATTAAATTCATGGGCGTAGGCGAAAAAACCACAGCCCTTGAACCCTTCCATCCGGATCGGGTGGCTTCACGCATTATCGGGCAAGGCGATCTGCTGAGTCTGATTGAAGACGCTGAACGCAAAATGGATCAAGACAAAGCCGATAAGCTGTCAAAAAAAATCAGCAAAGGCAAAGGCTTTGATTTTGAAGATTTCCGCGATCAATTACAGCAAATGCGCAACATGGGAAGCATGAGCGATATTATGGATAAAATGCCGGGGATTGGAAATGTGCCGGAAGCGGTAAAAAATCAAGTGAGTGATAAACAGCTGACTAAAATGGAAGCGATGATTAATTCCATGACTCCGCGTGAGCGGCGTTTTCCCGCACTTATCAAAGGTTCACGTAAACGCCGTATTGCGCTCGGTTCTGGAACGCAAGTTCAAGATGTCAATCAATTGCTTAAGCAGTTTATGCAAATGCAGAAAATGATGAAGCAAATGAAAAAACGCGGTGGTTTAGCGAACCTAATGCAGGGCATGAAAGGCAAGTTGCCGCCCGGAATGTCGTTTTAGATTGGCTTTTTTCTTGCAGCTTTTAACCGTTAGGCAATTGATAAAAACTTTTTCTGAAATTGTATAACGATGTTACAATCGCAAGCTGAAAGTTTCTTAACTGAATATGGCTGTGCTTAGGAGACGATACATGCCAAAAATCCTACTTGTCGAAGACAACGAAATGAATCGTGACATGCTGTCTCGCCGCTTAAAACGTAAAGGTTACGATTTAGTGATCGCGGTAGATGGCGGTCAAGGTGTTGAAATGGCACGCTCAGAAAAACCTGATTTAATTCTGATGGATATGAGTTTGCCGGTAAAAGATGGTTGGACTGCGACGCGAGAATTAAAAGCGGACGAAGCGACCAAAAACATTCCTGTTATCGCTTTAACCGCTCACGCTATGTCGGGTGACCGCGAACAAGCGTTAGAAGCAGGTTGTGACGATTATGATACTAAGCCGATTGAATTGCCGCGCTTATTAGGCAAAATCGAAACTTTGCTATAAGCTGAGGTTATGATGGATGCCTGGTGTTTCTTTATCTGCTGCGCAGAATTGCGATTCCAGCGTCCCCGTCTCGGCTGCTGCTCAAGCCTCTGCTCAACACAAAGGTTTGCAGGAACTTGAACAGGAGTTGCGCCGTCCCATTCAAGCTGTACTGACTCATAGCAGCGAGCTACTGCACAGTTTTCAAGCGACGGATACTCAAGCAGACATTGCGGAACTTGCTCCTGATGTGGAAAAAATCGCATCAGCGGGTGAAGCACTGCAAACGCTCATTGACGCGCTGTTTGCCTCTCATCTTAATCAAGATGGGCAGCTTAACGACAGTGCTTTTTCTGCGACCATTCGCCACGACCTACGCACGCCCGTCAACGCCATTATTGGCTATTCGGAAATGCTGCTTGAAGATATAGAAGACGAGTTAAGTAACCCCCTCATTGCGGCAGAACTGCACGACATTCTCAATGCCGGACGACGTTTATTATCGCTGATTAATGAGCTGATTTATTACGCGCAGGCAAACACGCCCGCCAATATCGAAAAACCCGCCGCACCTACCGCCCCCGAAGACATTTGGAGCAAACTCAAGCCCGCTGATTTACCCGCGCCGATTGCACCTATCGAAGCGGCAGAAGACACTCTCAGCAGTGGCTCTTTACTGCTGGTAGATGACAAAGAAAGCAACCGCGACTTATTATCACGACAACTCAGTCGCTACGGGTTTAGTGTTGCTCAAGCCGAAGGCGGCGTTGAAGCCTTAGCCATGTTACAGGTGCAAGAATATGATCTCATCTTGCTCGACATCATCATGCCCGGCATGAGCGGTTATGAAGTGTTAGCGCACTTAAAATCGGATAAAAAACTGCACCATATTCCGGTGTTAATGATTTCCGCGCTGGATGAAATTGACAGCGTAGTGCGCTGTATCGAAATGGGTGCGCAAGATTACCTACAAAAACCCTTCAACCCGATCATCCTCAAAGCCAAAATTACCGCTACTTTAGAGCGCAAACGCTTACGCGACCGCGAGCGTGCTTATCTCAAGCAACTCCAACAAGAGCAGGAAAAATCCGAAAAACTGCTGCTCAACATTCTGCCGCAGCCCATCGCAGAACGGCTCAAAAAAGGCGAGCGCAGCATTGTTGACAGCTTTGACGAAACCACCGTGCTATTTGCCGATCTGGTACATTTTACCGAATACTCGATTGGCGTTGCGCCGCAAGAATTAATCAATCAATTAAACAGTATTTTTCTCGCTTTTGACATTCTCGCTGAACTACATGGCTTAGAAAAAATCAAAACCATTGGCGATGCCTACATGCTAGTCGGCGGTTTACCCACGCCCCGCGCCGATCATGCCACCCAAGTTGCAGAAATGGCGTTAGACATGCTGGACGCGATTGAGCGCATTAACCAACAAAACCACACCCATTTTCAACTACGCATCGGCATCCACAGCGGTTCAGTCATTGCCGGCGTGATCGGCAAGCATAAATTTAATTACGATCTCTGGGGCGATACAGTCAATACCGCCAGCCGTATGGAATCGCACGGTGTCCCCGGCAAAATTCAAGTCAGCGAAGATACACGCCTGCGCCTTGATCACAAGTTCGTGCTGGAAGCACGCGGTCTCGTGCAAATCAAAGGCAAGGGCAAAATGTTGACTTATTTCTTATTGGGCAAGTGTTAGAAGATGCTTAGCCCATCTTTAGCGCCCCCAAATCCCCCCAAAACCCCTCCAAACCCCGCATTCTTTGGTTTAAAATCGCCGAAAATCCGATTGTAGTGCCATAACATTTGGATTGGCGGCAAGGTCAAGCAGACGACTTTGCTCAACCTCGGGCGGCATTTCACCGTCGAGCAGGCGCATTGGTCCCTGCTGTGCGCTCGTGTCGAGGAACTGCTCGGTGGGGTCCACTTTAGCTTAGCTTAACCTCATTGTTTCATCCCCGCTTGTTTTTCTTCTAGCAATTCCGCTTCTAATTTGGCTTGCTGCGCATCGATCCGTGAGCGTAAGTAAAAATCGACATTGGGTAATTGCTGCGCCTGTTTGAGTTGTTCAATGGCTGAACTGGTTTGTCCATTGAGATAATAAAATGTGGCTAAAGACAATAACGCCTCGCCACTTTTGTCATTGGCTTTTTGCGCTTGCGCGAGTTGTCGATAATAACGCGGAGGATGCGGTTCTCTGAGGGCTTGCAAGTGTTTCTCGGCTTGCGCAGCTTGTTGTTGCTCAAGCAAAATATCTGCATAAATAGGCACTAATTGCCGATCTCCCGGATACATCTCCAGTGCCTTTTGGCAATGCGCCGCCGCCTGCGCTAGATCGTTTTGCAACAAGGCTAAACGCACGGCTAACAGGTGGTACATAACGCGATCAACGTCATTAGTTTGCAGCCAACCTAAATGCGTTTGGGCAACCTCAGCTTGATTTAATGTTAAACCCAGCAAAGCCAGCGCGTAATGCACTGCACGCGGTTCGCGGTAATGTCCGCTGGCTAGGGCGTTTTGCAAGCGTTTTAATAAGGTCGGATGATCTGCGCTGGTCAGCACCAGCACTTTTGCCCGCATTAAATGAAATTCCATGCTGCTGTCTGTGACTTTGGGTTTTGCCAGTTTTTCTGCACGGTCGCGGGCTTCGGCGATGCGGTTGGTGGTGACCGGATGGGTGCGCAAAAATTCCGGCAAACCACCTTCATATAAGCGGCTAGAGGTTTGTAGAGCAGCAAAAAAGTCGGGCATACTCATGGGATTAAAACCGGCTTTAGATAACACCTGCATACCCACCCGGTCAGCTTCTTTTTCGTGCGCTCGGGTAAAATCAATCTGCATTTGTGCATTGCCAGCAGTGGCGACGGCTAAACCGGCTTGTGCAATGTCGGGGTTTTTCGCTGCGAGAAAAATCGATGCCAGCAACACCGCCGCGCTGGCGATGGAATATTTTTGTACGCCTTCTACCGTCCGCGCAATGTGGCGTTGTGTGACATGCGCGATTTCGTGGGCGATCACTGAAGCCAATTCGCTTTCTTCGCGGGTGTGTAAAATCAAGCCGCTGTGAATGCCGATGAAACCGCCCGGCACCGCGAAGGCATTAATGCTGTCATCCTGGATGGCGAAAAAACTAAAGCTCTGCGAAGGGTTATCGCTGTAGGATGCCAAGCGATAACCTAGTGCCGTTAAATAATTTTCGACTTCCATATCGTCAAGCATGGTCACGCGCTGGCGCAGTTGGCGCACAAAAGCTTCGCCCAATTCCTGTTCTTGTAAAGGCGAAAATATTTGATCGGCTGAAGTGCCGATGTCGGGCAAATCAATCGCTTCGACCATGCCGGCTGTCGCGCAGAGGACCGCGAGTAAAAGTATCAGCCATAACTGTTTTATCTGTTGTAAACTGTGTTGCATCGATTTTCTCCGCTAAATGTCAGTAAAGCTTAGTCAGGTTTTTGTGGGGACAATGAAGGGTTACATTTCAAACACAGTATAAATTTTAAGTAAAGGATTTTTCCATGTTGCGTTTTTTTACTGCCCACCCAACGGCAGCCAATCTGCTGATGCTGATTTTTTTAATCATGGGCTTGTTGAGTGTGGCTAAATTGCAACGCGAAACTTTCCCGGACTTTGCCGCGACTAAGGTGCAAATTCTTGTGCCGTACCCAGGTGCCGCAGCGGCGGATGTGGAAGAAGCCGTGTGCGGACGCATTGAGGACGCGCTAGATGACGTGGAAAATTTGCTCGAATTGCGCTGCGAAGCCTTAGAAAATCAAGCGCGTGCCGTAGCAGAAATGCGCTCGGGCGAAAATTTGCAGCAATTTATCGATGATGTCACCAGCAATGTTGAAGCGATAGCGGATTTTCCCGACACTACTGAAGACCCGATCATTAGCGAGTTAAATCGCACCGATGCGGTGGTGTCAATAGCCATTACCGGAGACATGTCAGTCACCGACTTAAAGGCTTACGCAGAGGGCTTTAAGGCGCGTTTGCAGCAACAAGCCAAAGTGTCCGGGGTAGAAATCACCGGCTTTTCTCAGCATCAACTGCGCATCGAATTATCCGCTGCTCAGTTGCGTGGCTATGGCTTAAGCGTTGCTAAAGTTGCCGATGTGATTAAACAGCAAAATGTCGATTTGCCAGCCGGCAGCTTAAAAACCGGCGAGCGGGATATTTTGCTGCGTTTTACCGATGAACGCCGCACAACGCAAGCATTAGCTGATTTAGTGGTACTCAGTGGCACCGCGGGGGCGGAAATTCGCCTCGGCGACATCGCACAGATTCGAGACGTATTTGAAGACGAAGAAAATAAAATTTTATTTAACGGACAACGGGCTGCGGTATTAAAAATCACCAAAACCCGCAGCGAAGACACGCTCAAAGTGTTTGCCACTGTTGAGGCTTTTGTCACAGCCGAACAGCAACGTGCGCCGCCCAGCGTGCGTTACACCTTGACACAAAACATGTCGTCTATTGTCAAAGATCGCCTGCAAATGCTGCTAAAAAATGGCACGCAAGGCTTAATTTTGGTGGCTATGACCCTCTGGTTATTTTTTAGCCTGCGCTTTGCTTTTTGGGTGGTCATGGGCTTGCCCATGGCCTTTATGGGAACGCTGTTTTTTATGCAGATGATAGGCTATTCGCTGAACATGATGACCATGGTCGGCTTATTGATCGCCATCGGTTTAATTATGGACGATGCGATAGTGTTAGCGGAAAACATCGCCAGCCATTATCAGCGCGGCAAAAAAGCCTTGCAAGCCGCGATTGACGGCACACGGGAAGTCGCCGCCGGGGTTATCGCCTCATTTTTAACCACACTGAGCATGTTTGGTCCCTTAGTTTTCATCAGCGGCGATATTGGTAAAGTCTTAAAAGTCATGCCGGTTGTATTGATTTTGACTTTGTTGGTGAGTTTGATCGAAGCCTTTTTGATTCTGCCACATCATTTAGCCCATGTGCTGGATAAATCTGCCGCTGAAAATCGCTGGCGCAATCGGTTTGAACAAGGCTTAGAGTGGGTACGGCAACGGCTGTTGGGAACGGCGGTGGATTGGGTGATTAATTGGCGTTACGCTTTCATCGGCGCGGTGTTCGCCTTATTTATCGTGTCTATCGGCTTACTCAGCGGCGGTGTGGTGAAATTCAAAGCCTTTCCCGACATTGACGGCGACGTGCTAGAAGCGCGGCTGTTGCTGCCGCAAGGCACACCGTTGGCGCATACCGAAAATCTCGTGCAGCGCGTCACTGCCGCGCTAGAAGCAGTGAACCAAGACTGGACACCGCGCCAACCCAACGGACAAGCGTTGGTGCAAAATCTGCGCGTCGATTTTAATCGCAATGTTGACGCAAACGAAACAGGCGCGCACGTCGCCACCGTCAGCGTCGATTTACTCACTGCCGAACAACGCAATGCCACGATTGACGACATCATTGCCGACTGGCGCGAGCGGGTTGGCACGCTGCCCGATGTCATTAGCCTCAAATACGGCGAACCGGCACGCGGACCGGCTGGGCAACCGATAGAAATCATGCTCAGTGGCGGCGATTTACAACAGCTCAAAGCCGCCACCAACGAGCTGCGCCAGTGGCTCAGTGGCTACGCCGGCGTATTTGGTTTGCTGGACGACTTGCGCCCCGGCAAGCCTGAATTGCGCTTGCAACTCAAACAAGGTGCCGGCACACTCGGCTTAACCGCGCAAAGTATCGCCGCGCAACTGCGCGCCGCCTATTTTGGACAAGTCGCCGGCGAAGTGCAGGTCGGCGTAGAAGATTACGAAATCCAAGTACGTCTCACTGACAGCGACCGCGACAGCCTTGCAGACCTTGACTACTTCACCGTCACCGCCCCTAGCGGTGCGCAAGTGCCGTTGCACAGCGTCACCAACATTATTGACGGACGCGGCTTTGCGCGGATTCAGCGCATTGACGGGGTGCGCACCGTGACTTTGCTCGGCGATGTCGATACCCGCTTTGCCAACGTCAGCGAAGTGCTAAACCACACACGCAAACATTTTCTGCCCGCCCTGCAACAACGCTATCCCAGCTTAAAAATCAGCTTTGGCGGCGAGCGCAAATCTGGCGGCGAAACTGGCAAATCCATGTTGCAAGCTTTTATTATCGGCATTGTCGGTATTTTTGTGCTACTCAGCTTTCAATTTCGTTCCTACCTCGAACCCTTTGCCGTCATGCTGGCAATACCCTTAGCCTTAATCGGCGTGGTCTGGGGGCATTGGCTGATGGGCTTAAGCCTCTCCATGCCCAGCGTGCTGGGCTTTGTGTCGCTATCGGGGATTGTCGTCAATGATTCGATATTGCTGATTACCTTCTTAAAAATGCGCACCCGCGATGGCATGAGCGTACATGAAGCAGCAAAAACCGCCAGTCGAGAACGCTTCCGCGCCGTGCTGCTCACCTCGCTGACCACCATTGTGGGTTTGCTGCCGCTGTTGGCAGAAAAAAGCCTACAAGCGCAGATTTTGATCCCGCTGGTCACCAGTTTAGCCTTTGGTTTAATGGCTTCAACTGTGCTGGTGTTGCTGATGGTGCCCGCCTTGTATTCGGTGCTGGAAGATTGGGGACTGGTGCGAACCGGTTGAAAACACCATGAGCCGCGAGTGCGCCGTGTTGCGTAGGCAGCTCAGTAAAATGCTATGGAGGAAGACATGACAACACTTCACATTGACCAGCAAGCAGTGCCTTTCAGCTCGGGACAAACGATTATGCAGGCAGCGCGTGCGGCAGCTATTTACATCCCACATTTGTGTTTTCATGCGGATTTCAGCCCGCAAGGCAGTTGCCGTTTGTGCAGCGTGACTGTTGATGGGCGTTTATTGCCGGCTTGTACCACTCCCGCCGCGCAAGGGCAGGTGGTTGAAAATAATACAGAAGCACTCAATGCGCAGCGGCGTATGCTGATACAAATGCTGTTTGTGGAGGGCAATCATATCTGCCCCGGTTGCGGAAAAAGCGGTGATTGCCAGTTGCAAGCTTTAGCTTATTTTTTCGGCATAGTAGAGCCGGGCTTTGCGCATCTGTATCCGACGCGGGGAGTCGATGCCAGTCATCCCGACCTGCTGCTAGATTTTAATCGCTGTATTTTGTGCGAGTTGTGTGTACGCGCCAGCCGCGAGGCGGACGGCAAACAGGTGTTTGCTATCGGCGGACGCGGTGGCGATGCACATCTGATTATCAATTCGCCCAGCGGCAAGTTGGGCGATTCGGCGGTGAGCTTAGCGGACCGTGCTGTGCAAGTGTGTCCTGTGGGGGCTTTGATGGCAAAACATCAGGGCAATCAAAAACCGATTGGACAGCGTTTTTATGATCAAAAACCCATTAATCAAGTGGGTGACGCCAATGCCGCAGGGGGTGCAGCATGAGCCATAAATTAAAAGTCGCCAGCACCTCGCTGGCGGGTTGTTTTGGTTGCCACATGTCGCTGCTGGATATAGATGAGCGTTTTTTGCAATTAATTGATGTGATTGAATTTGATCGTTCCCCCATCACCGATAAAAAGCATTTGGATCATTGTCATGTAGGGATTATTGAAGGCGGCTTGTGCAATACCGACAATGTTGCAGTCTTGAAAGATTTTCGGGCGCACTGCGACCTGCTGGTAGCGATGGGAGCTTGCGCGATAACCGGCGGCATTCCAGCTATGCGTAACCATTTTGAGCTGCAAGATTGCCTCAATGAAGTTTATCTAAACGGCAGCGGTTTGGAACATCCGCAAATCCCTCTGGACGCAGAAATTCCCCTACTGCTTGATCAAGTGCAGCCCATTCAAGAAGTCGTCAAAATCGATTATTTTCTGCCCGGTTGCCCACCTTCTGCGGAAGCTATTTGGACATTTTTGCAGGCTTTATTGCGCGGTGAAAAAATCCAGTTGCCTTATGACGCTCTGCATTACGATTAGTCTTGAAATATCGCTTGACGCAGAACCCATGCAAACCCAGCGTTCAGACGCATATCGCACCTTTTAACCCGCTGAGTGGCATAAAAAAACCATGAAAATCGCTTTAGGGATTGAATACGATGGCAGCCATTTTAACGGCTGGCAAACCCAAGTGGGCGTGCGTACTGTGCAGACTTGTCTCGAAGCGGCTCTGAGCCAAGTCGCCAATCATGCGGTTAGCGTCATTTGCGCGGGGCGCACAGACAGCGGCGTACATGCGCTCGAACAGGTGGTTCATGCACAAGTGCAGGTGGAGCGACGGACGCGGGCTTGGGTGTTTGGCGGCAACACGCATCTGCCTAAAGATGTGAGCATCCAATGGGCAACTTCGGTAGCCGATGATTTTCATGCGCGCTTTAGTGCCATGCAACGGCATTACCGCTACGTGATTATAAATCGCCCGACGCGCTCGGCAGTGTTTGCCAACTATGCCACCTGGTATTGCCATCCGCTGGACGTGACAGAAATGCAGGCTGCCGCACGGCATTTGCTCGGCGAACATGATTTTTCTGCCTTTCGGGCGCAAGGCTGTCAAGCCAAAAGCCCAGTGCGCTGCATTTCCCGCCTAACCGTCCAGCGCGATGGCGAGCGCGTGATTATCGAAGTATCCGCCAATGCTTTTTTGCGGCACATGGTGCGCAACATTGCCGGCGTGTTAATGGCTATCGGTGCCGGCAAACATCCGCCAGACTGGGCGCGACAGGTGTTAGAAACCCGCGACCGCACAAAAGGCGGCGTAACAGCGATGCCCAATGGCTTGTACTTTGTTGGCGTGGATTACCCAGAACAATATCAAATAGGCGCGCCAGTCTCTTAGCCGGTCTTTTTTCCCCTGCCTATAGACAGCCATAAAATCTTCCGCTTATCATAGGCGGGTTAAGGCGTATTACGCGAGCGTAAACCTTCTAAATTAGCCAGGAGATATCATGTTAAGAGTTTTAAGCGGTTTATTTTTGTTATTATCAAGCTTTGTCTATGCTGCCGATGGACAAGACGTAGCGGTGGCAGACACTCAACCAGCAACAGCCAAAAAGGAGACTGTTTTGATTACCATGCAAACCAACATGGGGACCATTCAATTACAATTAGACGCGGAAAAAGCTCCGCAAACAGTGGAAAATTTCACTCAATATGTCAAAGACGGCTTTTTTGACGGCACTATTTTTCACCGTATTATTAATAATTTTATGATACAAGGCGGCGGTTTTACCCAAGATTATCAACAAAAACCAACTCGCCCACCGGTCGAAAACGAAGCTAAAAATGGCTTAAAAAACGAGCGCGGCAGTATTGCAATGGCGCGTACTAACGCACCTCACTCAGCCACCGCGCAATTTTTTATCAACGTAAAAGACAATGATTTCTTAAATTACCCGGGACAAGATGGCTGGGGTTATACTGTGTTTGGCAAAGTCACCGAAGGCATGGATGTAGTAGATAACATTAAAAACGTAAAAACCGGCAGCGGCGGACCTTTTTCCAGTGATGTGCCGCAAGAAATGGTTATCATTGAAAAAGTCACCCTAGAGGAATAAAGCATATAGCAAAAGTAGATGCGTTGATAAGACTGCCCGTCCTTTAAGGACGGACAGTCTTAGGTTGAGCAGCAGCCAAAAACTACAGATGATATACTTTAGCTACATTAATAAGGACAGGCATTCAACAATAGCCGACATTCAATCCTTCCAACCCCGGTAACAACTTGACAAGTCTTGAAGACCTGTCAGGTTTTGCACGAGGGACTGCACAGTTACTTTTTAGGATGTGGCTCATGAGTTATGGTACTTTTAGTTCTTATGAAGAAGTGGCAGAGCGATTTCAAATTAAGTTGATAGAGGAACAATTTGTACAAGAACAAGACATTATTGTATCAATGGATTTGTTAAAGTTTATTGAAGATAACTTAAAAACGCGGCGTTCTTATGTGAGTGAAAATGCAATTTGTGAAAGTGTTATTTATCCGATTTTAAGTATTGTTGCTAAACAGCATGATTTAGCTGTTTGGTCGCATGTGCGATTTGATGTTTCAGAGGCTGAGGGATTAATGGGTGTGCCTGATTTTCTTATCGCGCCTGTAGCAGATATAGGGACAACTTTTAGTCAGCCTATTATGTGTATTGCTGAAGCTAAGCAGGAAAATTTCAATAAGGGTTGGGCGCAGGCGTTGGCAGAGATGATTGCAGCGCAAAAGGTTAATGTGCGAACTGAATTAGAAATTTTTGCTATTGTAACGACTGGTGCTATTTGGCAATTTGGTTGTTTGCGCAATAAACAACTGACCTTAGACCCTACCAGTTATTCAGCGTTAGATAATCTACTCAAATTGTTTAGACAAGTAAACTGGTTACTCGAACAAGCCAAGAAAAATTTAGAGATACTTAGCTAATGGCGTATGAAAGTTTTTCCATTGAAGATATAGAAAACCAATTTGCAATCAGCATTAAAGATGTCAAAAATCTATTTTCTGATGTTAAAACTGTCCAAGTATCAAACAATTTACAGGTTATTTTAGAAGACTTTGTGCCGTTAGGCAGTTCTATAGGGACTGAAAAAGCGCGTTCTGAATTTATTATTGCGCCCATTTTGGCAGAAGTGAAAAAACTCAGTCAAAATAAAGTAAGCTTATTTTCGGGAACTCGTTTTGATGTGGATAAAGATAAAGGTTTGAATGGCTTTTGTGATTTTATGTTTAGCTTTTCAAGCAGCCAATTGAGTTTGTCAGCCCCTGTATGTACTATTGTAGAGGCTAAAAATGATAATTTGCATTCAGGTTTTGCGCAATGTATGGCAGAAATGATTGCTGCACAGATGTATAATGCACAAAGAAATAAACATATTCAGATTATTTACGGCTGTGTGACAACGGGTAGTGTTTGGCGTTTTCTAAAGCTAGAAGATAATGTCATTTATTTAGACAATAAAGAATATTACCTAGATCAACTTGAGCAATTATTAGGTATATTTTTGTTCGCTACACAATCTGTCCAAAAAACCTAACAAATCGCTTGGCGCGGAACAAATGTAAATTCAGCGTGGAGCAATGGCGGTTTTTTCGTCTGTCAGTCTATTTGACAGATGAAAAAAAGTCCTTTGCGTAACGTCAATGATTCAAAAACACCTCAATCATTATTCTGTTTTTAGGAGACCATAATGTCCATTATTAAAATGACTGATCTTGACCTGGCAGGTAAGCGGGTATTGATTCGTGAAGACCTTAATGTGCCGGTGAAAAACGGTAAAGTAAGCAGTGATGCGCGGATTCGGGCTTCTCTGCCGACTATTGAACAAGCGATGAAGGCGGGTGGCAAAGTGATGCTGATGTCGCATTTAGGTCGTCCGTCTGAAGGGGAATATGCCGAAGAATTTTCTCTGAAACCAGTCGCCGATCATCTGTCGAATTTACTTGACAAAGAAGTTAAGCTGGTTGCCGATTACTTAGAAAACGCGCCAGAAATTGCCGACGGCGAGGTGGTGATTTTGGAGAATGTGCGCTTTAACCCGGGCGAGAAGAAAAATGATCAAGCCTTGTCTAAGCAATATGCGGCTTTGTGCGATGTGTATGTGATGGATGCCTTCGGTACTGCGCATCGGGCGCAGGCTTCTACGCATGGGGCGGGGCAGTTCGCGCCTATTGCTTGTGCGGGTCCTTTGCTGGCGGCTGAGTTAGACGCTTTAGGTAAAGCTCTGGATAATCCAGCGCGTCCGATGGTAGCGATTGTTGGCGGCTCTAAGGTATCGACTAAGCTGACGGTGTTAGAATCTCTGTCGAAAATTGTCGATCAGCTGATTGTCGGCGGCGGCATTGCGAATACCTTTATTGCGGCGGCGGGTCATCCGGTGGGTAAATCTTTATATGAAGCAGATTTAGTAGCTGAGGCAACCCGATTGTCAGAAGCAGCTAAGGCGAATGGCGGCGATATTCCGGTGCCTAGCGATGTGGTGGTGGGTAAGGAATTTGCCGAATCTGCCGAAGCGACGTTGAAAAATGTCGCGCAAGTGTTAGATGATGATATGATTTTCGATGTCGGTCCTGAGACATCTCAAGCCTTTGCGGACATTTTGAAAAACGCGAAAACGATTGTTTGGAATGGTCCGGTGGGCGTGTTTGAGTTTGACCAATTTGGTGCAGGCACACAAGCTATGGCTATGGCAATCGCCGACAGTGATGCCTTTTCGATTGCTGGCGGCGGTGATACATTGGCGGCTGTGGACAAATACGGCATTGCGGATAAGGTGTCTTATATTTCAACCGGCGGCGGGGCTTTCTTGGAATTTTTGGAAGGCAAAAAATTACCGGCGGTTGAGATGTTGGAAGAACGCGCTAAGTAATCCCTAAATGAATAAAAAACGCACAAAAATTGTAGCGACTTTGGGTCCTTCTACGGATGACCCCAAGGTGCTAGAGGCGATGATTAAAGCTGGGCTGGATGTAGTGCGGCTGAATTTTTCGCATGGCAGCTTTGAAGAACATCAAGAACGCGCTGATCTGGTTCGGGATCTGGCACGCCGTAATGGTCGGCAGATCGGCGTCATGGTGGATTTGCAAGGTCCTAAAATCCGCATTGGTCGTTTTCAAAATGGCAAGATTGTTTTGCACGAAGGCGATCCTTTCGCGCTAGATTCAGCCTGGCCTCTCGACGGCGGCAATCAAGACTGTGTCGGTACAACCTACACACCGTTGCCGCAGGACACCAAAAAAGGCGATCATTTGTTGTTAGATGATGGGCGCATCGTGGTTGAAGTGACTGAAATCCAAGGCACACGGGTTCATTGCAAAACCATTGTCGGCGGCGAATTGTCTAATAACAAAGGGCTGAATCTGAAAGGTGGCGGCTTGTCGGCAGCGGCATTGACCGATAAGGATAAAGAAGACATTATTTCTGCGGCAAAAATTCAAGCAGATTATGTTGCTGTGTCCTTTCCGCGCTGCGCTGATGACATGCACGAAGCGCGGCGTTTGCTCAGTGCGGCGGGGGGGCGTGCCGGTTTGGTGGCGAAAATTGAACGCGCCGAAGCCATGCTGGTGCTGGATAGTATTATCCAAGCCTCTGACGCGGTGATGATTGCACGGGGCGATTTGGGCGTGGAAATTGGCGACGAAGCTTTACCGCCCGCGCAAAAATCCATTATCAAAAAAGCCCGTATCTTAAAACGTGCGGTGATCACAGCAACGCAGATGATGGAGTCGATGATTCATAACCAGATTCCTACCCGTGCCGAAGTCTTTGACGTGGCAAACGCGGTGTTGGATGGTACGGATGCAGTGATGTTATCGGGCGAGACCGCAGTGGGCAAATACCCCGATAAAGTGGTCGAAGCGATGGCACGGATTTGTTATGGTGCGGAGCAACAGCGCATTGCGCAAACCTCTAATTACCGCATTCATTCGGATTTTGTTTATGTGGATGAAGCCATCGCCATGGCAACCATGTATGCTGCCAATCATCTGCATGTAAAAGCCATTGCTGCATTGACTGAATCCGGTTCAACACCGTTGTGGATGTCGCGCATCAGTTCGGGCATTCCGATTTATGCACTGAGCCGCAGCATTGAAACGCGCCGCCGTGTCACCCTCTATCGCGGGGTTTATCCGGTCAGCTTTGATGTTGCAGAAGCTGATGATAGTTTGACCGCTAATGATAAAATTATTGATGAATTAAAGCGTCAAGGCGCGGTTGAAGACGGCGATTTGATTATTATCACCAAAGGCGATGTACCCGGATTAGGCGGCGGCACTAATGTGATGAAAATCCTGCAAGTCGGTTCCAAACTAGCCGTTATAAATAACGCTTAATCAGCAATACACTTTCATTCATTCTCATAAGAGGAGACTTTTAATATGTTAATTTCCATGCGTCAATTGCTCGACTATGCAGCCGAAAATGATTTCGGGATGCCGGCTTTTAATGTCAATAATATGGAGCAAGTTCACGCCATTATGATGGCGGCAGATGAAACCAATAGCCCAGTGATTATGCAAGGTTCAGCCGGTGCGCGTAGTTATGCGGGCGAACCTTTCTTGCGTCATTTGATTATTGCAGCGATTGAAATGTATCCGCATATTCCGATTGTCATGCACCAAGATCATGGTTCAGAACCTGCGGTTTGTTTACGTTCTATTCAAAGCGGTTTTAGTTCCGTGATGATGGACGGCTCTTTAATGTCCGATATGAAAACTCCGTCTAGCTATGAATACAATGTTAATACCACTAAGCAAGTGGTCGATATGGCTCATGCTGGCGGTGTTTCTGTAGAAGGCGAACTAGGTTGCTTAGGTTCTTTAGAAACCGGCGAAATGGGTGAAGAAGACGGTCATGGTGCAGAAGGTAAATTAGACCATTCTCAATTATTGACTGACCCCGAAGAAGCGGCGGATTTTGTTAAACAAACCGGCGTTGATGCTTTAGCGATTGCGATTGGCACCAGTCACGGTGCTTACAAATTCACCCGTCCGCCGACTGGCGACATTTTAGCCATTAGCCGCATTAAAGAAATTCATGCGCGTATTCCTAACACACATTTAGTCATGCACGGCTCTTCTTCTGTGCCGCAAGATTGGTTAGAAATCATTAACAACTACGGTGGTGACATGGGGCAAACCTATGGTGTGCCAGTGACAGAAATCGTTGAAGGCATTAAACACGGCGTGCGTAAAGTCAACATTGACACAGACTTGCGCATGGCTTCTACCGGCTCTATCCGTCGCCATTTGGCAGAAAACAAATCAAACTTTGATCCCCGTAAATTCTTAAAAGAATCTACTAAAGGCATGAAAGAAATTTGTAAAGCCCGTTATGAAGCTTTTGGTTGTGCGGGTCATGCGTCTAAAATCAAATCCATTTCTTTAGAAGTGATGTTTGAGCGTTACCAATCAGGCGAGTTAGCCCCTAAAGTGAACTGATTGTCATTCTTCACATTGCAAAAACCTGACAAGTTTTTAAAACCTGTCAGGTTTGGCAACAGCAAAAACCGCTCATTTGAGATGTGAGCAGATCAGGCGGTTACAAATAATCGCTTAGGTCCAATCCGTCCATCATCTAACACCTCGCCGATCCCGATAAAACGGTGTTGCGGGTCAAATAATTTGACCATGCCATGGGTTGGCGCACGCGCAATCTGTACCGCCTGTCCTTGCAATACCCATTCTGTGACTGTGTTGTTAAGTTGAATCTCGGTCCAAGCAGGTAAGCCGGCTTCAATCGGCAACAGCAGCGCGTCTAAGGCTGCCATGCCGCCTTGCTCAGCAGTGCTTTGCAAATACTCGGCACTGAACATGTCGCTAAAATTCCCCACGCCAATTCTGCATAATTGACTTAAATACGCGCCGCAGCCGAGTGCTGCGCCGATGTCTTCGGCTAGCGTGCGGATATAGGTGCCTTTTGAGCAGCGCACGTCAATTTCTAAGTAAGGCGGGGTAAATTGGATAATGTCGAGATGATAAATATGGATGGGGCGCGCTTCGCGTTCTACGCTTTTGCCTTCCCGTGCGAGTTTGTATAGCGGTTGTCCGTTGCGTTTTAAGGCGGAATACATGGGCGGTATTTGTAACAGATCGCCGCTAAATTGCGGGATCAAGGCTTGAATCTGCTTGAGCGTGATGTCTGCATAAGGACGGCTTTGCAGTATTTCGCCTTCGCCGTCGGCGGTCGTAGTGGTTTCGCCTAATTTGCAGACGGCGCGATAATGTTTGTCTGCATCCAGCAGGTAACTGGAAATTTTAGTTGCTTCGCCTAAACATATCGGCAGCAAGCCTGTGGCGAGGTTGTCTAAACTGCCGGTATGTCCGGCTTTTTGTGCGTTAAACAGGCGTTTGACTTGTTGCAAGGCGGCATTGGAGCTGATGCCTAGCGGCTTGTCGAGCAATAAAATACCGTTGATCGCACGTCCTTTGGGTTTGCGTCGTCCCATTAGTCCTGCTCCTCGTGCTTAGGATGGTTGGCAAGGTCAATCAGGTGTGATAGATGACTGCCATATTCGACTGAGTGATCATACACAAAGTGTAGGCGTGGTGTGCCACGCATCTTGAGGCGTTGCGACAACTCATGGCGCAGATGTTTGCCTTGTTGGGTGAGGTGTTGTATGACTTCTTCAGCTTTGCTGTCATCACCGAGCAAGGTGACGTAAACTTTGGCTTGCTGTAAATCAGGGGAAACATCAACAGCGGATACTGTCAACAAGCCAAGTTTGGAAAATCGCAACTGGCGGGTGATGATGTCGGATAATTCGCGTTGAATAAGTCCGCCGATGCGGCGGCTACGACTAAATTCTTTTGGCATTTTGGCTCACAGATGGCGAAAAAACTTTCCATTATACCTGCAAGCTATAGAAAACTGTATGTTGTTGATGGGCTGATGTGACACAAAAGCTTCTTTTTGTCGCTGTCGAAACAAACTGACAGCGGCAAACCGCGTTTGAGACGCGCCTGATATTGCGCTTTAAGACTGCCAGTCCTTTCTGGTTGCGCCCGGTATCACAATAGCTAACGCAGGGTCAAAATATGTTCATACACATTGAGGTAATGCTGCCCTGAACTTCCCCAAGAATAATCGCACTGCATGGCGTTGTTGCGTAATTGACGAAAATAATCAGGATACTCATGCCACAAGCCGATGGCGCGGCGTAAGGCTGATTCGACACCGGCGTGGCTTAATTCCTCAAAACTGTAGCCGTTGCGTTGTGCAAACGGATGTTCCGAGTAATTAGCATCAAACACGGTATCCGCCAAGCCGCCGGTTTTGCGCACAATCGGAATAGTCCCGTAACGCATGGCAATCATCTGGGTTAAGCCGCAAGGCTCATAAACACTAGGAATAACAATCATATCCGCGCCTGCATATATTAAATGCGCGAGTTCCTCATTGTGTTCTAGCACGATACGACAATCCGGCGAGGTGGCAAATTCAGCCTGCAAAGCTGCGAATCTGTGCTGAGTAGCAGCATCCATCGTCGCCCCTAGCAGCACAAACTGGGCATTGTTGTCTAGCGCGAAACGTAGCGCGTGAATCATTAAGTCCACGCCTTTTTGCCCATCCAAGCGACTCACCACAGAAACCACTGGCTTAGACACGGTTTGTAAGCCTAAGCGTTCCCGCAGAGCTTGGGTATTCAGTTGTTTTTTATCGATATTTTCAAGATTAAACGGCTGCGCAATGAGCTTATCACTGTGCGGATTCCACACCTCATAATCTAAGCCGTTAAGTACGCCACCGAATTTATCCGTATGTGTCAACAAGGTTTCTTGCAGCCCCATTCCCAAGTCGGTGTGTTGAATTTCCCAAGCATAATGCGGCGACACGGTAGTGACAAAATTCGCATAGACAATGCCGCCTTTGAGCAGATTGACACCGCCGGCATTATCATGGTGATTTAAGCGTTCGGGAGTCATCAGTTTGCGGGCGGACAAACCAACCAGGCGCAACGTGTAATCGCCGGTGACACCCTGATGCCCAAGATTGTGCAAAGTAAAGCAAACGCGGCTGTGATTAAGCGGCGTTTCTTGAAAAGCTTCGTATAGCAGCACGGGCAGCAGTGCGGTTTGCCAGTCTTGGCAATGTAAAATATCCGGCTGGCGAGCGGTTTTGACCAAAAACTCCAACACCGCACGAGAGAAAAAGGCGAATCGCTCGGCATCATCCGGCTCTCCATAGACCGCGCCACGATTAAAAAATTGATGTGGCGAATGCGGATCAATAAAGAAGCAATGCAAACCTTCCACTGAACCCGCATAAATTTCACACCGCACCGACTCTTCGTAGCAAGGCGCGTAAATTTCTTCGGCAATTTTATGAAAATTTGGCATCAAGTCATAACGCAGGGTGTCGTATTTAGGTAAAATGACTTCGACAGTGTGACCTCGTGCTTGTAAATCTTTAGCAATGCCGGATATAAAATCACCCAAGCCGCCCACTTTGACCACCGGCGCACATTCTGGGGTAATCAACAGGATATACATAAAAAGTCCTCTAAAAAAAATCGGTAAGCGCGTGTTGTAGAACGTGCGGCAGATTATAACCCTTCTGCGGCTCAAGGTTTGTAATTCTGCGAATGCAAATCTGCACCCAGCAAAAACTATCTAAAGCAACAATCTGACAGATTTAACGACAAAGGAAATGTCCCATGCCCCTATCCCCGCCCGCGCCTCGACACAGCTCCCACACGCGCAAAATTCACTGCGAAGGCTTCCAACGCGAAGACGGTCTATGGGACATAGAAGCGCATTTAACGGATACCAAAAGTTTTCCTTATCTGCATGATATACAGGGCATGTTGCCGGCGGGACAGGCGTTGCACCAAATGTCAGTGCGCGTCTGCGTCGATAGAGAGATGCTCATTCACGCCATTGAAGTCTGCACCGATGCCGCACCGTTTGCAATCTGCCCGGACATTATTCATCGCTTTCAATTACTGAAGGGCTTAAATATCAATCTTGGTTGGCGTTATGAAGTGCGCAAACGCTTGGGCGGCACATTGGGCTGTACGCATCTGGTCGAATTACTCGCACCTTTGGCAAGCACCGCGTTTCAAACCATTTACGGCTCAATGCACGAAGACCCTAAAAGTGTTGCCGACAGCATCGCACCGACTAAAGGCAAACCAGAAATTCTCGATACTTGTCACGCGCTTGCCAGCACCAGCTCGGTGGTCAAGCGGCATTGGCCCCAATATTACAAGGAAAGCTGAAGTCATGCAGGAACAAGACATCAGCCAAGCTCTGCAAGAACAGGTCAAAACCGCTTTCCAGCAACACACGCCCTTGCAAATCATTGGCGGCAATAGCAAACACTGGTTTGCCCGTGCAGCGCAAGGCACACCGTTAGCCGTCAGTGCGCATCAGGGCATTATTAACTACGCCCCCAGCGAACTGGTCATCACCGCACGCGCTGGTACGCGCTTGAGCGACATTGAGCAGCGATTAAAAGAAAACCAACAAATGCTGCCGTTTGAGCCGCCATATTTTGCCGACAGCGCGACCCTCGGCGGCGTTATTGCCTGCGGCTTGTCTGGACCGCGCCGCCCTTACGCGGGCGCGGCGCGTGACATGGTGCTAGGCATGACCATTCTCAACGGACGCGGAGAACGGCTGCATTTCGGCGGCGAAGTGATGAAAAACGTCGCGGGCTATGACGTTTCGCGCCTCATGGTCGGTGCGTTAGGCACCTTAGGCGTATTACTAGACATCAGCTTAAAAGTTTTGCCACAACCGGCACGAGAAATCACGCTGGTGCAAGAGTGCGATGCCGCAACCGCGATTATTCGCATGAATCAATGGGCAGCGCGTCCGCTACCACTGTCGGCAACCTGTCATGTCGATCAGCGGCTTTATGTACGCCTATCCGCTGCGGTCAGCGCAGTCGCCACAGCGCAAGCCAGACTCGGCGGCGAAGTGCTGCCTGATGACGCAGTTTTTTGGCAACAGGTACGCGAACTCAAGCATCCATTTTTACAAACCCATCTGCCAGATGAGCAAGCCTTATGGCGTTTTTCCGTGCCAGCCACCAGCCCCGCCTTTAGCCAAGCGTGCTGGATCGACTGGGGCGGCGCACAGCGTTGGCTTCACGCACCGCTCAAAGACATGCCGCAACTGCGTCAACAAGCAGAAAAACTCGGCGGGCATGTGCAGTTATTTCGTGGCGGACAGCATTTAGCCGTCTTTCACCCGCTTCCCGCCGCGCTTGCGCGTGTACAGCAACGCTTAAAGCAAGCCTTCGATGCAAAAGGTATCCTAAACCCACAACGCATGTATAGCGAGGACAGATGAAAAACCTCCAAGCGATTTTATTTGATTTAGACGGTACTTTCGCAGACACCGCACCCGATTTAGCCGCCGCCTTAAATCGACTCTTGCTGACCGAAGGGCGATCAGCCCTGCCTTATGCACAAATTCGCCCATGGGTATCGCACGGCGGGCGTTACATGATTCGTCACGGCTTCGCGCTAGACGATACGGATGCGCGTGTCACACCTTTGTGGCAGCGTTTTGTGGATGATTATGCAGCACATATCGCCGCACAAACGCGCTTATTTTGCGGCATGGAAAGCGTATTAGACTATTTACAAAACAAAGGCTTAGACTGGGGCATTGTGACCAACAAACCGGCTTACTTAACGCATTCCTTGTTGCGGCAGATGGGCTTAGAACAACGCAGCGGCTGCATCGTCTGCGGCGATTCCCTCATCGCCAAAAAACCGCATCCCCTACCCCTGTTACATGCCTGTGAATTGTTACAGGTCGCGCCACAGCAGACCCTGTACGTGGGCGATGCGCAGCGCGATATTGAAGCAGGAAAACGCGCCAAAATGCACACCGCAGTGGCATTGTTTGGGTATATCGGCGCGCAAGACACGCCAACAAGCTGGGGCGCGGATTTTTTGTTAGAAAAAGCTGAAGATATTCTGGCTTTATGCTGATGTATCTTTAAATTGAAAAAGACTGCTCAGAATAACCGCACTTTAATTTGGAATAGCGATGGCGAGATATATGCGCTGGATATACAAAGAAATCATGATCATGCTAGGGGTTTTAATTCTCTGCGCCGGTCTGCTCATTATTCCACTGCCAATCCCCTTAGGCTTACCTCTAATGGCTATCGGCGCAGCCCTGTTACTCAAACATTCCCATTATGCGAAAAGGCTGTATATCAAACTGCGCATTTTCGCCCGCGATCACCTGCACGGCTTATCCCATTTTTTAGCCACCTTAGAAAAAGTCTGGCGACAGCGTAAAAAACGCCGCAAAGAGCGCGCAAAAAAGCACGAATTACCCTGAGCGCGGGTAGGATGGAAAGAAGCGCGTCTATAGTGCTTCAGATAAATATTTTCCAAAAACCTGACAGCAAAGTAGAAAGTAGGATGCGGTTCATACCTCACCGCCTCCTACTTTGCGTCAATGTTCCGGCGGTGAGTTATCAAGCATACATCAATCTGCCGATAGGCTCAGGAATTGAGCGGCCTAATTCGGTGGCGGTCTCTATCCATTCCGCTATGATGATTTCGGCGTTTTTCAAAGCATCCTGATAGTTCTCTCCGTCAGCCATACAGCCGGGGAGTTCCGGTACTTCGGCAATAAAAGTTTGGTCTTTATGACTCCAGTAAATGATGATTTCGTATTTATAGCTCATAATTCACCACTCAATTCGTATCTCAAGATAATGTGCCTCACTTGTTTAACTTGGTAAGGCTTGGCTTTACCGTTTTTAGGCTGAAGGTTGATGATTTCCTCAATATCATGCCGAGTATAAATATGATGGTCGCCTCTGATGCGTTGTTCAAATCCCAAATTTTGTAGGATATTGCATAATTCAGAAAACGACAGATTTGTATCCGAGGTGCCACTCAGGATTTTGGCTAAAAGTTTATCAAGCTTTCCCATGTGTCTTTTGTCCATTGGCGCGTAAAAAAAAGACCTGCCAGGTTTTCAAAACCATGGCAGGTCTCAGCACATTACTGACAGCAAAGTAGGATGCAGTGAGGTACGAACCGCATCAATCGCGTTTTGCTATGGGAGAGCTAATCTCCAGATTAGCTCAAACGGCGTAGCCGTTTCGCGCCGCCTACGGCGGCGGTGCTAATCTGGAGATTAGCACTCCCAGCAAAGTAGGGTGCGGTGAGGTAGGAACCGCATCAATCACCTTTCTCCCGCATGATGCGGTTCGCACAAAGACGCTCACCGCATCCTACTTTGCTACTCGCGCATCGCATCAATCCATGCTTTGATTAACGCATTCCCCGCTTCATCGCGCACTTGAGAGCCTAAAGGCGGCATACGCAATCGGCCGCCAAGGGTATTCATGCGTTGCCATAACACACTGTTGGCTGCTGCGCCGGGGGTTATCAACGTGTTATTATTCATCCTGCCGCCGCCTTGCGTGGCGGAGGCATTGAGCAAATCGGTTATTGGCATGTGATAGCGCAAGTCAAGCTGTGTCGGCGTACCGCCGTTCGGTTGATGACAAACAGCGCAGTTGCTGTCGAGGTAAGCGCGGGCGCGCTGGCTCAAGGGCGCACTAGCATCTGCTGGATTGGGCAAGGCTGTGTATTGCGTCGGGCTGCCAATGTCTTGACTGAATAAACCCAGTTGCTGGAAGTGGCTTAACTGATTGCCGTTCACCCCGTCGCGGTTGAGTTGGCGCGTATTGACCCCTAATGCGCGTCCAGCAGCTTGCGTATGGCAGCGCATACAGTCGTTGCGATTCGGATAATGATACAATTGCTGCCGCACGCCACTGGCGACGCTGGCATCATTAATATTAAAAATTTCCGCCACACTGCCGTCAAGCAATTCCGCATCCGTTTGGGCCGCGTTCCATTTATAGGTATAAGCTTCCCAGCCCGCCGTCGTGTTCAGCATAATACGGGTTTCCAAACGTCGGGCAGACAGCGGATCGCCCACTGTCATCTCTAATGCAAACTGTTTAATCAGTACCGTGCCGACAGGAAATGTCCAAGGCGCATCAGCCGCAAAATCAATTTGAGCCGTACCGGGCACGGCCACCCAGCGTTTTTTGCGGGCATTGTCCGACCACAACGGCGCATTCACTTCATATTCGACAATCCCCTCCGCCACTTGCAAGGTCGTTAAATCAGTAAAAATGCCGGTTTCGGATAAGCGTTGTGGAAAGTTTGCAGTCACTTGCTCCGTCGTCGTTTGTAGGCGATACACCCCGCCGTGTGCCGACAGCGCATACACATTGCCAGCCCCATCTTCGCTGAAACTGGTTACATTCGTCACTGAGCCAAGCTGCGTATGTTCCGTGATGGCGCCATTTTCATAACGCAGCAACCACGTCGCACTGCTGACATAATCGCCGTAAATATACGCGCCCGCTAAACCGGGTATTGCATCGCCACGATAGACATAACCGCCAATCACTGAACCCCCTTCATTGCGCCCATAATCCAAGACTGGCGCAATAAAATCCGACGCGGGTGCATTGTTGGGATTGTTATAAGCCCAATTCCCTTCGTACACATTCCAGCCATAATTACCACCGCGCTGGATAATATCGATTTCTTCGCGGCTGTTTTGCCCCACATCGCCCGCCCACAACACACCCGTAGCGCGGTCAAACGAAAAGCGATAGGGATTGCGTAAGCCATACGCCCACATTTCCGCCGCGCCGCCACCGTTGACAAAAGGATTATCTGCCGGAATGCCATACGGTTCTCCACCCTGTGGATCAATCCGCAAAATGCTGCCCAACAGCGTTTGAGTATTTTGCCCATGTCCCAAAGGATCGCCGCCGCTGCCGCCATCTCCCAAGGCGATATACAGCATGTTGTCGGGGCCAAAAGCGAGCATCCCGCCATTGTGGTTGCCGTAGGGTTGCGGAATTTCTAACAGTATTTTTTCGCTATCAGGATCAGCAACAAAAGGGTCGCTGTCGTTCACGCTATAACGCGCAATCACCGAACGGCGCGGGTTAGATGCAGAATAATACACATAAAAATAGCGATTACCGCGCAAATAGCGGGGATCAAAAGCCAGCCCTAACAAGCCTTCTTCGCCGCCAAAACTGACTTTCGCACTGAGATCGAGCCATACCCATGCCAGATTTTCTGTCACGCTATCATCATTGGCAAAGGTTTTAATTTTACCGCTTTGTTCGATGAGGAAAATCCGCGAGGCTTGTGAGGGTTGGGTTAAAAAAACCGGCACATCAAAATTGAGTTGTGGAAAGGCGCTCACCCATTCGAGCGAATGAGTGGAGAACGCCGGTGTATCAGGGAAATTCAAGCGCGTGACTGGCGTGACTCGATTGGTTTCTGTCGTGTCAATTTCTGTATCGGTCTCCGTCGCGTCGCCGCTCTCCGAGCTGCCACCACCGCCACCGCAAGCACTTAAGCCCATAATGACAAACAACAATACGCCATATAGTTTCATACTGTCTGATCCTTTAATTTTGCCTCGTTCCCATCGCTCTGCGGTCACACGTTGCGATGAGCAAAGCATCAATCGCGTTTTGCTATGGGAGAGCTAATCGTAAGACTTAGCTCAAACGGCGTAGCCGTTTCGCGCCGCCTACGGCGGCGGTGCTAATCTGGAGATTAGCACTCCCGGCTTCGCACAAAGACGCTCACCGCATCCTACCTTGCTTGCCATTATCCCGCGTGCGCGACGAAAAGATGTCGCGCACCCTTGTATCTTAACCC
>CAZOSP010000033.1:0-32566 GCA_964582525.1 uncultured Thiomargarita sp. | reverse complement strand
CCAGCTTATCCCCGCTTCTCCGCCAGCCATTCCCGCCACACCCCGATTACTTCACCTTGATCTGAACGTTTTGAGCCCGGTAGTGTGCTTCGACATCTTTTCGTCGCGCACGCGGGCAATGCCGACCTGTCCGCGTTCGCGCCGCAAAAAGACGCGGCGCAAACCCTACTAGCCTGCAAGACAACTGCATTTTTTGCTTTATCAATTTTCATCTAAGTTTTTGGATTTTAAGTGCTTAAAAATATCCGGAGCTTCAGGTTTTACACCGGGCGCAGTATAATCAAGTCATGTTCTATAAAGAAAGGGAGAGAAAACTATGAATGGAACTGCTCGCATTGATGCCGTTGGGCGGCTTGTTATGCAGATAAGTCACGGGATTAAAATCACCAGTAGCATTCTGATGACGTTGCTTGTATTGAGTTGCAGCACTGAGCCTGTGCCGCCTAAGCCTGCCGATCAGCCGCTGACATCGGATCGCATTTTGCCGCCGGAGCAACCCGCGCCTAATGTCCAGCCTCCGCATCAGCCGCTGCCTATTGATTACCGCCCTCAACGCGGCGTGGCAAGCATTTACGGCTTGCAGGACCACGGGACTGCAACGCACAGCGGCGAACCTTATGATCTCTATGCCATGAGTGCCGCACACCCAAGCTGGAGCTTGGGGACATATATGCGCGTTGGCTATGGTCAGCGTCAGGTGGTGGTGCGCATTAATGACCGCAATCAGGATGGCGCGGCTTTGCGTTTGTCCTATCAAGCTGCGCAAAAATTGGCTTTGAGTTCTGCGGCGGTTGTGTCGTTTCAAGCCTTGAGAACACCGGCAAAAACGCTGCGCGCTTCAGCCGCGCTAACGCCCGCGCCTAGATTGCTAAACGAGGGGCTTTACTATGTTCAAGCAGGGGCTTTTAATTCTTTGCAAAACGCCCAGCAATTAGAGCAATATTTGCGTGGCGAGCTTGCGCAAACTGTGCGCATTTTGCAAAAAGATGGGCTGTATCGCGTACACTTGGGTCCGCTGCCGAATACGCAAGCGCGGCATTTACTTAGCCAACTTCCGGCATACAGCGTGGAAAATGGCTTTCTTGTGCCTGCGCAAGTTCGATAAGGCGTGACTCAAAATATTGTTAGAAAGTACGCGGGTGTAAACTTTCTAGGTTTTGCAAACCTAGACAGTTTGAGTTTCGATAGTATTGAAAATACCCAACCCTGCTGTTGCTGTGTTACGGGCTTGCCGACCATAGCTGGCACACGCTTTGACAGCCGCTAGGCAGGGTTTCAAGCGCGCCTAAGGGCAGCCAAAAATGCGATGCGCCGTGATAATCTGATCCCATTGAAGCCAGCAAATCAAACTGTTGGGCAAGCTGTCCCATTTGTAAATTCTCATCATGGCTATGCGTGCCGGAAACCACTTCGAGAGCCAATCCGCCGTGTCCCTTAAATTCATTGAGCAGTTTTTTGAGTTGTCTGCGCGTCATTTTATAACGTGCGGGATGCGCGATCACAGCAATGCCGCCAGCCTGAGTGATCCAAGCCACCGCCGCGTCTAAATCTGCCCAGCGTGCTTTCACGTAGCCGGGTTTGCCATGCACTAAGTAGTGCTGAAACACCTTGTTGAGACTGCTGGCGCGTCCCTGTTGCACAATGTAGCGGGCAAAATGGGTGCGGCTAATGAGATCGCCGCTGCCGCAAAAAGCTTTCGCGCCCGCATAAGCGTCTTGAAAACCGACTTTTTCGAGTTGTTGCGCCATTTTACATGCCCGCTCTCGACGCTCTATACGGATTTTGTGTAGGCCTTGTTGTAATTCAGGGTGATTAATGTCGATGTTCAAGCCTACGACGTGAATCACGTAGCTGTTCCAGGTGACGGAAATTTCAACGCCTGCCATCAGGTGTAGCGATGGGTTTTGTTGTTGTGCGGCGTGTCGCGCTTCGAGAATGCCGGCGGTGGTGTCATGATCGGTCAGGGCGAGGGTTTGTATGCCGCGCTCGGCGGCGAGTTGCACCAGTTCGGTGGGACTGAGTGAGCCATCAGAGGCTGTGGAGTGGCTGTGTAAATCAATGTGACTGGGCATAAAAATCTTTAGGCATCCTAGTATCGTTGGTCATGTAGAAAAGGTATTTTTATGAGTTTTATGGATATTCTGTTCATTAAATTGCCTTTTGCAAACCTGACAGGTTTTCAAGACCTGTCAGGTGTTTGGGAGTTATTTATCTAACACATTGAAAACTCTGTAAAAATCCAGTAGGGTTTGCGCCATGTCTTTTTGTGGCGCGAACGCGAATGCTTTGTAGCACGCTAATGTCTAATCCAACGCCAGCTTATCCATGCACCGAACAGGCAGGCAAGGGCAGCGGCAAAAAAGCTGAAGTGCGGGTTCATATCCCACACATAGCCACTGAGCAAGCTGCCTAGCGCCCCCCCCGCGCCGAAGCTTAAGCTGCTGTATAAAGCTTGTCCGCGTCCCTGATATTTGCCGACAAAATAATGGTGTATGAGTTGAATGGAGACTGCATGATAGAGGGCAAAACTGGCGGCGTGTAGGGTTTGCGCCAGCAGTAGCAAGATCAGGCTGTCTGCCCAAGCCCCAATAATGAGCCAGCGCAAGGCGGCTAATAATAAACTGATAATGAGTAAATGCTCTAAGCAGAAACGCCATAAAATGCGGTGCATGACAATAAAAATGCCGACTTCTGCAATCACCCCTAAAGCCCATAACGAGCCGATGAAACCGCGTTGATAGCCGTAACTTTCGAGATAAATGGTGTAAAAGGTGTAGTAGGGTCCGTGACTGGCTTGCATGAGAAAGCAGACGATGAGCAGCGCGATAACTGACGGTTGTTTTAGCACTTTCCATAGGGAATTGTGGTGATGCGCGTGATGTTCGCTATGACGTGCTGGCACCAGTAGGCTGGTGAGCCAGATGCCCGCAAATAGGCTGAGAACAATAGGCGGTAGCCAAGTCACAGAATAATGCTCAAATAACGCGCCCATGCCCCATACGGTGATAATAAAGCCGACCGAACCCCATAAGCGAATTTGACTGTAGCGATGCGTATCGGCCCCCAGATGTGACAGTGTGTTGGCTTCAAATTGCGGCAGCGAGGCGTTCCAGAAAAAGCTAAAAGTGGACATGACGAGCATCAGCCACCCGTAATCCTGCGCCATGAAAATGCCGGCAAAACTGATCAGTGCCAGCAAGGAGGTGATGCGCACAATTAACATGCCCTGCCCGGTGTGATCGGCTATCCAAGACCAAAGATTGGGCGCGACAATGCGGGTTGCCATGATGACTGCCATGACTTCGCCGATTTGTTGAGGGGAAAATTCGAGGTGCTGTAAATACAGGCTCAGGTAAGGGATGAGTGCGCCAAGGCTGGCGAAATAAAAGCCGTAAAAGCTGGCGATGCGCCAGTAGGGAAAGGGTGAAGACATGGGTTGCAGGCTGCGAAAGCTTGCTTTGACACTCCTAGCGATGACTACAGACTGAGTTCCAAAGAAAAATGAATGCCGTGATCTTGCAGGTCGGATTCTTCGGGCTTTTCGACTTTTTTCAGGCGATAGCCCCAATAGAGTTGGGCGCGTGCCTGTTGGCTGGCGTTCCAGATAACGCCTAAACCTAGACTGGCAAGATAATTGGGTTTAGGGGCTTCAAGGTCGTTGTTGTCGCCCCAGCCGTAATCAATAAAGGGGGCGAGCAAAACTTGTCCTTCGTTTTCTTTGCTCAGTTTGGGGATTTGCCATTGCGCCACGGGGATTTGCCATTCTAAGGACAGCACCGCGCCTGTGTCGCGTGTCAACTGATTCTCCCGATAGCCGCGTACTGTAGAATGACCGCCCATGGCAAATTTTTCCAAAGGCAGTAGTGGATCATTGCTGTATTGCAAGTCAGCGCGTAACCACAGTTGGCTATCGGTTTCTTTATCCCAAGGCAGGGGCAGACGGTTAATCCAACGAAATTGTCCTAACCAGACGATAAAATCGCTGTCGGGTTCAACAGCCGCCGCGCCTGTTTCCTGATGAATGCCATCGTGAATGGTCGCGCCAAGCGCGTCTATGCCAAAACCAAAAGTGGAAGCAAATGCAATGACTTGATCGCGGCTGCGATCTAGCCAATTTTGACTCAAGCGCAGGGCGGTGACTTTATTGACCGGATCAACGACAGGCGGGAAGGCAAAGGGTTGACCTAATAATTGCGTGTCGCTGCGGCGTTTTTCTAAGCCCAAGCCCATATCCAATACGCGGTAATGAAAATCTTTGCTGTAGGCTTTGTAAAATGGATGGCGCACAGTCAAACCGTAAGTGGATGCTTTGCTGGTGATGTCTAATTGAGAAAAAGGTTCGGCGACAACCTCAGAATCACTGTGTTCGGCTTTTAATTCTAAGGTGCTGTCATAGCGGCTGATCGGAATTTTATAGTTTAGGTTGTAATCGAGCAAACCCTGCGTTAAACCCAAGCGTCCATACAGGCTGTCGCCCCAGCCGGTGAGATTACGATGGTGAGCGGAGATTTCGCCACGAATAGAGCCGACACTAGGAGAGCGATGGTTATTTAAGCTAAAGTTGATGTCGTAGGGACGATTTTCAGCAATGGCGAGATTGAGGACTGCTTCTCCAGCTTGGATGCCGGGTCCGAGTTCTGCGTGAAAGCGTTTGATTAAAGGATTTTGTTGTAAAATTTGCAGACGTTCTTGTAATATATCAGTATTTAAGGCTTCCGTTTCACTCAATTTCAAACGCTGTTTGATGTAGTTTTCTTTTAATTGAATATCATGCGCATTGAGCAGATTGATGTCTTTTAAGCGTCCTTCAATAATGCGAAGGGTAATAATTTGAGTCGTTTGAATAGCTTGATCGGGAATGATTGCACCCGAATTAATATAACCCTGATCAATATAATGTTTGCTTAAAATAGTACGCACTTCTTGCAGTTCTTCGGCAGTGATTTCTCGTCCGACAAAATCTTTGATTAAGTCTCGTAATTCTGCATCTGAAAAAATCTTGTTCCCTTCTAAAGCAAAGTCTTGGACATACAGACGGCTGATCGCAGAAATGCGATCTTGGGGTAAATCAATGGCGGGCAGAGGGGACAGGTCTGCTTCGTTGGAAGTCGCAGTTTGACCGGCTAGAGCCGTTTGCTTGCCGAATAAAAATCCGAACAAAGCCATGAGCAAGAATGAGAAAGAAAAGAGAACCTTGATCATTTTCATAGAGTTAATCTCTTAATGCAGAAGGATGAGAGTGTGCCTATAGACTCGCAGGTGTTAAACCTGACAGGTTTCGTGCGGATAGGTGATTATCTGAAAAAAGCAAAGCCAAATAAATCTCGACATGATACAAGTTGTCACTTGTTTGGCAAAATATTTGTGTGGCGAAGCTGTTGCAAAATGCTAGCAACACCTTGCGCTCCCACGCCTAGTTCCGTCGCTATTTGATTAAGCATGACGCGATATTCGTGCGGTAAGGGTGCGTCGCCCGCTAATTGTGTGAACAGTTGCGCGCTGGCAAACAAGGTTTTTTCTAAGCCCTGATGGTTTAGTCCCTTGCCAATCATGCGTACATAGTCTAATAAATCTCGTGGATCATCACGCGCTGCTTGCAAGCAGGCGTGTATTTCTGGAGGCGCCAGGGTTTGTTCGGTGACTGTTTGATAAGCCTTAGCCATGAGCGTCAAATGGGCATCGTTAATAGCGGTTGTGCGCAAAATATCCGCCAAAATGCGGCGCAGGGCATAATGAAAGGCGGGTTTTTGCTGGCGATCTTCTTTGACACTAGGATGAAAGCTGTGATGACAAGTGCGGCATTCAACATAGTCTTTGAAGCTATCCAGCGGCAGTAACGGTATGAAAAACAAGGTAAAATAGGTCTTCTGATGAATCTGCTGAAAAGCCCGCACCTGCTCGCAGTGGGGACAATAAAATTGCCCCTCTTCAGAATCTTTATCGATAACTTGCTCGCCAAATAAAAAAATCATGAATCAGTATCCGCTGTTGAAATTTGACTGACTGCCAGGTTTTCCACCTCAGCAATGCCGGGAAAATCAGGATAATTGAGCTTCAAAACGGTAAGACTTTGTGCGGCTAAATCCGCGTAACCGAGCATTTTGTACATTTTTACCATCATCGCCAGCGCGTCTGGCACAACGGGCGTGCGTGAAAAATTTTCCACCACATGTTTAGCCCGATTTAACGCTGCCAAATGCGCCCCGCGACGTAAATAAAAATCGGCTACATGCAGTTCATGCTTTGCCATATTGTTGCGCAAATACACCATGCGTTGTCGCGCATCTTCGGCATAACGGCTTTGCGGAAACAAGCGCAGCAGTTCGGCAAAATTTTCAAAAGATGCGCGTGCGGTTTCCTGATCGCGTTGGCTTAAATCAATCGGCAAATACCGCTGCAAGCTGTCATAATTTCGGTTAAAATTCGCCAAGCCTTTGATATAATAAGCATAATCAACACGGGGATGGCGTGGATACAGGCTGATAAAACGATCCGCCGCAACAATGGCAGATTCGGGTTCTTCAAACTTGTAATAGGCATACAATAAATCCAGTTGCGCTTGTTGCGCAAAACGCCCTAGCGGATAACGCGCTTGTAAAATTTCGTAATAATTAATCGCTGATTCATAATCACCCGCCATTAGCCGTGCTTTGGCGGTACTCAACAACTGCTTGGCTGACCAGCCTTTGGTTTCGTCTTCTGGGTCTTGAAACAAGGCACAGCTAGATAAAGCGAACAACACAAAAATCAGCATCAATAATTGCTTAAGCTGGAGTATCATGGTCGGTTTTCCCAATCCTTAAGTTTGTCATAAAAGGTCATGTTAGAAGCCATACATCTTAGCACGAAAATTCCCCTAGCGATGGCAGGTTTGCGTTTAGATCAGGCACTTTCTGAGCTGTTTACGGATTATTCTCGCGCCCGTTTGCAGCACTGGATACGCGCTGGTTTAGTCACTGTTAATGGGACAGCGAAAAAGCCACGCGACAAGGTCAGCGGTGGCGAACAGATTGAAATAAATGCCGAATTTGCCGCTGCCGTCAGCTGGCAGGCACAAGCAATACCGCTGGATGTGGTTTATGAAGATGCTTGGCTATTGATCATCAACAAGCCAGCCGGCTTGGTCGTGCATCCCGGTGCGGGCAATAGCGATGGCACGCTGGTCAACGCCTTGCTGCATTACGCCCCAGAACTCGAACAAGTCCCGCGTGCCGGTGTCGTGCATCGCATTGATAAGGACACCTCCGGCTTGCTGGTCGTGGCGCGTCAACCGAGTTCCCACAACGCACTGGTTGAACAACTGCAAGCCCGCGCCTTTGAGCGTGAATATCAAAGCCTAGTGAATGGCGTGATGACTGCTGGCGGCAAGGTCGATGCACCGATAGGTCGCCATCCCAGCAGCCGCTTACGCATGGCGGTGGTCACCGCTGGCAGAGCGGCAGTGACGCATTATCGCGTCGAACACCGTTTCCGCGCTCATACTTTGTTGCGGGTTAAATTGGACACTGGGCGCACGCATCAAATCCGTGTTCACATGGCGCATCTCAAACACCCGCTGCTCGGCGATCCTATTTATGGCGGACGCTTGCGCCTGCCGCCGCACTGCATGCCCGACTGTCGTCATCAGCTTGAAAGTTTCAAACGCCAAGCCTTACACGCCAGTCGTCTTGGCTTAGAACATCCGCACAGCGGTCAATGGCTAGAATGGCAGGCGGCACTGCCACAAGATATGCAGCAATTATTAACCGCCTTATACGAAGATGAAGCCGCGCAGCAGACTCAAACATGAACACGCACCCCCTGAAAAACGCCATCATCACCCCCAACTGGTCTGCACCAGTCCGGTAGGGTGCGCGACATCTTTTCGTCGCGCACGCGGGATAATGGCACGCTACCGAGCATTCGCGTTCGCGCCACAAAAAGACCTGGCGCAAACCCTACTGGCCTTTTTTGCTACAGAAGCCTTAATATGAACACGCAAGCCCTTAAAAACGCTACCATCATCCCCAACTGGTCTGCACCAGCCAATATCAAAGCTTATAGCACCACACGCTTAGGCGGCATGAGTTCGCCGCCTTACGACAGCTTGAATTTGGGCGCGCACTGCGGCGATGATGCGCAAACAGTGAGGCGCAATCGGCAATTATTGCAAAATGCTTTAGAATTGCCGAGCCAACCGGTATGGTTAAAGCAGATTCATAGTCGGAACGTGATAGAATTGCCCGCACCGGTGGATAGCGAAGCTGACGCAGCGTTTACCCGTCAGGCGCGGCAGGTGTGCGCAGTATTGACGGCGGACTGTATGCCAGTCTTGTTTTGTAACGCATCCGGCGATTGCGTAGCCGTTGCTCATGCGGGGTGGCGCGGGTTGGTCGCGGGTATTTTGGAAAACACGCTAAAAACCGCTGATTTTGTGCCTCATCTTACTTATGCTTGGCTGGGACCCGCGATTGGTGCGCAAGCATTTGAAGTGGGTGACGAAGTGCGCCAAGCTTTTCTGGCGCACTCAGCAGACACTGCAAAAGCCTTTACTCCCGTGCGAGAAAAGCCCGCGCATTGGTTAGCAGACTTGTATTTATTAGCCACGCAGCGTTTACAGCAGGTCGGAGTAAAACACATTTTTGGCGGCGACTTTTGCACCTATGGCGATAAAACGCGCTTTTTTTCCTATCGCCGCGATAACATAACCGGACGTATGGCAACCCTGATTTATTTCAGTTAAACATTCATTATCCGTATTCAGCCCCAAAAATAACTTCATTATGCAACATATTCATAAAAGTGCATTAGTCCCCTACAAGGTTGAGCAAATGTTTGATTTGGTCAATGATTTAGAGCGTTATCCCGAATTTTTACCCTGGTGCAAAGAGGCAAAAATCCTTAAACAAGAAGGCAACCAAGTTGAAGCCCGTTTGACCTTAGCTGTAAAAGGCTTAGAAAAGAGTTTCACTACCCGCAACCCGATTGAACATAACCGTTCTATTGAAATGCACTTATTAAATGGACCTTTTAAGCAACTCTATGGACATTGGGAATTTCAAGCGCTCGGCGAGTCGGGATGTAAAGTATTGCTAGAAATGCAGTTTGAAATTAAAAATCCTTTATTAAAAGCCACCCTGGGACCCGTCTTTACGCATATTATCAATACCCTGATTGAATCTTTTATTCAACGTGCGGAGCATTTGTATGGCAGCCGTTGAACAACAACCCGCCACATTTATCATTGAAGTCGCGTATGCCAAAGCCGATATACAGGTCTTGCTTTCTTTAGAAGTTTCGCCCCCCATTACACTGCAACAAGCCATTGAACAATCCGGTATATTGGCGCGTTTTCCCGAAATTGATTTAACCCAAAATAAAGTCGGTATTTTTAGTAAATTGAAAAAGTTAAATGCGCCTTTACGCGCCGGAGATCGGGTTGAGATTTACCGCGAATTGATAGCCGATCCCAAAGCGGTGCGCAAACAAAAAGCCGCTGAAGGAAAAGTCATGCGTAAAGGGGGCGCCACTTCTACGCATGACTCGCCCGTCTAAAGGAATAACATAAAAAGGTGTTATGGCTGAATGGCTGACGTAGCCGTCAGCCACTCCCCGCCGCCGCTAGCGATCTTCTACCGGCAACCTGTCCAATTCAACATCAATAACATGAAAATCTTGATGCGTTTCTGCCTCTACTAAGGCTAATAATCGCCCTAAGATGTCCATCGGAATATCGCGCCCACCTAAACCAGCAGCGCAGTTATGCACTCGTGGCGGTTGCTCTAAACGGCTCAAGGCGGCTAACACTTCTAAGCCCACAATGCCGCCGCTGCCGGGGGCGATGGCACGTTCTAGCACGATAATATCGGTTAAATGGGCGCACACTTGACGCAATGCTTCGGCGGGAAAAGGACGAAATGCGCGTAGCTGAATGAGTTTCACCGCACGCGCAGGCGGCGTTTCGGACAGGGCAGCTTCCAGCGTACCCAGCACTGAACCCAGACTGAGAATGGCAATCTTGGCATCGGCATCGCCGATGACTTTCAATAAACCGCCGTAACTCCGTCCACACACAGCTCCCCACTCCTGATCTACGGCAATAATGTCGTCCATCGCATTAAGCAGGGCTTGATGATGCGAATGCCGCGCCTCAGAAAAGAAATCGGGCGAGACCAAAGTGCCAACGCTGGTGGGATGCAGCGGGTTTAGGGCGCGTTTGAACTGGTAAGGCGGCAGAAAACTATCCACTTGCGCTTGTTCTGGTACGTCAATGCCTTCCAGCGTGTGCGTCAGGGTGAAGCCGTCCATGCACACCATCACCGGCAGTTCGGTGCGCTCGGCAATACGATAAGCTTGAATGGTCGTGTCCACTGCCTCTTGGTTATCGGCGCAGTAAAGCTGAATCCAGCCCGCATCGCGCACCGCCATAGAATCTTGCTGGTCATTCCAAATCGACAGCGGCGCAGACACGGCGCGGTTGGCGCAGGTCATCACCAGCGGCACGCGCATTCCGGCAATGTTGTACAGCACTTCTGCCATCAGCAAAATGCCTTGCGAGGCACTGGCGGTATAGGCGCGAGAGCCTGCCATTGCCGCGCCGAGGGCGACCGAAGCGGCAGAAAATTCGCTTTCGACGCTGACAAATTCGCACTCAAATTGCCCGTCCGCCACCAGTTTGGAGATGTTCTCAACAATGTGCGTTTGCGGCGTAATCGGATAAGCGGAGACCACCGCCGGACGGCACAAGGCTACGGCGCGGGCGATGGCTTGTGAACCTTCAAGTGCTTGCAACATGCTTATTCTCCTTATCGGTTTCCATGCCGGTGTTGGCTATTATCCATTGCCCCGCCGGCACTTGTCCGGCGGATTCTTGGATGAGTTGTAAATTGCGTTCTAACACGCTGCCTTGAAAGCGATGGCTGAGGGCTTTGCTTAAGGATTCTAGCGGCAGCAATTCGGTTAAGGCGATAAAACCCGCCAGCAGTGCTGTATTTGGCACTGGACGACCGAGAATTTGTTGGGCTAGATTGGTCGCTGGCAGGGCAATCATCTCATGCCCCATTTGGCTGCTTAATTCGGCACTGCTGCGATTGGAATTAACCAATACGCCGCCGCCGTCTTGTAAGCCTTCTAACACGCCGGGGACGTGCAGCAAGGCTTCATCCTGAATAATCAGGAAAGCCGGTGTACGCACCTGATTCCGCCGACGAATCGGCTGATCGTCAATACGCACAAAGGCGACTACTGGCGCACCGCGCCGTTCCGCGCCAAAATTGGGGAATGCCTGCCCATAGCGATTGACTTCAAAAGCTGCCGCAGCGAGCAAATAAGCCGCCACCACATTGCCTTGTCCGCCGCGCCCGTGAATACGGATTTCTAACATTATTTAAGTCTCCTTAGAATCAATCCAGTTGCGTTTATGAAAATCATCGGGCATTTTTGCCTAACTTGAGATTTTCAACAAGCCCTTAAAAAAGCCATTATCATTATAGGCTTTGGATGAGTGACTTGTATCTATACCCGATTTCATGTTTTTATAAGTGCCTACGCAGTCTATTACATTTCACTCCAAGACGCTCGAGCGCACACAAGGATAACTGATGACTTCAAAAGCCCAGCATGACGATAATTTTTCTTTAAGCTGTGAATTTTTCCCGCCGCGTACCGAAGCAGGCTTAAGCAATTTTCACCAAGCCGCGCAAGCCTTGCAGCAACTCAAGCCGCATTTTTTTTCCGTCACCTTCGGCGCAGGCGGTTCAACCCAAGAAAAAACCTTTGATACGGTTATTGACATTCAGCAGCAATACGGCATTGATGCCGCGCCGCATCTATCTTGCGTGTCTTCTAACCGCGCTGCCATTCGGCAATTATTAAACAAATACCGAGACAACGGCATTAAACGCATTGTCGCTCTGCGCGGCGACCGTCCTTCTGGGATGGGCAGCGGAGCGATGGGCGAGCTTAATTATGCCAACGAACTGGTTGAATTTATCCGTGCTGAAAGCGGCGATCATTTCACTATCGAAGTTGCCGCTTACCCCGAATTTCACCCGCAAGCAAAAAATGCTAAAGCCGATTTAGCCTTTTTTAAGCAAAAAGTGGAAGCGGGCGCAGACAGTGCGATTACCCAATATTTTTATAACCCGGATGGCTATTTTCGCTTTATTGATGATTGCCAAAAGCAAGGCATTCATATTCCCATTGTGCCGGGCATTATGCCGATAACCAACTACGCACAACTGATGCGTTTTTCCGACACCTGCGGGGCAGAAATCCCGCGCTGGCTGCGTTGGCGTTTGCAAGAATGGGAAGACGATCCGCTCAGTTTGCAGCAATTTGGCATTGAGGTCATATCGCGCATGTGCCAGCTTTTGCTGGACAACGGCGTAGCGGGACTGCATTTTTACAGTTTGAATCGTGCAGAGCCAACACTATCAATCGCCAACGCTTTGAATTTGTTGTAAAGGCGAGACGGCAGTGCAACGGCTTTAAGCAATCCACATCGCATCGCCATAGCTAAAAAAGCGGTAACGCTCCTGCACCGCATGAGCATAAGCCTGCATGGTGGCTTGATGTCCGGCAAAAGCACTGACCAGCATGATGAGTGTCGATTCGGATAAATGAAAATTGGTCAGCAAGGCATCAACAATGCGAAATTCATAGCCCGGCGTGATAAATAGCCGGGTGTCGCCGCCACCTGCTTTCAGTTCACCCTCAGCCGCCGCGCTTTCTAAGGCGCGCACGCTGGTAGTCCCCACCGCAATCACACGCCCGCCCCGGGCTTTGGCTTGTGCTACCTGTTGACAGACCTGCGGCGAGACATTAAACCATTCCTCGTGCATATCGTGCAGGCTTAAATCGTCGCTGCGCACTGGCTGAAAAGTACCCGCCCCTACATGCAGAGTGACAAAGCCCATAGCCACGCCCTTATCACGTAAATTTTGCAGCATCGCCTGATCAAAATGCAGTCCGGCAGTCGGTGCCGCCACTGCCCCATCTTGCTTGGCATAGACAGTCTGATAACGCGCCCGGTCTTCGTCGCTGTCTGCGCGCTCGATATAGGGCGGCAAAGGAATATGTCCGATTTTTTCCAACAATTCGGGCAGTAGACGATCATCTTCAAAGCGCAGATGAAATAAATCATCACGCCGCGCCACCACGATGGCAGTCACACCGTCTTCTAAGTAGATCACGCTGCCGCCTTTAGGCGATTTACTCGAGCGGATATGGGCTAGAACTTCGCGCTGGCTTAATAAGCGTTCAATAAGAATTTCAATTTTACCGCCGCTGGGCTTGTATCCAAAAAGCCGTGCGGGAATCACCCGTGTATCATTAAAAATCAATAAATCATCAGGTTTAATACGCTGCGGAAAAGTGTTGAAAGTGCTGTCTTCCATCACGCCGGAGGCTTTATGCAAACACAACAAACGACTATCCGTGCGTTGCTTCGGCGGTGTTTGCGCAATTAATTCAGCAGGTAAATTAAAAAAGAAATCAGCACGTTTCATGGCAGTGTGGCATATCGTGACAAAAACAAAATTGATTGCGTCCTTTCTCTTTAGCCGCGTACATGGCTTGATCGGCACAATGTAGCAAATCATTACTATTGTCCGCATCATCGGGATAGACAGTAATGCCGATACTGCCGCTAAAATGTTTAATGATTTGTTTAGTGGTTTTAATCGGTTGATGCAGGGCTGCAATAATACGTTCAGCAACCATTTGAATACTATCATTATCAACGACTTTAGGCATAAAAATAACAAATTCATCACCCCCTAAACGCGCTACCATATCAGAAGCACGCACTGATGCTTGTAAACGCTTCGCTACTTCTTTGAGCACTTCATCACCACAATTATGTCCGAGTGTATCATTTACCCACTTAAACTCATCTAGATCAATAAATAATAAAGCCAGCATAGCGTTTTTTTGTTCTGCTTCTATTAAAGCATTTTCTAAAGCCTGCATAAATGAATTACGGTTAGGTAAATTAGTCAGGGTATCATAAGAAGCTTGATAATGAATTAACGCCTCGTATTGTTTACGCTCGGTGACATCATAAAATACCGCAACATATTGTTTACCTTTCTGGTTTGTATCACGAATGATAGAAATAGATAACCATTCCGCATAAATAGAACCGTCTTTACGGCGATTCCATATTTCGCCTTGCCAAGCCCCATTTTCTTGTAAAGAATGCCACATGTTTTTATAAAAATCGGGTGCTTGACGACCCGAGCTGAGAATATTTGGGTTTTTGCCTAACACTTCTTCTTTTGTATAACCTGTAATTTGTGTAAAAGCCGGGTTGACAGCAATAATTTCATTCTTTTCATTGCTGACCACAATGGCTTCACTGGCAGTATTAAAAACGGCGGCGGCTAAACGGAGTTCTTCTTCGGCTTTTTCGCGTTGTTTGATTTCTGCTTGCAAGCGCGTATTTTGTTTTTCTAATTGTCGCTGCTGTTGACTGAGGGCAATATGTGCATTGACTCGCGCCAATACTTCTTGGCGTTGAAAGGGCTTGGTAATATAGTCTGATGCACCTATTTCAAAACCCCGTATTTTGCTCTCAGGTTCGGTCATTGCTGTCATAAAAATGACCGGAATTTTTTGCGTGGTCGGATGCTGTTTAAGCTGCTGACATACTTCAAAGCCGTCCATCATGGGCATCATAATGTCCAACAGAATTAAATGCGGAACAATGTCTTGCGCAATTTGCAAGCCTTCTTGACCGCAGGTGGCAACCAGCACCTTATAGCCTGATTGTTCAAATAGCTTAAACAAAATGCGTAAATTTTCGGGAATATCGTCAATCACTAGCAAAGTGGCTGTTTCTGTATCAAGTTCATTCATAAAATTATGTGTAACCGCTTGAGGTTGTCAGTATTCATTTTCTACACAAAAAACTGTCGGACTTAACAGCTATATCTGAATGCTTAGGTTTCAGGTTTAGCTTGCTGAACTTGTTGTTCTAGTTTTTCATACAGTTGTGTTTGTAGTTGTAATAACTGCTCTATTTGCAGTTTCATTGTATCAATGTGCTGAATACTGATATTGAGTTCATTGCGTAAATAGTCGTTGTTTAAGCGTAGTCGATGAATTTCTTCAATTAAATCTTGGCAAGACACCGGCACTTGATCTGCCTGATCATGCAAGCTGCCTTGCGTTTCTATGGTCACTGATTGCAGCACATCAGTGTCTGCATAAGTGACAAAAGATAACACAAATATAATCAAGGAAATGCGTAATTGATTAGACCGGCGCATAAATTTTTTCTCTTAAAATGAGTAGCGAGATTGTTTATATGACCTTAGAAAATCGCTGTTGCGCTTGCTTTTGTCGTAAATACTTATCAAAAATCATGCAAATATTACGAATTAATAAACGCCCGGATGCACTGACGCTGATGGAACGTGCGTCATAGCTTAACAAACCATCGTCTTGCAGGACCGCTAAATCGCCTAATTCTTTGGAGAAATACTCATTAAAATCAATTTTATACTGTTGCTCTATCTTCTCCATTTGCAAGCTGAAATGACACATCAGTTGGGTGATGACTGCGCGCCGCAATTCATCATCAGCCTCTAAAGCAACACCACGAAACACCGGCAAATGCCCACTGTCTAAACGTGCATAATAATCATCTAAGCCTTTCAAATTTTGGCTATAGCTGTTGGCAATTTTGCCAATTGAAGTCGCGCCTAAGCCAATTAAATCGCAATCGGCATGAGTCGCATAGCCTTGAAAATTGCGATATAAGCTGCCGTTGCGCTGCGCGACGGCTAATTCATCATCGGGTTTAGCGAAATGATCCATGCCGATATACACATAGCCCGCCTCGCTTAAACGCGCAATACTGTGTTGTAAAATACTGAGTTTTTCTGCTGGACTGGGTAAATCGCTTTCATTAATGCGCCGTTGCGGTTTGAATAAAGTCGGCATGTGGGCGTAATTAAACATCGACAAGCGATCCGGAGCAGCGGCGATAATGGTGTCTAAGGTGTGCAAAAAAGAAGTGGTGTTCTGCTGTGGCAAGCCATAAATCAAATCAATGCTAATGGATTGAAAGCCTTGTTCTCGGGCGGCTTGCATCACAGCAAAAGTCTGTTCTTCAGTTTGTATGCGATTGACGGCTTTTTGTACATTGGCATCAAAATCCTGTACGCCTAGACTCATGCGATTAAAGCCTTGCTCGCGCAGGACTTTAATGGTGTGTGCGCGGGCTTCTCGCGGATCAATTTCGATGGAATATTCACCTTGATCATCGGTTCTTAATTGAAAATACTGGCGGGTTAAATCCATTAATTGCACAATTTCTTCATCATTTAAGAAGGTCGGTGTACCACCGCCCCAATGTAATTGCTCAACGGTGCGTTGTTGATCAAATAAAGCGGCTTGCAGTTGTAGTTCTTTGCCTAAATGGGCTAAATAAGGCTTGGTTTTTTCTCTATCTTTAGTGACCACTTTGTTGCAACCACAGTAAAAGCAAACAGTGTCACAAAAAGGAATATGAAAATATAGGGATAAGGGTTTTTTGTCGGCGTTACTTTTTTTGGCAAATGTTTGATATTCGCTTTCTGTAAAAGCCTCGTGGAATTGTACTGCGGTAGGATAGGAGGTGTAGCGCGGTCCGGCGGTATCGTAGCGTTTAATTAAATCGGTATCAAAAATGACTGTTTGGTTGGACATGGATTATCTCGTTTGCTAAAAACTGTTGGTCTTTTAAGGAAAGGAACGGCGGTCTTGGGATTATTTTTGCAAAATAGCTTGTGCGCTCATGTTTAAAGCTGGAAATGTGCGAGAAATGAGTCTTTCTGCCCCACTGTATTCAGTGAGTTCATATAAACCTTCCTCTAATAACAAGAGGCTGACTTTTTCTGTTAAAGGATCAACGATCCAATATTCGGGAATGTCTGCGGCGGCATATTCTGAGCGTTTGTAACGATAGTCGCGTTTAATGGATTCTTCGCTGACAATTTCTACTGCAAGCAGGGGCGGTGTTTCATAAATAGCGGGACGCTCCATTAATTCGCTCACTTGTTCCGCAGTGACTACACAAACATCCGTATAACGAGAACGGCGTAAAGCTGTACGAACGCCTGCTTCTTGAAAAGCTTCCCAAGGCAATTGCAAACGTTGAATTTCTTGATCGAATAAACGCTCTAAAAATTTGGCAATTTTCATATGGCGTACACTAGGGCGAGACATAAGAGCAAGTTCTCCATCAATTAATTCATAGCGGTTTTCTGTTCCATCATCGTAATGTAAATATTCTTCAAAACTCATTAATTGAGCTGCAACTTGAGCGTTCATTTCTATTCTCCGTTGGTAGTGCGCATTGCACTCACTACGCACTTTATGGTTGCAAAGAACTGCAGCGTGCGCCGCCGGTTATGGCACTGACATTCAATGTCCAGCGGGATTTGATCGCTGCTCGTTCCCACAGATTTTTATCAACACTGCATTCATACTGTGCTTTGTTTTGGCTATTTTCTAATAACAAAATATAGTCTTCTGTGCGTCCACTTTCTCTTTCACAGCCTTTGCGTTTTCCTTGGCAGGCGAGTTGATAGCGGGGCCAGTGGGGTTGTTTGTCCTGTCCTTGGGCTTGTACGCTGCGTTTGTATTCCCAGCGGTCAATTAAGTAATGGCAATATCTGTCATACACCGGCTCTTCGCGGTATTTGGTGCGGCATTCTTGCTGTTCGCGGTAAGTGCCGTCGCCTTGGTCAATGCGGCGGGTGCTGCATTCTTGTCCATCGGGGATTTGTTTGTGGGAACGGACTTTTTGCGTTTCGCTGATGTTGTACGCACCGCTCGGTGTGCTGTCGCACCAACTGCCTTGCCGCCGCGCATTGTAGTCTTCGATTTGAATGCGGCGTTCCCAAGCGTGTCCGCTGGCGATGACGCTGACTTCTTTGGTCCAGAAAATAAACACCGCGAGGACGGCTAAAATGACTGCGGCTACGCCAATGATGATCCATCGGGTTTTGCGGCTTTTGGCAGCTTGTTGGGCTTTTTCTGCTTCAGCTTGTTGGGCGCGGCGGGTTTGCTGTTTGACAGTGCTGCGCTGAAAGTTTTCGCCTTCCTTGCGTAATTCGGCGGCGAGTTGTTGGGCGCGTGCGGCTTCGCTTAAGGGCGAGCCGCAGTTGGTGCAAAATTCGGCGTTGCCGGTATTGGGGGTGTCGCAGGCTTCGCAGACTTTATCCGCGCCCACGTAGCGATGATCTTTGACGGCGATTTTTTCTGCATCGGCGGGGAAATAGCGTTGTTCAGCAGCTTGCGCGGCACCGCAGTTGGGGCAGTAGCGATGGGTGATGCCGAGCAGTTTGGAAGTGCCGCAGAATTTGCAATCCCAAAGCATTTCATACACATGGCTGTCGTCGTTTCTGGTGTTTGGCTGGGTTGACATGACGTTATTACCGGGTTTAGCTGCCTTGGCAAGCGTATTGATGGTTGGGGTTTAAGCTTAACTTTTCGCACACCTGATAGGTTTTAGAATCTGTCAGGTATGCGAGACCGGTTTAATTACATAGGCGGCGGCGGTGGTGGCATCGCGCCAAATAAGCTGCTGAGTTCCGGCACTTGTCCTGCGGCAGTCCAACCGGACATGCCTTCTGACCATACCAGGGTGTCGCGGCTGAGTTTTCCTGCCTGCGCTTGACTGCGCAGCGCGTTCATGTCGTAAGGTCCCAAGGTCTGCCCATTGACGGCAATGTGATAGTTTTTTTGTGGCGGCGGTGGCGGCGGCGCGGCAGGCGCGGGGGACTGTTGCGGTTGTTGTCCGAACATGCCCGCCATTTGATTCGCCATACCTAAGCCCGCGCCCATTGCCATGCCCGCGCCCATCACGCTGTTTTCGTTGTCGGCGGCTTTGCCCATCGCTTCAGCGGCTTGGTATTGGGCGTATTGCTGCATGTTGCCGAGAATGCCCATGCTGGAGCGTTTGTCTAAGGCTTCTTCTACCGCGGGCGGCAAGGAGATGTTGCTAATCAATAACTTGGTGAGCTCTAAGCCGTATTCTTCAAATTCACCTTTCATGCGTTGGGTAATGAATTGACCGAGTTCATCATAGTTGGCGGCTAAATCCAGTACGGGAATTTTGCTTTCGCCCAACACGTCGGTGAAGCGCGTGATCACTATGTTGCGTAGCTGATCAGAAATGTCGCTGATGTCAAAGCGGCTGTTGGTGCCTACTAATTCTTTTAATAGGGTGGGGGCGTGTTTGATTTTTAAGGAATAAGCCCCAAAAGCCCGCAGCCGCACTGCGCCAAATTCGGCATCACGCAACATGATGGGATTGGGTGTTCCCCATTTTTGATCAACAAAGCGGGTGGTATTGAAAAAATAGACTTCGGCTTTGAACGGGCTGTCAAAACCGTATTTCCAGCCCATCAGCGTGGAAAGTACTGGTAAATTTTTGGTTTCTAGGGTGTAGGTGCCGGGATCGAAGGTGTCGGCGGGTTGAAAAATCTTGGTGTCAACGTGCCCTTGTGCTTCGCCTTGGTTGACGAACACGGCGACTTGCCCTTCGCGCACGATGAGTTTCGCGCCGTTTTTGATTTCGTTGTCGTGGCGTGGAAAACGATATACCAGTGTGTCACGCGAATCGTCCATCCATTCTATGATGTCGATTAATTCGGAACGAATAAAATCAAATAAACCCATGATTATCTCCTTCGATGCTGGAAAATTTCATCGTGCGCAAGCGTGTAGCGTGTTTGCGCACTCTCGAAAAACTTGCAAATGATTGTTACTGAAAAGCCTTGTTATGTCTAGGAGGCTGTCCGAATAAAGCAAAAAATGCAGTTGTCTTTCGGGTATGAGTATAGTTCTAGGCTGGCAACCACTTCCAACCTTCCCACAAGGCAGGATCAATTTCTACCATATTATGCAGTTGACGCAAGTAGTCTATCATCACTTCTTCTAGTGTGTGACCTTGCAAGGCGCGTATTTCAACTTGGAATTGTCCGCGTCCTGCACCGCGTACCCAGCCTACGGCTAATTGAGCCTGTTGTTTTATCGCTATTTCTAAAGTTCCGGTCGGAACATGATAATGTTGCTCAAAAACCTTAATGGGAAAATTGCGTTTAGAGGTAAAGGGGCTGGGAAAATCGTTTAAGCTCACCAGCACATTGGCAGTATTTAACGCTTGGAAGACTGTACGCATCATGGCTATCGGCATTTGTTGCTGCATCAATAAATATTTGCCGCCGTTAAAATGGCTCGCACAATGGGCATGATAAGCATCAGCAAAAGTCGGCAGATAGGCGTACAAGGGGCTATTTTTATAATCCATGGCAACCAGATAAGTTTTATGCTGTAACAAGCCCATCACAGCGGCTAAAAAATGTGGATAATGATTATGATAGGTCATCAAAAATACACTGCGCCCAGTGCTTAGGCTGGCATCTATCTCAAAATCACTGTTGATATGGATATAACGCCCTAGCCAATCGGGTGTCATGCGGCGGTACATAAAGGTGAGCAGATCGGCTGTACCGGCATGGCGTAAATAGCGTTGCCAGAGCCGCTGAATGTCAGCCTCAGAAAGACCGAGCGCGTTGCGCATTCCACTGCTGACCGTTGCTTGTAACTCGCGGTGCGGGCTAAAATGCTCGGCACTGCGCGCCGCCAGGGAAAAGGCGAGAGGAATAGGTAGGAGGCGTTGTTGAAAGTCTAAAAAGTGTAAAAAAACTTGATAGCGACGCGCAAAAGTAGCCCAATTTTGCATAAGCAGAAATGATTACAACATGTTGTCAAGGTTTCTAATAATGTGGTCTATTGCATTTTGCGCTTCGGGCGAAATGTCGATAAACATAAAACCGGTGCGATATAGATCGGGATTAATGGCAATCCAGCGACTACGGGCTAAAAAGCTGATTTTTTCGCCTTCACCTTCATCATCCCGATAGATCAAAGCATGACGCAAATCTTCAACATGGATTTCCATCGCATATTTTTTGCCGAGTTCGATACATTCTTGACTGAAGAGCATAATGCCGCCGGTCGTGATGTCAGCAAGATGCCCCAATATTCTACCGGAATCCACATCATAAACGGGCAGAAATAACAGTAATTCACGTCGCTTAGTGCGTCTGCGCTCTTTCATGGGCTGTCCTTGTATTCTAAAAAAATGCTTAAGAAATGAAGCTGTTAAGGTCATTCAGGTGAGGCGGTCTGTGCTTTTTGGACCTAAAAGTATCCCTGAGCAGTTTCAGGCAGGGCGCAGTATAAAATACGCATCCCCGATTCACTATTCAGTATGCCACACAAGAACTTCACAGGTTTAATAGGTCTGAACGCCTTGCATTCTTAAGGGGTCTAATGATACTGATAAGTTCGATGGATTGCTTTAATTAATCGCTGTCGAAGTGATAAACCTGATAGGCTTGCTGCAAGTAAGCAGGAATTACACCAAACAGCAAAAAATGCTTGCACCCAAGTGATTGATGCGGATGGCATCAAACCTGCGTTACTCTATTCACCTCACCTAAACCAGAAAATGACCACAATTATGGACGATCTCGCACGTATCTATCTTAATCAACAGATTCAAAGCTATCAAAGCTTAAGTCCGAGTCTCTTGCGCACCCGACAGTTGCCGAACTTGCCGCTCAACGAAGTCTATGTGCCACTGACCTTGCGCATTGAAGCAGGGTTTGTCGATGCACCCGACCAAACACCCGAGCCAGAAGCCCCAGTGCCGCAGTTACTCAATCAAGGTGGCAGTCATCTCACGCACCTGCATTCCCGTGAGCGTTACCTCGCACAAAGCGAAGCCGGTTTAAGCATTGATATGCTGTGGAAGCGCGGGCAGCAATGGGTTTTACTCGGTGCGCCGGGGGCGGGCAAAACCACCTTACTACACTACCTAACCCTAAGTCATGCGCAACAGCTATACAATGGTGGCACAGGTTATTTTCCCATTTATGTCAATTTAGAAAGCTTTGCGCGTCGCTGGCAAGCGCATCCGGACTGGTCTGTCGAGCAGGCGATGCTTGAATATTTACAACAAATTCTCGTTCCCACGCTCCCGCGTGGGAACGCCACGTTCAGCCAGCTGACCCAAGCGCAGCAACGCCAAGCCCTGTTCACTCAGGTTGCGCGGGAATTACAACAACGCACCGCTTTATTATTATTTGACGGCTTAGACACCATTCACGATGCCGATTTACGTCAACGCAGCAGCTTGGCTATTGACGCACTACTAGAGACCTATCCGGGCAACCGCTGCCTGATCACCGCACGCCCAATCAGCTATCAACCCGGCTTATACGGTCACAGCTTCCGCGCCGCAGTGCTAGAACCTTTCAGCCTACGGCAAATTCATCAGTTCTTCCAACAATGGCTACAGGCGATTGAAAAGCAAAAAGGCGCAAAAGAAGCCCATGATCTTAATCAGGATGCTTTTGCACAACGTCAGGTGCTACAAACAGCCAGCGAATTTGTCAGCCAATTAGAACAAAAACCAACCATTAGCCATTATTTGCGTAGCCCGCTGTTATGCGCCTTGACAGGCTTGATTCAACAACAAGTAGGCGATTTGCCCGAACACCAAGTCGATTTATACCGCCTCTATATCGAATTTTTCATTGAACACTGGCTGCTATTACTGCCTGCTGACAACTACGACGATCTGCTCACCGGACGCGAATTGAATCGACTACTAGAAGACATCGCCCTCTATTTGCAAGAACATTGCGCCGACAACCGCAGTCATGCCAGCCCCCTGCTCGAAGTCGCGCAAGACGCGCTGAAACATCAAAGTCCGCTCGACAGTGCGCAAATCATGGACAAAATCGCCCAACTGCAATATTTGCTCGGTCTCGACATGGGACTGCTCATTCATCACGGTAACGAAGAATACGGCTTTCTGCATCTAGCGTTTCAAGAATACCTAGCCGCTTGCGCCATGACCCGCAGTCCGCAACAAATTGATCGCTATCTACGCCACTACCTATTCAATCCGCACTGGCAGGGCATTATTCGTCTTGCCGCCGCCCATCAAGGCATGTTAAACGAATCGCTAGGCAGCAGCTTTATCAGCATGTTACAACGCTATCCGCACCCCCGCGAAAGCGACATGCACTACACTTTTCGCATCGCTTTCCAATGCTTGCGCGACATCCAAGTCTCCCAGCAAAGCGCGGATCAAATGTTTCAAACCGCCGTACATCTTTATTTAACCCAGCCGGTTTTACAACCCGCGCTCAACCGCTTGCTAAAAAACATCGAAAATCTCAATTACAGCCCGCACGCCATCACCCCTCTATTTGAAAGCCTACAGCATAGCGAATCGGCAGTGCGTGCCAAAACCGCCGAATTACTCGGCAACTTGCGCGACCCCAACACCTTAAAACGCTTACAAACACTGCTGCGAGAAGACGAACAGGCAACAGTACGCGCCAAAGCCGCAGAAGCTCTCGGACAATTCCGTGACGCAGACAGCGTTCCCTTATTACTGAACACCTTACGCGAGGAAAAAAACTTTTTCGTGCGTCATTATGCCGCGCAAAGCTTGACAAAAATCGCCGACCCACAAAGCCTCCCGACACTCCTGCAACAAGCCCAAGACGAAGACCCGCTACTGCGCTCGCGTTCTGTCGAAGCTCTAGGTTATCTGGGTGATAAACGCGCCGTACAATTACTGCTTGACAGCCTACGCCATGACCCGCAAAGCGCAGTGCGCTGGCGAGCCGCCGAAGCCTTGGGACACCTAAAAGACAGTGCTGCCTGTGCGGGCCTGCTCGATAGCCTCAACCAAGAAAGTGACGCAACCGTGCGCGGACGTGCTGCTGAAGCTTTAGGTTATTTCAAACAAGCAGCCGTCACACAAGCCCTCATCAATGCCGCCGAAAAAGACACCTTCCCTGCGGTGCGCTGGCGTGCGGCTGAATCGCTCGGTTATTTACAGGATGAATCTGCCCTCGCTGTATTGCGCAAAACCCTGCGCCAAGATGTCGATAACGCAGTACGCTGGAGCAGTGCGCAAGCACTCGGACGCATCAAAGATCGTCATGCGGTTAATGACTTAATCGCCGCTCTGCGCGAAGACTATGATCCCAACGTGCGCTGGAGTGCCGCCGAGGCACTAGGGCATTTACACGACGACAGTGCCGTTGAAGCCCTGCTCAAAGTCTTGAAATACGAGCGTTATCCACTGGTACGCGGCAAAGCCTGCGAAGCCCTAGGACGCTTGCGCAATATCAACGTCACCCAAGAACTGCTCAAGGTGCTAGACAATGCACCCGAAGCCGTAGTGCGCGCTCACCTTGTCAAAGGCTTAGGCTACTTACAAGACCCCGCCGCCATCGCCCCGCTGATGCGCGTCCTCTGCGAAGACCCAGCAGCGAGTGTGCGCTGGTGTGCGGCTGACGCGCTAGGTCTTATGAAAAATCCCCAAGCCATACCCGCGCTGCTCGTTGCAGTACGCCAAGACACAGAACTCACTGTTGCTTGGCACGCCGCGCAAGCTTTGGAACTCATTGATGTCGGGTGTTTGCTCTAAATGCAGCACACTAGGTTCTCACAAGTAAGCATTCATACTCCTCTCAGTAAAAACCTGACAGGTCTTGAAGACCTGTCAGGTGTTGTGCGGGGGGCTGAACGGTTACCGAGTTTGTCATTCAGCCGATAACACATATTATTTGTCAAATGTATGCCAGGTGTTTCTGCATAGAGGCTGAATGTCTGTGCTTCTTTAATAGAGCAAAAATTGGCTACGGTGAAATCAATCATCATGAATTTTTTTTCTCAAGTTAAAGACGCAGAACGCGGTTGCCATAAGGTTTCATCAACTATTTTTTGCATTTGTAAAAAACGTGCTACGACAAATAGCAAGTCGGATAAGCGATTGATAAAACGCATACTGGAATAATTAATGGCTGTTTCTAGCGATAAAGCCACCAGTGCGCGTTCGGCGCGGCGACAAATAGCGCGAGCAAGATGGCAGTGTGCGCTGGCGGCAATGCCACCGGGCAGAATAAACTCAGTCAGTGGAGGAAGCTGTTGGTTGAGTTGATCAAGCTGCTCTTCTAATTGCGTGACATCTGCTTCTTGTAAGCGTGCTGAAGCGGGAATGGCGAGTTCTGCACCCAGTTCAAATAACAGGTGTTGAATACCAATAAGCAGTTTTTTAATATCAGCCGGCACTGCATAACTGAGAATAATGCCAAGTGCGCAATTTAATTCATCTACTTCACCAATAGCAATAATTCTTGCTGAATTTTTTGCTAATTCAACACCGTCAGCTAAACGAGTTGTTCCTTGATCGCCTGCGCGGGTGTAGATTTTTGTTAATCGATAAGCCAAGTCAGTTCCTTTTTTATTCAAATTTCAACAACACTGAATCAATCAACCATTGCAGAAGATCGCCTTCTTCAACGCTTTGCAAAGCCACTAGAGGACGCTCGGCGATGACATTGTTTTGCAGTAAGAGTTTTAATTGCCCACAAGTTTCGCCGTCATTGAGCGGTGCTATTAAACGCGGTTTTAATTCAATTTGTGGTTTTAATTGTTGATATTGTCCACGCGGAATGGTGATAAATAAGGTTTCTTGCAAGCCAAGCTGTACTTCTTGCACTGCGCCCTGCCAAACGCGCTGGGTTTTTAGAGCTTGATGGGCGGGATAAATGCGGTGTGTTTCATAAAAACGGAAGCCGTAATTGAGCATTTTTTGGCTTTCGACGGCGCGGGCTTTTTTGCTGTCTGTCCCCATGACCACAGAAATAAGGCGCATTCCTTGACGTTCTGCGGAGGAAATTAAACAATAACCGGCGGCTTGGGTGTAGCCGGTTTTGAGTCCATCTACGGTGTCATCGCGCCACAGCAATGAATTTCGATTTTGCTGAGTGATTTCGTTATAAGTAAATGATTTTTCTGAATAAAACGGATAATACTCAGGAAAGTCTTGAATTAAGGCGATAGCCATTTTTGCCATATCGCGGGCAGTGGTAAGATGCCCTTCGCCAGGCATTCCGGTGCTGTTGGTGTAAAAGGTATGGGTTAATTCTAAACGCTGGGCAAACTGGTTCATAACGCCCGCAAAGGCTTGTTCGCTGCCAGCTAAGTGTTCTGCTAGGGCGATGCTGGCATCGTTGCCTGACTGTACAATCATGCCGCGCAGCAAGTCGATGATTTTTACTTCGCTATCAACATTGATATACATTTTTGAGCCGCCCATGCGCCAAGCGTTTTCGCTGATACGTGCAACGTCTTCAAATTTGAGCCGTCCTGATTTGAGTTCGCTAAAGACGACATAAGCGGTCATGAGTTTGGTTAAACTGGCGGGTTCAACCTGTTCATCGGCATTTTTTTCCATAATCACCTGCCCACTGTGGAAATCCTGCAAAATGTAGGCATTGGCTTTGATGTCGGGAATGGGCGGGGGGCGTAGGGGTTGATCGGCGATACTTGGAATAGGAAACAACAGCAGTAATGAAATAAGCAATTTTACAAGCATAAGACTGTTCCAGAATGAATAAAATGAATAATGAGTTAGACATTTCCACAGCAGAGCGTGGAAACGAGAGAGCCGTACTGGGGCGACTGTGCCAAGTCAACCGAGCGGCGCAAGCTGCTCATTCTAACAGCAATTTAGCACCTAACATAGCGGAGAGTGATCATCTCCCGATTAGCAGCACCGCCGCAGGCGGCGCAAAAGCTCATCGGGAGATGAGCTACGTAGGGCGGATTAAGCGCAGCGTATCCGCCATTTTTGGATTACATCCGGTTTATCGTGTGGCGGATGACGGCGCAAAAAAACGCGCCTTAGCCACCCTTGTATTTCATCGCAAACTCCGCACAATATTAAGACTTGTTAGGGGTTTGTGCGGGAGCTGAATCAATGTAACCGTGCAGATACCCAGGTAAACCTTGTAGGTTTTGCAAACCTGCGAGGTTTTTAATAGAGGAAAGTGAATGCTTATAAATGCATAGCTGATTTAAGAGGCAATAAACATGAATGAAGCATTGTTAGAAAAACACCAAGCACTTATGCTTGAAATAGCGCATTTGTATTTAGACAATATGCAAATAGAACTGGGCAAAAAATATAAAAATAAACGGCATCAAGTCAATGCCGGATTATCTAATCAACAGTACAAAAAAATCAGAAAAAAATATGGCATATCATACAATAAATTTGCTAATGTTTATGGAGAGTTTCAAAGAATAAAATCCACTAGACATCTTGAGCAAGTGCTAGATGCTTTTACTGCATCGGGCGGCAATATTGATATTGAACCCAGTTATGATGAAAACACGCGAAGAATGACTGTCAGCACTTATTATACCATTAAAAATAAGGTATTTGAAAAAATAGAGGGACTGACACCTTTAGAAGATGTGATGTTGAAGATGAATGCCATGCTGGAAATGGAAACTATATTATCCGACTCTGATGCATAGGTTGTGCTGTCGTTTTAGATATCATGTCCCCGCAGATTTTTGAAACCTGACTTGAATGCTGACGTTTGAACATGCTTGCAAGCAGATAAGTGCCTTAAAATTTTTGACCACCTAACCTTTATGCAAGGGAGCTTTGCGATTAATGAAAACTCAATGGAAGCGGATATGTCTTACCCTATTACTGACGTGTGTGCCAGTGGCTCATGCGGAGAGCCGCCTAGAACAGCAGCGCGATTTGTTTTGGCAAGCCCACAAAGCACTGCAACATAAGCAACTGGGACAATTTCAAACTTTACTTAAACAACTTGATGATTATCCACTGAGCTATTATTTACGCTATCTTCATCTTAAATCACATCTTCATCTTGTTGATCCCAAAGAAGTTAAGTCTTTTTTAAGCGACTATCCTAGTGCTGCATTGAGTAAAAAATTACGCTACGACTGGTTAGCCCACTTATCACGCGAGAAACGCTGGGAACAATTTATTGCCGATTATCATCCGCAGGTTAACAGCAGCGTGTTGCAATGTCGCTATGTGGCGGCGCGTTTGCAGCGCGGCGAAACCGGTGCGGATATGATTAATGCCGCACGCCAACTATGGACAGTCGGCAGATCACAGCCTAATGCTTGCGATCCGGTGTTTGATTATTTGTATGAGCATGTTATGGATGATGATTTGCTTTGGCAACGCCTGCGATTAGTGATGCGCAAGGGCAATGCGGGTTTGGCGCAGTTTCTAGCGAAAAAGTTAAGCGATGACAAGTTGCAAAATATTTATACGGTTTGGCAAAAAACACGCGCTGATCCGCTAGAAAGCCTGGAAAATTTTATTGAACCTGATAGCAGCGCGGCGCGAGAAGTTATTTTTCAAGGCGTTACCCGTTTAGCCCGCCAAGACTTCGACAATGCGCAACGCCTGTGGACGCACTTGAGCCAAGGGTATGCCTTTGATCCAGCAGAAAAAGCTGCCATGCAGCGCGAACTGGCTCTGCGAGCCGCTTGGTCAAATTCTCCCGAGGCGCTCAAACAACTCAAAGCCCTAAAAACAGCGCAGTGGAACGACACTGCCCAACAGGTGTTTTTGCAATACGCATTATTAGCGCGGGATTGGCAGGGCATTGTTGATACGATTCAGCGTTTTCCTGACCATGCGCAGGATGAACCGCAATGGCGTTACTGGGAAGCGCGCGCTTTGGAACAAACCGACAAAGCCGAGCTGGCGCGAAGTCTCTATGCGGATTTAGCCAAAGAGCGCGATTTTTATGGCTTTCTGGCGGCTGATAAAATTGCCCAAGCCTATTCGCTAAATCATCAAAAAGTTGACTTGAGTGCGCAACAGATCGCGCAACTTTACCAAAAACATCCTGCCCTTGCGCGGGCGCGTGAGTTTTATCATTTTGGCATGAAAACCAGTGCAAACCGCGAGTGGCACAATGAACTGGCGTACATGAAACCTGCCGAATTAGTGCAAGCCGCAGCCCTGGCGCGTCAATGGTGTTGGTATCAGCGGGCGATTTTCACTGCCGCAACAGCGCGATTTTATGATGATTTAGACATGCGTTTTCCGCTTGCCTACTATGCGCAACTATTGGCGGGTACTGAAGAGCAAGAACTGGATATGGCTTGGGCTTATGGCATCATGCGCCAAGAAAGCGCGTTTGCTGATGATGTCACTTCGTCGGCTGGGGCGATGGGCTTAATGCAGTTAATGCCCGCCACTGGACGCGCAATGGCAGAAACCATTGGTTTGATTATTGAAGACAACCAAGATATTTACGACGTTTATACCAACATCCGCTTAGGCACAACTTATTTGCAGCGCATGTTAAAGCGTTTCAAAGGCAACTATATGTTGGCAACCGCCGCCTACAATGCGGGACCCGGACGTGCGGCTCGCTGGGCAAAAGAATTTGCGTGTCAGCCGGCGGATATTTGGGTAGAACAAATTCCCTTCCGCGAAACGCGCCTGTATGTGCAGCGCGTGTTGAGCTATACGGTGATTTTTGAAGCGCAATTAGGACGAAAAGTGGGGCGTTTGCGCCTGCGCGACGTGGGCGGGACCCATTGTGATTAGCCGACAGACTCTTAAAACACCGGCGGGGCAAGTTTGAAAATCTTGACCCGCGAGTATTAAATTTACAGCTTGACGACCAACACCGGACACTCGGCACGTCCAATGACGCGCTCGGAATTGCTGCCCATCAGCAAGCGATCCAAGCCGCCGCGCCCGTGACTGCCCATGACGATCAAGTCTGCACTCACGCTTTGCGCAACTTCGACAATCGCAACGTCTGGACGACCCACGCGGATTTCAACCTGCGCCTCCGCGCCTTCTTGTTTGAGCAGTTTTTGTACACGTTCTGCACGTTGACGCACTTCCTCTTGTAGATGCTCGTCACGCGCTACGGAAACGATGGTGACGGGCGCGTGACATTGTTTGATGAGTCCCAACACGACCATCGCCGCTGCATCGCTGTAACGTGAGCCATCCACTGGCAACAGAAGGTGCTTGGCTTCGGTTGTGCTGCCACGCGGCACGACCAATACATTGCGGTGGGTGTGACCTATCACATTGGCAGTAGTGCTGCCTAACATTGCCCGCGCTAAATCGCTGCTATCGCGCCGTCCCATGATGATCACGTCCATATTGCTGTGTTCAGCTTCTTCGACAATTTCCAGATAGGCGGTGCCGTGTCCTAGCAGAATTTCGCAATCAATGCCGTCCGCTTTAGCTTGGGCTTGAATGTCGTTGAGATGCGCGACCGCAGCGGTTTTTTCTGCTTCAAATAGCGACTGACCCAGTGTGATTTCATAATCGATTTCAGGCAATATGCTGAAAACATGTAGTTTGCTGTGGCAGCGTTTCGCCATGCGGATGGCTTCTTGCGTTGCGTTGTGGCTAAATTCGGAAGTGTCAGTGACCAACATAATGCGCTCTAAACGTCCGCTAGGTACTAGGCTTTCGACTTCGCTACGGCTGAAATGCGCGATCTCCTCAACCACCGCACCATCAGCAGCCAATTCACGACGATGCAGTGCCATCCCTTTCAGCAGGGCAGTGAAAACAATCACCGCGCCAACCACTAAACCGGTAATCAACAAAATAAAGCTGACGGTTTCCAAAATAGAAACATTGTCAGGGCTGATTTTGCCGATCAGCTCTAATTCGGACAAATAGACCGGAATCATCGCGCCGCGGCTAAATAGCACAATGAGCATAATCACACCCATGACGACTTTGACCATATAAGGTTTGACGTAAGTGGTGCCGATTGAGCCGAGTTGTATGCCAAACAGCGAACCCGCCAGAATAATCATGGCAAGACGAATATCGACCAAACCACTCCAAGCGTATTTAATGGTGCCGCCCATACCCATAATAAAAGCAATGACTAATTCGGTGGCAGAAGCCATCAAGCCAGGTACGCCCAGCACGTACATCATCGCAGGTACGCCGATAAAGCCGCCGACCGCAATCGTCGAGGCTAACAATCCGGTAGCAAACCCCAGCGGCAGGGTAAATAACACCGAAATTTCGCAGCCGATACTTTTGAAATACATCATGGTGTAAGGGATGCGCACTGACTGCACCCAGCGCGCCAGTTTGGTCAGTTTTTCTTCTTCGGGATTGGCTGATCTGACCATTTTATACGCATCGCGTAGCACGTAACCGCCGACAATGGCAAGCACCAGGACAAATACCACTGACACATACAGATTCGAACCGGCACTGCCAAATACCTCGCGGATATGCTGCATGTAATGCGCACCGATCAACACCCCAGCTTCAGCAGAAATCCCCATGACAATGCCGAGTTTCACATCGACTTGTCCGTATTTATGGCGTTTCATCGCGCCCACTAAGGATTTGGGAAATTTGTGGCACATATTACTGGCAACCGCCATCACCCCAGAAACACCGATATTCATCATTGCCGGGGTCAGCACAAAAGCACCACCCGAACCGATAAAGCCGCTCACCAAGCCGCCAACAAAGCCAACCAAAAACAAGAAAATGACATTGAGCAAACTCAAGTCAATAAAATTAATTTCCATACTGCAAATAACTCCGTGATTTTTTGTTTAAACAACAAACTGTTTTAAGTGATTATTTTTTCATGGGTTTTGCTTTAACGCCAAACAGCTCCCAGATGTAGCCGGTGAAATTGCCGTGAACGATTGAAAAAATAAAGGCAATCGCAACCGGATAAATGAAATTCCAACCGCCTTCCCGAGAACGCTCGAGAATTTCCTCGTTGAAAAAGTAAAGCAAGAAATACAAAGCGATACTAAGACAGCCATAAATGATTGTTTTGATCAGCAATCCGTGTTTTTTTTCTGATCTCATCAGTGAAAACTCCCTGTGTCATTTGTTTAAGTTTAAAGCCGCAACAGCATCAGAGATTTTATCCTTTACAGCTAATGATTTTTTGTATCCTAATATTCTTATATGGAATATAAAGACATTTTGAACAGGATGCGTATCTCAAGAAAATACGCTGTTTTAGACTATAATAGGGACATTAACAGAGAGGGCAAAATATTCCTATAACGCCTTTAATGTGCAAATAGTGCAGTGCGGATTAAGCGGGCGTATGCGTTCAGAGGAGCCTATAGCTGAAATTTGTTGCGCTGATTTTAAGCAACGTAAGCAGTGTTTCGCAGCAAAAAGCACCCACCGTGTAACACGAGTTACGCAGTAACCCTTCAGCCCCCCACAAAAGCTTGCATAACACCCCGCATTTCTGGCAAAGCATACAGCACGAAACTCACCCCCCACAGCCTCCAACAACTTGACGAAGACTACATCCACTCTCTGGATGAAGAGGGGGCGGCTGTGCGTCACCGTGGTCAACGACCTCAAAGAAGCGCAGGAGCGGCTCAATCAGAATTCTACCAACAACTCCGTACCGTCTGGCAGCCAACCGCCGTGGTTCCATCCGCTGCGGAAAATACAAAGGATGCAGAAGAGGACGACGATACGCCGATTCCGCCGCCTTCCGATGATAAGGATGACGGCAAGGATGACAGCGACGAGTCAAGCATCCAGAAAACGGCTACCAAATCCGCGTCACCAACACCCTGCACCGATACTACGTGGGCTGGTGAAAATTCATATTTTTGAGTCGATTGATATGATCCGGGTTTTGTTCCGATTATTTTTCCCTTT
>CAZOSP010000032.1:0-32784 GCA_964582525.1 uncultured Thiomargarita sp. | reverse complement strand
CCGCTTCAATCGCCTACGGCGATTTGGCTAAGCTGGAGCTTAGCCGCTCCCAGCCGCTCCCAGTCGGTCCCAGCGGCGAAGCCGCTTCAATCGCCTACGGCGATTTGGCTAAGCTGGAGCTTAGCCGCTCCCAGCCGCTCCCAGTCGGTCCCAGCGGCGAAGCCGCTTCAATCGCCTACGGCGATTTGGCTAAGCTGGAGCTTAGCCGCTCCCAGCCAACAAAAGACTACATTAAGTTGATTATCGCTCATAGGCTTGTCCCGTCAAGTTTATACTGAAAACGCCGAAGCTCAAATGATGGTTGTGTAAAATCATCCTGCTATAGTGGACATTGCCAAGCTAAGATGCCGCCTTGCAAGGACTAAAATCAGGCTTTGATATAGTTGTAAATATTCAAATAATCCTGCCCCGGATGATTCCAAGAATGATCCTGACGCATTCCATTGCGACGCAATTCACGGAAGTAGCGCGGGTATTTGTACCATAAGCCGATAGCGCGGCTCATGGCAGACTCTAACGCAATATTATCAAGGTTATGAAACACGTAGCCGTTGCGTTGTTCGTAGGGCTGGTCGGCGTAGTTGGCATCAAACACGGTGTCGGCGAGTCCGCCGGTGTTGCGCACAATGGGTACGGTGCCGTAGCGTAAGCTGATGAGCTGGGTTAAGCCGCAGGGTTCATAAACGCTAGGAATCAAAATCATATCCGCGCCGGCGTAAATCAGATGCGCGAGTTCTTCGTCATAGCCAATTTCTAAATGGCAATCTTGATTGTCGTTGAGGCGGTTTTTGATGTCCCAAAATTGGCTATTGATGCTGTCTTCCGAACCTGAACCGAGCAGCACAAATTGGCTTTGTTGTTCGAGCGCGTAAAAAATCGCCCGCATAATGAGATGCACGCCTTTTTGTTTGTCCAGGCGGCTGACCACAGCAATAATCGGTTTGAACTCGTCGCGCAGCCACAGGCGTTGGCGTAACGCCTTCTTGTTTTTGACTTTTTCCGCTAGGCTGTCAGCACTGTAGGGATAAGGAATATGGCGGTCGAGTTGCGGATTCCAGACATTGTAATCCACGCCGTTTAATACCCCGCCGACTTTCGCGCCGTGTTTTTCCAGCGTGTCCTGCAAACCCATGCCTTGTTCGGTGTGGCGAATTTCGCCCGCGTAAGTAGGCGATACGGTGGTGACAAAGTTAGAGAAGACGATACCGCCTTTCATTAAATTAACCGCGCCTGGGTGAGTATGATCGGCAAGGCGTTGCGGAGTATTGTAGGCGGGCGGATGTAAGCCAACTTGCTGCAAAGTCAGTTCACCAGTCACGCCCTGGTGTCCAAGATTGTGCAGGGTGTAGCAGACTCGTGGGTGGCTCATGCCGAGCTTGGCGTAGATTTCGTACAACAACACCGGTACCAGCGCAGTTTGCCAGTCGTGGCAGTGGATGATGTCGGGGTGCTTGTTGGCTTTCAGCATAAATTCCAGCACGGCGCGGGAGAAGAAGGCAAAACGCGCTGCATCGTCTGCGTCGCCGTAGTATTTTTGCCGCTGGAAAAAATTGTGCTGCGAATGCGGCTCAATAAAGAAGCACTTAAGATCATCGACCCAGCCAAAATACACCGTGCAGTGAATGGCGATGTCGTAAAACGGCACCCACAAATCTTCGTAAGTTTTGGTTAATCCATGTACTTTGTTGTAGCGCATACAATCGTATTTGGGCAGAATGATTTCCACGCTGTTGCCACGAATTGCCAGTTCGTGTGCCAGTCCATGCACCACATCGCCTAAACCGCCAACTTTGGCAACCGGTGCGCATTCGGGGCTAACCATAATAATAAACATGAGCATTCCTTAAGGTTTATACTGTTCGCGGTCAACTTTTCAGATGACTGAATTTGTTTGTGTTTTATTACAATGCGTGCCACGTTTAGCTGAACTAGCACAGCACCGCATCCACTAAATTATTCGCGCCGCGCAAATTGCGACACAGCTCGCGCATCATCTGCACTTCTGCTGGCTTAGCGGGTTGACACATGAGCGCGCAGCTATGCAGCACTTGCAAAATAGTATCTTGATTGACCGCATAATGGCGCATTTCTTCTAGCACCTGCTGCTGAAACAAACGCGGATTATTAGCGCAATCTTGCAAAATCGCCGCAAGATTGACCTTAGCAGGCAGACGTTGCGCGGTTTCCTCAATAAATTGCACCTTATCACGCGCTAAACTCCCGCTACTGCTGGCAACACACACCAAACTCAACAACAACAAAGGCGCGAAGGCTTCCTGTGCTTCTACAGCTTGTTGCGCAGTCGGCAAACCGCCGTGCGTATCAATGTTAGCCGGTTCGGTTTTACTCAAGACGCGCTGCACTTGCTGATTAATCATGCTTAAATCGCGTGGGCGAATGGTCTTGCCTTGATTGCGAAAGCGCAACAAATCCAAAGAAATCAGTTCTAAGCTTTTGAAGCGGATAGGAATTAAGGGATGGGTGCTGACATAAGCCGCAATTTTCTTTTGCTGCATATCAGCCGTCAGGCGTTCGATTTCTTCAAACTGGGTATGCAGGCTGTTCAGCACCTGACGGTCGCTGTCGGGCTGAATGCCGCACGCCGTTTTGAAAAATGCGGTAGCGGCACTGCTGAGATCGCCGCAGGTCAGAAAGCCGATACGGTCGGCGGTAATTTCCGCCGCCCGCGACCATTGCAACAGGGTTTTTGCCAGTTGCGCAGAAATAGGTTCAGCGCGTTCTTCAAATAGCAAATGTCCGGCGGGAATGCAGTTATGCGCAAATAAGACATGCCCCAATTCATGCCCAATCACAAAAGACAGCTCTAATGGCTTGAAATCTTTAACTAAAGCAGAAGTCAGTAAAATATCAAAGCGTTGCTCATTGGCATAAACATGGGCATTGTATTGGCTGTCTTGATGCACGTAAAGATTGCCTTCTATGCCGCTACCAATGTGATCTAAGCAATTTTGATAGACAGCATAAAGTGCGGGAAACAAATCTGCGGTAATTTTCACCGCCGTACCCAGCAAATGGCGTTTGTGCAAAGAATAATAATGATCGCGCTCGATCTGCTCTTGCACGCTGCGAATTTGCGGTTGACGAGAAAGGTCGTTATATAAGTGTGCTTCGTATTCAAAACGTAAAGCACCTAAGCTTTCGGCGGCATACATAGGGACTTACCTGCCATGAATGCAGTCCACCAGAAACTGCTTTCAGAGATATTTTAAGTGCTTAAAATCTAAGCAGTGAAGCAAAATAGGCTTTCTGGCGGGAGAAGAATTAGGATTACCGAATGCGTAACACGACTTCAGGTTACGCACACCTTTATGCAAAAATCTCTGTTACCGGCACACGAATATCTAACACTTCATCACACAACTCACCGCTACTATAAACAACGTGTTGCGCTGGATTTTTATAAACAGAAATAATTTCTTGTGCGGGATCGACTAACCAACAAGAAGTCACACCTGCCGCAAAGTATAATTCAAATTTTTCCAAAATATCATCTGTGCCTTGTTTTGGAGATAAGATTTCAACGGCTAACAAAGGCATTTCTGTCATGCGTAAAATATCGCGTGGGCGGCTTAAGCCACGGCGCGGATATAAACACAAATCAGGGCGGATTTCTGTGCCTTGCATATCGATACTGAGTTCGGCTAAAACATCGTATTTTTTTAATTGTTTTAACACTACCGCAAGATTAACCTGCACGATTGAATGATTATAAGAACCCATATCAAGAGAAACCCCACTATCCCATTCAGCTATAGACTCAATCATTGCACAGCACCTTATTCGGGGGCTTCAACTTGTTCCGTGTAGCCACATTCTTTTTGTGGGCAGACTTTTTCTGTGCCGCGTCTTTTAGTGGTTTTCAGGGTTAAAATGGGCCAATGGCAGTTTGGACAGGCTTCTGCGATAGGCGGATTCCATACTGCATATTTACAGTCGGGATAGCTAGAACAAGAATAAAATTCTTTACCAAAACGTGATTTTTTCTTTTGCAACATCCCTTTTTTGCATTCCGGACACTCAATTCCGGTATCTTCCGGTTTCTCTAAAGGTTCAATATGCTTACATTTAGGATAAGCACTGCAACCAATAAATTTACCATAACGCCCTTGTTTGATATGTAAATCACTAGCACATTTTGGACATTTACGGTCTTCCACAACTTCGGGCGGGTCATTTGAAGCAGAAGTACCATCTAGGTTGCGTGTATATTTGCATTCCGGATAATTCGTGCAACCGATGAATTTACCTCGTTTGCCTAAACGAATCGACAAGGCACTGCCACAATCCGGGCATTTTTCATCAATTTCTTCATGCGTAACATCTTTGCGATCCACGCTTTCCATTTTGCTATCAACGCGGCTTTTGAACTTGCTCCAGAAACGCTCCATTAAAGGAATCCATTCTTGTTCACCGCGAGAAACCGCATCTAGTTCATCTTCTAATTTGGCAGTAAACGCATAATCTACATATTGAGAAAAATGTTCAGTCAGAAATTTATTCACGACTTCGCCCACGTCGGTAGGAATAAAACGCTTTTTCTCTAATACGACATATTCACGTTGTTGCAAGGTGGAAATAATGCTGGCATAAGTAGAAGGGCGACCAATACCATGTTCTTCTAAGGTTTTGACTAAACGCGCTTCGCTGTAACGCGGTGGCGGTTCGGTGAAATGCTGATCGGCGCGAATATCTTTTAAGTCTATCCATTCCCCTTCTTCTAAAGGCGGCAACAGACGTTCTTCTTCTTGCGCATTTTTCTGTGTGCTTTTTGCTTTTTCTGCATCATCCTCTTTGTCATCATCGCCTTCCATATACACGGCGCGAAAGCCCGGATTAGCAAGCACTGAACCATTGGCGCGAAAAATGTTTTTATCACTGCCACATGCCATATCCACCGCCACCGTGTTGAGCGTGGCATGTATCATTTGGCAGGCAACAGTACGCTGCCAAATCAGGCTATAGAGTTTGTATTGCTCTGCTTTAAGGTATTGCTTGACTTGATCGGGATGACGCTGTGCTGAAGTGGGGCGGATTGCTTCATGGGCTTCTTGTGCGTTTTTGGATTTTGTTTGAAATACACGCGGCGTTTTAGGTAAATTGTCCTTGCCATAACGCTGTTCAATGACTTGCCGAATTTCATTAATGGCTTCTTCGGCGAGATTGACTGAATCAGTCCGCATGTAGGTAATTAAACCTACTGTGCCTTCACCAATATCCATGCCTTCGTATAACTGCTGCGCGACTGACATGGTTCTTTGTGCAGTGAAACCGAGTTTACGCGCTGCTTCCTGTTGCAAGGTAGAAGTAATAAAAGGCGGTGCGGGTTGTTGACGGCGTTGTTTCTTTTCAACTTTAATGACTTGCAACTGTCCATTGGCTTGTGTCAGCAAATCTTCTCGGGTTGCATGTGCTTGGTCTTGGTTGTTAATAGAAAATTGAGTCAGTTTTTTAGCGGCGTAATGAGTGAGTTTACCCATGAACGGCTGCGGTTTTTTTCTGGCTTCAGGCTTTTTATTCACATCCGCTTCAATAGTCCAGTATTCTTGCGGCTTAAAAGCTTTAATTTCTATTTCGCGCTCAACGATTAAGCGCAAGGCGGGGCTTTGTACTCGTCCGGCAGACAGCCCGGCACGGATTTTTCTCCATAACAAAGGCGAAAGATTGAAACCGACTAAATAATCTAAAGCCCGACGTGCTTGTTGTGCATTGATTAGATCAATGGATAAAGTGCGTGGATGTGCTACGGCATCTTGAATGGCTTGTTTGGTGATTTCATGGAAGACCACGCGATGCACTGGTTTGTCTTTTAAGAGTTTCTTGTCTTTTAAGAGTTCATACAAATGCCAAGAAATGGCTTCGCCTTCGCGGTCAGGGTCAGTTGCCAGATATAAAGCATCGGCGTGTTTCAAAGCATTTGCGATAGCACTTACATGTTTCGCGTTGCGTTCAATGATTTCATATTTCATGGCGAAATTGTGTTCGGTATCTACTGCGCCATTTTTTGGCAGTAAATCACGCACATGACCATAAGAAGCCAAGACTTCAAAATCATTTCCCAAGTATTTTTTGATGGTTTTCGCCTTCGCGGGCGATTCTACGACGACCAGATTTTTGCTCACGTTTAACTCGTTATGCGTTGTTGTTTAGTAAGCGTTCTTTCCCTATTAAAAACCTGCAAGTTCTCTCTAGGGGAAGTGAATGCTTACAGCCATGAGTATGTTTCAATCTTCTGCTAAGACTTCTACAGCGCGCTGCAAATAGGATTCAATTAAATCATAAGAAGCAGATGATAAAGTGCGATGATATTGTTGTTTAAGGCGTACATAAGTATCGTAAATAGAACGCTGATGGGGTTTGTATTTTTCTACGGCATTAGCAGTATTAGCCGTTAAATTAAAACTGACTTTAGGTTTATGTGCTTGTTCGGGAAATTCAAATGCCTGTAGAATAGTTTTCATCCATAGCAATAATTTGTCTTCAAACCATTGCGGATCATTCATCAGCATTGCCAGCGTTGCATAAGCACTGAGATAGCGCACATCTCTGGCGCATTTACCGGTTGCCATAGTATGCCGCTCTTCAAACGGATAGAGGGCAAAAATTTCGTTAATGACCGCTTGTACTGTGCGCGTTTCAATCGATTTAATTTCTCGCGCTGCGGTTGCGCGGGGCAATTCATGTGGCAATACGCGATAGTATTCTTCTAATTCCTGCTCGGTCAATTGACGACTTTCTGCTGCTCTGAAAATGGCAGCTAACTCAGGATGCGTTCTAAAGCTTTGGGTAGCGTCGGACATGCGTTTCTCAATCAATGACGGATGTTAAAGAGTGTTTACGAAGACTGCGTGCCGCCCCAGGGTAAACGGGAGAAAAAGTCTTTACTGCTTTGGGTTTTGACATCAAGCACGAGTGTAGGCGCGGCGGCTGCTTCGGTGGCTTGCGTGGCGGCAGCTTCAGCACTGCGCAGGGCTTGCTGGGTGGCGGCTAAAACGGGATTTTGTGCGGCTTGCGGCGCGGCGATTGACGCGGCTTGCGCGGTCGTTTGTCCGGCTGACACATGAATATGGGGGCTTTCTGCTTCCAGCATATTCTCGTCTGCCTCGCTCAGGGCTGCAACTGATTCGCTGACCTCTGCTGGTATAGCTTCGACAGCTTGTTGGTGCGGGCTGGCACTTGTTACGGGAGCGGCGGCGGGTGCTTCAGCAAATAGCGCATCAAGCTCGGCTGAACCGCCGTCCATATCCAAATCCAACAAGTCGTCGGTGTCGGGCATCTCGGGCAATGCCAGCAGGTCATCTTCAACGCCTTCGTCTAAGAGGTCTTCGGGCAGTAATAATTCTTCGCCGCTGATACCTTGTTGTAAACGCCCTAACGCGGTTTGCCAATGCGCCGTGCCGTGCCAAGGGCTGAGGGCAGGTCGGGCTTGTTGTAAATGACTCAGTGCTGTGCGCCAGATGATATTTTGCTCCATGCGCGGCATAGATAAGGCTTGCTGTAAACTGGCAGCGGCAGGCTCGAAACGCGCATAAGAAGCGGTTGGCGTTTGGCTAAAGACGGCTTGATCTGCCAATGGCACGGAGAGCGTGTTTAAGTAACGCTTAAAATGGCTAGTGAGTGCTGTGTTGAAATGTTCCATGCGCTTAACCCAGGTCAAAATTGCTTAATATTTCTGTCGCGCTCGCGCCTTCTTGTCGCCAAAACTCAGCGGCATTGACTTGTTTTTGATCGCCGATTAAGAATTTGCATACATCGTTGCCCATTGAATAACATTGCACTTCAATGCACTCGCGTTCTTTGCGCTCGTAGAAGGAGAATACGCCGGCGAATAAACCCGCATAAATATGACATACGGGTTTGCCGACGATTTTCATCGAATGTGCGACGGCTGAATTGCGGATTTCTACCACGGTTAAGCCGCGTTTGACAAAATTCAAATCTAAGGTCCAGCCGCCAAAGCCTTCTAAGGTGAGGGGCCACCACCAAGATTCGAACACAAATAGCTTATTCATTTGCCAAATATCCAGCTTGCCGCCACCAAATTCTTGGCGCATCCGATTATTAAAGCGTTTCATGTCCTGTTCACCCCAGGCTTGTCCGCATTTATACATCAGCAGGTTGCTGGCGGTGTTGCCGACTTCTTCTTCAACGCCTAGGTGTAAGCCGTTAATGAAGCTTTCTGTGACTTTGGCGGCACGCTGCCCGTCGCGCAAATAAATCGCGCCTTGATCGGCTTCGCGGCGAAAAAACTCATCGGGATGATAATAATTGTGGTAGCCCTTAAAGCCACCGTCGCCTGCATTGATTGGCATAGCTTAGTCCAGTTCGATGTCAGTGGGGTTAAAATCTACGTCTTTGAGTTCCATAATCGCAGAACGGGTAATAATTTTATTGGCATGAATCAAGGTGCGTCCATCTACCGGATGCAGTATAGGCACTTTAGTGCGTTTGCCAACCAAACTTTCTATATCTGAAAAAGACTCTACATACAAGCCATCGGGCAATGCTACCTCAATATCTTCGCCAACGACATGGGCTTGACAGGCAAGACGGCTGTTGGGTTGGGCAGTGGTCAACAGGCTTAAGGTTTTTTTTTCGCGCTCGGTGACTGGCGTTAAGCAATGCGGATTGCGCGTCACATACACATGACAGGTGGCGCATAGCCCGCGTCCGCCGCACAGCATCATCACTTCCACTTCATTCATCAACAAGGCATCTAACAGGCGATCTTGCGTGTGAATGGCGACTTCGTCTTTGCTTTGGCGGAAGTAAATCGATTTCATTGTTGTCGGGCAATAGGGTCAATGGAAATGGCTATCATAACAGAAGGATGAGCATAATGTGGTGCGAAAAATTTTAGCCGACCAAGCGGGTGTTTAGCGTCGCTTAATCGATCTTATGTTAGCAGCTATCGCTTGAAGCCTGCTATAGCGAGGCGCATTTAAGGTAACACGCAAAAAAATACATCCCTAGTTTTTATGGGCGTGGCTGAACGCTCAGCCAAGCGGCAAAGCCGCTTTAATCGCCTACGGCGATTTGGCTAAGCTGGAAGCTTAGCCACTCCCACTGTTATTCTAGCTGGGCGTTTTTTTACTGCGAGTCGCCTGAGCGAACATCCATTTTACTAGGAACAGACACCATGCCAAGCTTTAATTTAGCCGTGATCGCGCCATTACAAGAGGAACTCAATCAACACCCAGTCTATGCCGCCCTACATAGCTTACAGGATTTACGTGGCTTCATGCAGCACCACGTTTTTTCCGTGTGGGATTTTATGTCCTTAATCAAATATTTACAACAGCAGATTGCACCGACTAGCTATCCGTGGATAGCCCAAGGCGATGGTGCAGTGCGGCGATTTATCAACGAGCTGGTGCTAGAAGAAGAATCTGATCAGGGCGCGCCCGGCAGCGGCGTACAATTTAGCAGCCATTTTGAACTCTACTGCGGCGCGATGGCAGATATAGGCGCGGATGCCAGCATTCCGCAGCGATTTGTTCAGCAAGTCCGCGCCAACGGCGTACAAAAAGCCCTCATGGAAGACTATGTGCCGCCTGCTGCGCGACGCTTTACGCGCACCACTTTTGCCTTCATTGACAGCGACCAGCCGCACTGCGTGGCGGCGGCTTTGGCATTGGGGCGGGAGAAGATTATTCCGCTGATGTTCCGCGCTTTTTTAAGCAGAATGCGTATTACTGAACAAGACGCGCCGACTTTTCATTATTACCTGAAACGCCACATTCACCTAGATGAAGACTTCCATGCCCCGCTGTCTTTGCGTTTACTTGAACAGCTTTGTGCTGGTGAGGCAGAAAAAATCGCCGAAGCAGAATTGGCAGCACAACAAGCTTTGCAAGCGCGGATTTTATTTTGGGATGGGGTGCTGGACGCTTTGGAGAAATGAGACGATGGAAATATACTCCGCCTGAAACGTAACCGTTTACACTCCGCGCCAAAACCTGACAGGTCTTCGAGACTTGTTAGGTTTTTTCTTAATAGAATACGCGGCTTGAGATGAAATAGCAGCGCATCAATGCCCGCGCATTTTGCAACAATTAGGAGACTTCTATCAGCTTTTCTAGCACACAAGCCAGCAGGGCTTCGCCTGCTTGCGGCATATCCAGCTTAACCCCCTCGTCACATAACTGTGTAACCTCTAAGCCTTGGTAACCACAGGGATTAATGCCTTGAAATGGGCTTAAATCCATGTTCACATTCAAGCTTAAACCGTGATAGGAGCAACCGCGCCGCACGCGCAATCCCAGTGCGGCGATTTTGCGCTGTTTGACATAGACGCCGGGGGCTTTGTCGCGGCGGACCGCATGGACACCGTGTGCTGCCAATAAGTCAATGACGCTTTGCTCTAAGCTAGACACCAGATGTTTTACACCCCAGCCGCGCCTTTTTAAGTCCAGCAATACATAAGCGATCCATTGTCCCGGTCCGTGATAAGTCACTTGTCCGCCGCGATCAATGGCAAGCACGGGAATCGGTCCGGTGTTCAGCAGATGTTCGCGCTTGCCGGCTAACCCTAGGGTATATACTGGTGTGTGCTGTAATAACCAGATTTGATCGGGCGTGTCGGCTTGGCGTTGTTCGGTAAAGGCTTGCATGGCGTGCCAGATGGGTTGATAGGGCATTAATTGGGTGTAACGCACAATTTCAGGGGGCATAGAGAGACCATGTTGCATGATGTTTATATTGGTTTAGGCAGCAATTTGCAGCAACCGCGCATACAGATACAGCAAGCACTGCAAGCACTGAGTCGCTTGCCTTTGACTCGCGTGCATCGACATTCAGCCTTGTATCAAAGCCAAGCTTTGCGGCTACCCGATGATCCTAAACCGCAGCCTGATTATGTCAATGCGGTTGCTTGGCTGCGTACCGCGCTGAGTCCAGAAGCCTTGCTAGAACAGTTACAAGCCATTGAGCAAGCGCAGGGGCGCGAGCGAGGCGAACAACGCTGGCAGGCACGCACTTTAGATTTGGATATTTTACTCTATGACGATCTGATTTATGCCAGCCCACGCCTACAAATTCCTCATCCACAGATGTCACAACGGGCTTTCGTGCTGTATCCTTTGCGAGATTGCAATGCCGCACTCACTTTGCCCGATGGACGCAGTTTGGACACTTTATTAGCGCACTGTTCAGCGCAAAGCTTACACAGGATTCTCTTATGACAGCCGAGACAGCACCGAAAAATTTAACCCAATTACGCGCCATGAAAACTGCGGGCGAAAAAATTGTCTGCTTAACGGCTTATGATGCCAGCTTTGCCGCTCTCAGTGCGGCGGCGGGGGTGGATGTGTTGCTGGTGGGCGATTCGCTGGGCATGGTGGTACAAGGGCAAGCCAGCACTTTGGCAGTGACGCTAGATGATATGATTTATCATGCGCAAGCGGTGCGGCGCGGCGCGCCCGATAGTTTGCTGATTGTTGATATGCCCTTTATGAGCTACGCTACGCCGCAGGCGACGCTTGACAACGCAGCGCGGCTCATGCGTGAAGGATTGGTGCAGATGGTCAAATTAGAGGGGGGCGAGTGGTTATTGGAAAGCATCAACATGCTCACCAAACGCGGTATTCCGGTCTGCGCCCATTTGGGGCTTACGCCGCAATCCGTGCATCAGCTCGGCGGCTACAAGGTGCAAGGGCGTTGTGACGCGCAAGCGCAACAAATTCAAGCCGATGCGCGGGCATTGCAAGAGGCGGGCGCGTCCTTGCTGGTGTTAGAATGTGTCCCCTCAACACTGGCACAACAAATAACCCAAGCTTTGCAGATTCCCACCATCGGCATCGGTGCCGGTGCGGATTGCGACGGGCAGGTGCTGGTCGTCTATGACATGCTGGGTATCAACAGCGGCTACGTGCCTTCTTTTGTGCAAAATTTTCTGCCCGGGCAAGTCTCTCTCCAAGCCGCCATTCAAGCTTATGTGCAAGCGGTGAAAAGTGGCGCGTTTCCTAGCGCGGCGCAGAGTTTTTAATCTGCGTCCAGCGATCTTATTGCAAATTTTGCTTAACCCGCTCGGCGTTTTCATGGCGTTTGCGCCGTTCCACCAGCGGCGGACATCGATGCGCATCCCAATAAGTCACTTGGCAATCCAGACAATAATGACATTCGCTGGGATGAATCGCGCCGACATCGTTAATTGCCTGAATTTCACACTCGCGGGCGCAAACTTGGCAGGGCTTGCCGCATTCTTTGCGGCGGTGCAGCCAGTCATAGACGCGCAAGCGGGCAGGGATTGCCAGTGCCGCGCCCAAGGGACACAGGTATTTGCAATAAAATTTACAATTAAACGCCGAGATCAGTAACAAACCGAGCGCGTACAGCACAAAAGGCAGGTCGCGGGCAAACTGCAAGGTTATCGCGGTTTTGAAAGGTTCGACTTCGGCATAGCGTTCCGCAGTGCCGATGTCATGCAGGGAAATCGCAAACAAGCCGATTAAAATCAGATATTTCAATGCCCACAGGCGTTCATGCACGGCGTTGGGGAATTGCCACTGCGGGAAGCGTAACAGCACGGCAGCTTGGTTAATCAGTTTTTGCAACGCGCCAAAGGGACACAGCCAGCCGCAGTAAATGCCGCGCCCCCACAGCAGCAAAGTGACGGCGACAAAGCTCCACAAAATGAAAATGACCGGATCAATCAGGAAGGTTTCCCACTTAAAACCGGACAACACGGCACCGACAAAGGTCAGCACATTGACGACAGACAATTGCCCCAGCAAATACCAACCAATGACAAACGCGGTATAAAACAAAAAGCCGGTGCGCAAATAACCCAGCAAACGCGGGCGGCGCACCAGCAGGTCTTGGAACAATAAAATTAGCACCAATACGCCCAATGCCAGCGATAAAATAATGATTTGAAACTGGCGGTCTTCCCAGACTTCTACCCACATGGGCTGCTCTTCGCTTTCTAGCACACGCAACTGCTCGGCGGCTGAAACTGTCGGTGCGACAGGTGGGGCGGGGCGTTCAAAATAGGCTTCTGGCAACTGATAATCGGCGTTGAAACTCACAAAAACGCTTTCTATCGCACCGATCTGCTGGCGTACCAACAATTCTAAATTCCACGCCGCGCCCAAATCTAATTGCGCGTCTTTGCGCACAATAAAAATCGACCGCTCGGCAAAATCCGGCATCCCGTCCAAATAGACATCGCTTAACGGATAATGGTCTAAGTCACGGAAATTAAAGGTGCGTTCGTCTTGCGCCAGTTGGATGCGGTCAAAAATGCCGCCGCGCACATAGCCCGACCCTTTGAACGAATAGTCACCATTTGCCAGCACCGCAAGCGCGTGTTCATCGGCTTTTAGCTCGCCCATCAGCCAGTTGTACTGCCGCTCACCCAGCACATTGCGCCCGATAGTGGGGGCGTTCAAATAGGCATAATACATATCAATAAAGGGCTTATCAGGCGCACCTTGCAGCGTACCTTCTGCCGCTGTGCCAACAAAACCCGCCGCGGCTTGCGCATAGGTCAGGCGCAAGCGACGAATCGCGCCATTGCCGGTTAATTGCTGCCAATCCGCCGCTTGATACACTTCGGGCAAAATCCGCGCTGGCTGGCGTTCTCGTTCTGCTTGTGTATCCCCCTCAATCAAGCCGCGACTTTTCGCCATCGCCCGCACCGCTCGCATGATGGTGCGATTCACCACAATGACCGTCACCGTCGCGCCGGTAATTGCATCCACATTGGCATAACCGGCTTTGGGCGCACCCACGCGCACCGCGTCCGTGACCGCTTTGCCGACATATTGATCGGCAAATTCATCTAACTTTTCTTCAGGGATACCGATCAATAAAATCGGCTCATGGTGTTCGGTCACTTTCGCGCCGGTGATTTGAGCTTGCATATCCAAGCCGATCATTAAATCCACCGGTTTTCCCGAATACGCCGGAATTTGCACTATATCGCGGCTAAAAAACACATAGCCCAGCAGCGTGCCCTGCGATCTCGCTTCTATCGCTGGCGGATCGCCTTGTAATTCGCTAAAGCTATCGGCTTGCGGAAAAAATCCTTGCGCAGTTGCTTGAGTCGCCGTATCCAGGGCTGTGGCTAAGGCTGTATAAAATAATAAAAACAATGAGATAAAAGATATGATGGGTAATGTAACGCGGCGTGGCATGAAAAACTCCTAATAAAGGTATGCCAAAATTCAGTTAAAACGCAGTCTAAGAGCTTGTTATCCGGCTGGGCATTGATCTTGATCAAGTAGCAGCACTCGCGGATCAAGGTTTTAAGTGTTATCCCCCCGTTAAACACCTTGCAGGTCTTGAAAGCCTAGAGGCTTTATGCCCGCCTAACGTGAGCTAATCACATTCAATTCAAAAAGTCATAGACATCAATTAAACAATCGCTTAAAGTTTTCACACCTGTGCTTTGTAAGCGTTGAAGTTTCCATGAGGTTAAATATTTTGTTACACAACACCCTTCAAGCTGGTTTTATTCGGCATATTTTGGGGCTACTGTTGCTCAGTCTATTGGCGGCTTGCGGTTATCCGCCGATCTTAAAAACTGAGCCAGAACCACCACCACAGCCCTTTTTGGCAAAATTTACAGGTCACGCACCGGTTGCACCAAGCTCACCCATTGCCCCGCTCAATGTTAGCCCCGCCAGCAGCCAAGCCCTGCCCCCTTCTGATGTGCAAAATATCCAAGCAGAATCCAGTATCGAACTGGCACCTATTCACATCACTATGTCCGCAACAGACCGCGAAACCGACGCAGCAGCCTATCCAAACCCACTCGATTCGAATAAGAGTCCGTTAGCAAGCAAAGAAGATGTTGAGATGATAGCGGCGGATTTGAACACAATAGCCGCAACAGACAACACTGACATGGCATCACTTCCTGAAGACATGCCGCAATCTGAAACATTAGAAGACCCTGAAGAACTCCCACAGCCCGGTCAAATCGATATGGAAAATATCCAAGATTTGCATCAAGTTAGAATTCAGTTAATGGCAGAAAGTCCTTAAATAACGGAGGTTTAGTCATGCAAGCACGCCATTTTTTTCAGCTTAAAATATTCGGCTTGCTCAGTTTAAGCGGTTTGCTGGGCGCCTGTAGTCCGGTTTATGTCTCAGACGCGGAACATCCTATGCCCGCTCAACCGCTGTTATCCAACGCGGATTGTGCCTGTAATTTGTCCGGCATGAGTGTCGCGTCCCCCCGTACTGACTTGCAGGCAGTCTATTTTGATACCGCCAGCGCACGTTTACGCGCTGAGGCGCAAGCCAAACTTGACGCGATAGCCAATGCCATTCGTCTCAATGACCCTACTTCAGTGGTCATTGAAGGCAATACCGATAGTCGCGGCGGTGAGCGTTATAATAAAGGCTTAGGACAGCGACGCGCTAAGGCAGTACGGCAGGGTTTGATTTCGCGTGGCATCGCGCCTGATTTGCTGGTGATTCAAAGCCACGGCGAAAATCGCCCGGTCGCGCCCAATGTTTCTGCGCAAAATATGCAAATCAATCGCCGCGTGGATGTCACCCTGTACCTGCGCTAACTCATTAACCCATTGAAAATACAAAAAAAGACCTGACGGGCTTGCACCCCGATCAGGTCTTTTTGCTGAAGGAATTTTTATGTCTCTAAACCATGCCCAATCCCACACGCAATTTGCCGCTGCACAAAAAGTCATCCCCGGTGGTGTCAATTCCCCAGTCCGCGCTTTTCGCGGCGTAGGCGGTGAGCCAATTTTCATCGCCCGCGCAGCAGGATCGCGTTTATACGATGTTGATGACAATGCCTACATTGACTACGTGGGTTCATGGGGACCTATGATCGCTGGTCACGCCCACCCCGACATCATCAAAGCCGTACAAGAAGCTGCTGCGTCTGGCTTAAGCTACGGCGCACCTACCGCGATAGAAACCCAAGTGGCGCAACGCTTGTGCGAACTGGTGCCGTCAATGGATTTAGTACGCATGGTCAACTCCGGCACCGAAGCCACCATGAGCGCGATTCGCCTTGCGCGAGGCTACACTGGACGCGACAAAATCGTTAAGTTTGAAGGCTGCTATCATGGACATTCAGACGCGCTTTTAGTCAAAGCAGGCTCCGGTGCGCTGACTTTGGGCGTACCCAATTCCCCCGGTGTCCCGGCGGCAGTGGCAGCACACACCCTGACCCTCACTTACAACGACATCGAACAAGTCAAACAAGTATTTGCCGACATCGGTAGCGACATCGCCTGCATTATTGTCGAACCGGTAGCCGGCAATATGAACTGCATTCCACCGCTGGCAGGTTTCTTAGAAGGCTTGCGCGAAGTCTGTGATGAATATGGCTCTCTGTTGATTTTTGACGAAGTGATGAGCGGATTCCGCGTCGCGCTGGGCGGTGCGCAAGCGTATTACGGCGTGACTCCAGACTTAACCACGCTGGGCAAAATCATCGGTGGCGGAATGCCGGTCGGCGCATTCGGCGGCAAAGCAGAAATCATGCAGCAAATCGCACCACTTGGAGCCATTTATCAAGCGGGTACTTTGTCCGGCAATCCGGTCGCAATGGCAGCCGGTTTAGCCACCTTAAATCTCATTTCGCAAGCGGATTTTTATCCCACATTAAGTGCGAAAACCGAGGCGTTAGTCAGCGGCATAGTGGCTCGCGCTCAAGCTGCTCATATCCCCATGACAGCCAATCAAGTCGGCGGCATGTTCGGTTTATTTTTTAGCCCGCAAAGTGTCACCCACTTCGCGCAAGCCACGCAATGCAACATAGAACATTTCAAAGGCTTCTTTCACGGCATGTTAGAAGCGGGCATCTATCTCGCGCCCTCCGCCTATGAAGCCGGCTTTGTCTCCAGTGCGCACAGCGACGCGGACATTCAAACCACTTTAGCAGCCGCAGAAAGGGTGCTAAAGCGTTTGTAAAATCAATGTTTGTCTTTGTTCTTAAACCGGATACGCGCTGATGCCTTTTCAACGTCCGCGCAGAAACAAGCCATCTAACGCCTGCATATCTAACTGCATCCAAGTGGGTCGCCCGTGGTTGCACTGATTGCTGCGCTCGGTGGCTTCCATATCGCGCAATAAGGCATTCATTTCCTGCACACTGAGTTGACGATGAGCGCGTACCGCACCGTGGCACGCCATCGTTGCCAAAATCTCAAAAATATGCTGTTGCAGGCGTTGGCTGCTGCCAAAACGACACAAATCGGCAATCACATCGCGCACTAATTGCTCCAGATTTCCCTTGCTTAACAGGCTAGGCACTTCGCGTAGCAACAGACTTTGCGCAGAAACACGCTCCAGCAGCATACCCAGTTGCGCAAAAACTTCAGCATACTGCTCTGCGGCATCCGCCTCAAAACTGCTTACTGCAATACTCAAAGGCATTAGCAAATGCTGCGTCTGCCGCGCCAGACTGCTTTCTTCATAAGCTGTTTTTAAGCGTTCGTAGGCAATCCGCTCATGCGCTGCGTGCATATCCACCAACACCAAGCCCGCTGCGTTTTGCGCCAAAATATACACCCCGTGTAATTGCGCCAGCGCGTAACCCAGCGGCGGCAGGCTGTTATTTTCTCGCGCTTGTGCTGTTGCGGGTGGTGGCTGGGGTGCGGACGGCGTTGGTGGTGTGGGCAAAAATGCGGCATCGCCGAGCAAATCTTGGCGGGCTGAATGCTCACTTAATCGCGCTGTGGCAGCGGTCACATAGTCTAGCGTGGAGACGGCGGCTTCAGCCACTTGCAGCGGTGCTGACGCTTGAGCGGGCAGTTGGCGAAAATTGCCTGCCTTTGCCGCTGTGCTGCCGCCCGGCGAGGTGCGCGCTAGCTGATCTTGGATGCTATGGAGGAGAAAATCATGCACCCAACGCCCTTGCGCGAAACGCACTTCGTGCTTGGTCGGATGCACATTGACATCGACTTGGCTGGGATCAATGTGTAGATACAGCACATAAGCCGGATGGCGCGCACCGTACAGCACATCTTCATAAGCCTGTCGCAATGCGTGGCTAATCAGCTTGTCGCGGATAACGCGCCCATTGACAAAAAAATACTGCATATCGGTTTGGGCGCGGGAATAAGTTGGCTGCGCAATCCAGCCGCTTAAGCGCAAACCGCTTTGCTGTGCTTCGACTTTCAACGCCTGTGCCGCAAACTCGGCACCGCATATAGTTGCTAAACGCTGCAATTTTTCTGCATCGGTCGCCGCCGGACGCAACAGTAACTGCATTTTATTGTGATAATTCAAGCGCAAACGTAAATCAAAGCGGCTCAAACCGATGCGCCGCACGACTTCTTGAATATGCGCAAACTCGGTTTTTTCAGTGCGCAAAAACTTACGCCGTGCGGGTGTATTGTAAAACAGATCGCGCACTTCAATGCTGGTGCCGGGCGGATGCGATACCGGTTGTGGCGCACACAGTGCGGCATGATCGCCCATTTGCAAGCGGAAGCCTTGCTCCGCTTGCCGAAAACGCGAACTCAGGCTGACCCGGGCTACCGAAGCAATACTCGCCAACGCTTCGCCACGAAAGCCCAAGCTATAAATTGCCTGTAAATCATTTAACTCAGCAATTTTGCTGGTGGCATGACGACTCAACGCCAGCCCTAATTCATTGGAGCGAATACCGTGTCCATTATCACGCACCCGAATTAAGGCGATGCCGCCTTGTTCGACATCAATATCGAGTTCATTCGCGCCCGCGTCTAAGCTGTTTTCCAGCAATTCTTTAATCACCGAAGCCGGACGTTCAACCACCTCACCAGCAGCGATTTGATTTGCCACTTGAGGCGGGAGTAGATGAATCAGTGGGATATTTGACATGTGTAACTCAGTTTAGGAGTGGCTAAGCTCCAGCTTAGCCAAATCGCCGTAGGCGATTGAAGCAGATTCGCCGTTTGACTGAGCTTTGCAGTCAGCCACTCCCAACGAGGACGGAAATTGTCGTGTTAAAGGCTAGATAGGGTTTGCGCCACGTCTTTATTGTGGCGCGAACGCGAATGCTAGTAGGGTTTGCGCCAGGTCTTTTTGTGGCGCGAACGCGAATGCTAGTAGGGTTTGCGCCACGTCTTTATTGTGGCGCGAACGCGAATGCTCAGCAGCGTGCCATCCCATCATCTTAGTCTGCGTTGGAATTTAACACATCCATTTGTTTGAAGGCTTCGCTGGTTTCGATCTTCGCTTGGTCTTTTAAGGACTGCATGTGATCACGCATTTTTTGTCCTTGCAGACGTTGTTTGACTTGATCCTTGACGCTTTCAAAAGGTGGGGCGGCGACTTGGCGACTGTCTTGTAGTTCAATGATGTGCCAGCCGTAGTTGGTTTCTATGGGTTCGCTGAGCGTGCCTTTTTCTAGGGCTTTGAGCGCGTCACCAAAGGGTTTGACCATGCGACGTGCGTCGAACCAGCCTAACTCACCGCCGTTTTTGCCGGAACCTGGGTCTTCGGATTTTTGTTTGGCAATGTCGGCAAAATCTTTACCTTCTTTTAAGTCTGCCAGAATGGTTTTGGCTTCTGCTTCGGTTTTAACCAAAATATGCCGCGCTTTATATTCCATAGGGCGTTCAACTTCGCTCAAAATACGATCATATTCGGCTTTGAGTTCCTCGTCGGTAAAGCTCAAACGGGCTAAATAGTTTTCTTGCATGGTGCTGGCAAGTAGATTGTAGCGTAAGTCGGCGATTTCTTTTTTGAACGCACTGGTTTGATCGATTTCTTCATGGAGTGCTTGTTGGTGTAACAATTCGCGGATGATTAATTCATCCATGATGGTTCTTGGATCGGGGGCAATATCGCTGCCCCGCGAGCGGGCTTTGGCGTATTCGTCATAGGCGCTGCGGGTGATGCTGGAATCATTGACATGCGCCAGTATGTCGTCTTTTTTGTCTTCAGCAAGACTGAGGTTGCTGTTGAGTAAGACTGCACAGGATAGAGATAGGAGCAGGGGTGTTTTCATGAATACCTCGTAGGTTGGTTAAGAAAAGGGTAAGCGTTGTAAAAAATGCTTGCTTTGTTTATTCGCCGGGGGCTTTGGCTTGTATGCTCAGGGCATGGATGTGGTTTTCCATCATGTCGCCCAGTGCGTCATAAATGAGGCGGTGGCGTTGGATGAGGCTTTTGTCCGCGAACGCCGCGCTGGTTATCTGTAGGCTAAAATGTCCACCGCCACTTTGCGCACCCGCGTGTCCGGCGTGTTTGGCACTGTCGTCTTGGATGTTGAGTTGAAGCGGTTGAAGGGCTTGGTTTAAGCGGTCTTGCATTTGGCTGACACGGGTTTCGCTCATGGGAATACCTTTTTGAAGGGTTTGACTGTGACGTGCGCATAGACACCCGCCGCTGTGTAAGGATCCGCGGCTGCCCAAGTTTGCGCCTCTTCTAATGAAGCAAATTCGGCAACCACCAGACTGCCGCTAAAGCCTGCGCTGCCGGGGGCCTGGCTGTCTATGGCGGGATGCGGTCCGGCTAAAATTAAGCGTCCTTGTGCTTTGAGGGCTTCTAGTCGCTCTAGGTGCGCGGGGCGGTTGGCTTTGCGTTTATCTAGGCTGTTGTCGCTGTCAGTAGCGATGATTGCGTATAGCATCGGTTATTCTCCCAGCTTTAAGTGTTTAGGTACGCTGCGTAAACCTTCTAGTTTTCAAAACCTAGAAGGGTTGGGTTTGGGTATTATTGAATGCCTATCCCTTATCCCTGTAGTGTACAAAATTTTTGGTAATGTTCAGCAAGCCATTCATATTGTTCTGTCGCGCTAGGCACCTGACAGCCCCTGGCTTCGCTGATAGTGCTAAAGAGGCTATGGGAAGGGGTCTTGGCATTATGGCTAGAAAACCTTGCTGCGCTGTTGCTGCTTCAATTTGATAAGCGGGTGATTGCCTATTTTGACCGTTATTCATTACTAGGTTGTAACATTCGTCGCCCACGTTCTAACAGTTCGTCATAGTAGGCTTCGAGTTTGGGATTGCAGCCACGTAGTCCATCAACAACTTGCTGACTCCAGTCGAGATAGGCTTGTTTGCGTTCTAAGCTCCAGCCCCGCGGCGGGGCTTGGTGGCTGATGTCGTAAATATTACAGATTTTATCTGCCAGTTTGACTTGTTGAGCCGCTCTGGAGATATGGGGCGCGTGTTCGACTTGCAAGCGTTTACGCTCGGCTGAAGATAAATGCGGAGCGTCGCTGACTTCTTCGACCACGCGAGTGATGTCTCTACCAAATTGGGCTTCTAATTCTGCTGCGGTAGTTTCCGTGTCCTCTAGGGTATCGTGCAGTAAAGCGGCGATGAGCATGACCATATCATCTATTTGACCGATACGCCATAGGATTTCGGCAACTTGAATCGGGTGATTAATATAGGGCGAGGCTTGTTTGTCCTTGCGCCGTTGATCTTTGTGGCGTTCAGCGGAAAAGCGCAAGGCTTTCATTAATAAGCAAATATCTCCCGCACTAAAGTATTTTGGCAAGTGCGCAAGGGGGTCGGGAGCAATCTCTGCCGAGCCGAGCGGGGTGTCACAAAGCTGAGTCATGGTATCCGTAAAAAAAGCGATGAATGAGGTTTGCTTAATGTGGGAACGATGCGATGGTCTATCAAAGTCTGCCAAGAGCTGTAGCCATTCGCGCTTCCCGCGCAAAATCCTGTTAGGTTTGAGAAAGCAGGTCTGATATCTATGTTGCGTAACGCGGGTTAGTAAAGTTTGGAAACGCGATAGCCCTGTTGTTGTAGCATCACAAGCAAGCCATGCGTGTCAACCAAATGCAGCGCACCTACCGCGACAAAAGCATTGCCGGCTAACAAATGTGGCTGTATTCGAGCCGCCATCACCCGATTACGATCATCTAGCAAACGCTGCCACAAAATCTGCATCAACTTTTCTTCTTCAGGGTTGTCGCTGCTCATTAATGCTTCGCTTAAGCGTTGGATACCTTCTAAATCACGCGCCAAATACAAAAGGTGCATTTTTTCCAAATAGTCCGGCAACTGTTCTATTTCGTCTAACGTGGCGCGCAACATCAACACCTGCTCCGCCCAAGAAAACTGTTCAAACACATTTAACTGCTCGTCTATGGTTTCCAAACCAAATACCGGCATCTCTTTGTTTTTGGCTTGTTTTTCTAAATACAAATCCAAATAATCGCTGCCTTCACTGTGTGGAAAACTTAAAATCATCATTGCCACCCAAGGCTTCAGGCGCATCGCCATACTAATCAGTACGCCATGTTTGCTCAGCACCATGAACAAGCGTTGAAAATCGTCTTTGCCGAGCATCACCGCAAGATTTTTGTCTTCGGGCAAAAAGAGTTTATCTACCACTGCCAGCATATCAATATCCTCTAAATTCATTTCCAGCACCAGCCGCGTGCTTTGCGCAAAGCTGTGTTGCACGATGTCGGGCAAATCCAACACCCGCTTATCTCCTGAATGAATAGTGCCAAACAAATAGCTGACGGGCAGTCCGTCTTTTTCAATTTGCCACAGCAGTCCTTCTTTGGGCGGCTGTGCGATGTCTTCGGCACTGCTCGCCGAGACCAAGAAGCTGCACAACAGCCAAGAAAAACCGACAAAAAGTTGCAAGATACGCATACACTGTCTCCAAATCGATGTTGAGAAAAATGCCCAGAAAAATTTAAGTGTATCAGAAATTGAGCCTAGCTCTACTATCAGGTAATCTGGGAGCGGCTAAGCTCCTGCTTAGCCGCGCCGCCGCAGGCGGTGTTTTTGGTTGAGCTTTACAGTCAGCCACTCCCGGCGTTTGCTACATCTAATCACTAATTGATGAACGACCAACTTGTGCAGTTGCACCATTTTTTTTCAGGAGACTAAACAATGAGTACAGACGTGTATATTTCAACGACCGAATTACGCCGCAAGCAGCCGCGTTTTCAAGGCATGACCGCCGGGCATCGCGCCTGCTTAGGTTGCGCCGAAGCACTCGCTGCGCGGTTGGTGACAGAAGCCGCCGGACCTGATGTGATGGCAGCTAACGCCACCGGTTGCTTAGAAATTTTCACCACGCCTTGGCCTGAATCGGCTTGGCGCATCCCGTGGATGCACTCGCTGTTTGAAAACACCGGTGCCATCGCCGCGGGCATGGAATCCGCCCTGAAAGCACAAAAAAAATCTACTAAAGTTCTCGCTTTCGGCGGCGATGGCGGCACTTTTGACATCGGCTTTCAAGCCCTGTCCGGCATGTTAGAACGCGGACACAACGTGCTGTACGTGTGTTTCGATAACGAAGCTTACATGAATACCGGCATTCAACGCTCCAGTTCCACGCCGCACGCAGCGATGACCACCACCTCGCCGCCCGGCAAAGAACGCATGGGCAAACGCCATCTAAAAAAAGACATGGTATCCATTGTTGCTGCCCATCACATCCCCTACGCCGCCACCAGTTCGGTAGCTTACCCGTCAGATATTCGCAAAAAAGTGCGCCGCGCCATGGCGGTTGAAGGTCCCACTTTTTTACAAATTCACTGCCCCTGCCCGCTCGGCTGGGGACATGACGGCGAGGAAAGTATCGAAGTAGCCCGTTTAGCGGTCAAAACCGGCTTGTTCCCACTGATTGAATTAGAACGCGGGGGGCTAACGGGTGTCATGCCGATCCGCGAACCCGTGCCAGTGCTTGACTATCTAAAACGCCAAAACCGCTTCCGTCATCTGTTTAGCGATGATTTACGCGCAAAACAAGAGTTAGAGCATATTCAAGCCATAGCCGACCACAATATTGAAATGTATGATTTAGTCGGACACGGCGAAAGCGTCTATGACGCAGACGGCATGAGCATCGTGCGGCGCGGCGGGATGCGCCGCGCTTAATCAAGCTGCGGGCGCAGAGAGCAGTCTGCGCCCGCCACAACAGCGCTTCACTTTTTTAAGGCACGCGCCGCACTTCGCCGCCCAGTTGCGTGAGTTTTTCTTCCATACACTCATAGCCGCGATCTAGGTGATAAATCCGATCCACCAGAGTCTCGCCTCGCGCTACTAATGCCGCCAACACCAGACTGGCGGAGGCGCGTAAATCGGTTGCCATCACGGGCGCGCCGTGCAGTTGGCTTACGCCAGTGCAAATTGCAGTGTTACCCTCTAAGCGAATGTGCGCACCAAGACGTTGCAGTTCTTGGATGTGCATAAAGCGATTTTCAAACACGGTTTCGGTGACAGTCGCAGTACCTTCGGCTATCGCATTGAGGGCGCAAAATTGCGCCTGCATGTCGGTGGGAAAGGCAGGGTAAGGCGCGGTGTAAATATCCACAGCGCGAAGTGTGCGCCCGCGCCTGTCCAATGCGATCCAGTCCGCACCGGTTTGAATGCTCGCGCCTGCTTCGCGCAGTTTTGCCAGCACTGCCTCAAGGGTGTTCGGATCGGCTTTTTTGACTTTGATGTGTCCGCCGCTCATCGCGGTTGCGACCAGATAAGTACCGGTTTCGATGCGGTCGGGCAGAACTTCATGCTCGCAGCCATGCAAGCTCTCCACGCCTTGAATTTCAATCGTGTCAGTGCCAGCCCCTTGAATTTTCGCCCCCATACGGTTGAGGCATTGGGCTAAATCGCTGACTTCGGGTTCTTTGGCGGCGTTTTCGATAATGCTCGTACCCTCAGCCAAGGTAGCTGCCATGAGCAGATTTTCTGTGCCGGTCACAGTGACTAAATCTAAATACAGGGTTGCCCCCTGTAAACGCTCGGCGCGAGCGCGAATGTAGCCATTTTCTACCGAGATGTCCGCGCCCATTTGACGCAAGCCTTGTATGTGCAAATTGACTGGACGCGAGCCAATTGCACAGCCACCCGGCAAAGAAACTTCGGCTTGTCCAAAACGTGCCAACAAAGGACCTAGCACCAAAATAGAGGCGCGCATGGTTTTGACTAAATCGTAGGGCGCGGAAAAGGAATTAATGCTGCGGGTATCGACTTCGACGTTGAGTTTGTCGTCAATCGTGACCTCTACGCCCATGCGCCCCAATAAGCCGACCATTGTCGTGATGTCACGTAGATGCGGGACATTTTTGATGCGGCTAGGAGTGCTGGCAAGTAGCGTGGAAGCCAAAATGGGCAGGGCGGCGTTTTTTGAGCCGGAAATGCGGATTTCTCCCGCGAGCGTGCGTCCACCGGTGATAAGTAGTTTATCCATTATGGTTTTTTAGTCTGTTCTGCGTATTGTTGAGGGGTGTAGGTTTTTAAGTTAAGCGCGTGAATACTGTTGTTTTGAATCAGATCGTTCACTATGCGATAAACCATCTGATGTTGTTTGACCGGTGTTTTTCCGTCAAAGTCCGGACAAATAATCACAGCTTCAAAATGGCTATTGTCTTCGCTGTTAATCAAAGCTTGCGCATGAGGCAAGTTATTTTCAATCAGTGCTTGTACTTCTGCGGGTGTCATTGGTGTTTCCTCTGTTGTAAAAAACCGTTTCATAGTCGCGCCCTGGCGTTATTTCAAAAACAAAACGCAAGCGATTTGAGGTAAGCGTTTACTTCCCTCTCGAAAACCTGACCGGTCTTGAAGACCTGTCAGGTTTATAAGAGTCATTTTCTTTGTCAGCAGGTGTTGGAATGTTTGGCTCAGTACCAGCAGTTCGTTGATAATATGGGCGATTGGCAGGCATGGGTAATAGTTTTTCATGGCTCGGTAACGCTTGCGAGCAAACTGATGCTCTAGCCCGTAGCCCTGGTTTTTCTGGGCATTGAAGCCTTCGTTTTCAATTGTCCAACGCAGTCTGCCGGTGGTACTGATACCGGGTGCATTTTGGTGGTTCGGCGTTAAGTCTGTCAGGTGCGCAAAACGGTGATGCACATCCGCTTTGCTGCATACTGTGACAGAAGTTCGGGTTATTACGCAAGTTTTGGTGGGGGCTGAGGGGCAGTATATCGGGTTTATGGATGACTGAAACTCGAACGGGGATTTTGCACTTTGTTGTTTGGTTTGACGTTAAACGCTCCACTACTTTTGGGCAACATGAAGAGTGTCCCCGCAGGTCAGGTTTTAAGGCTTGACCTGTGAGTTTTGCATCCGCCTGTTTATTGGCGCAAGCACCAGCTCGGCTCACCTTCTGCGTTTAATAACCCCGCCGCCAGCAGCCACTGCCGCGCATCTTCAGCATCCTGCTCAAACCAAGCCCGCGCTGAACCTAAGCGAAAACTGTAACCCCACGCATCCATGTCCGCCCATGCGCGCTCACGCCCCATTTCGCGCAGATAACCCGCCAGCACAATTTGCAAATAACACACGCCGTTTTCTTCTGCGTAATCACCAGCAGCATCGGTATGCAGCGTGGCGCGGCGGTGCGCATCCATGCAGATGTAATGACAGGCTTCGTGCAAAGCTGAATGCAGTGGTGTGTCGGGACGTAAATACAGGCGATTTTCAATTAAGCCGGCTTCTGCGTCACCCCAGTAAGAGCCGGGGATTTTTTCGCCTGCCGCCACTGCAATCATCTCAAGTCCATAAGGCGCGAGCAGTTTTTGTAATGTTTCGAGCGTTATATCTTGACTCAGTAGTACCGATGTCGTCATAAGTCATCACATTGAGGTCAGTAGATATTCCCACACTGGGGAGCTTGTCATCAGCGCGGGTTTTTGGTTTGTAGTTCGCTTTAGGGTATTATCGCGACTCTCTAATACCCAAAGCCTATCGCTAAAGTATATCATCTGTCGTTTTTTCGATGCTGCTCAACTGTAAGACTGCCAGTCCTTAAAGGACTGGCAGTCTTGTAACGCATTTACTTTTGCTGGGTATAAATATAAATTTACACGAGGTACACATTATGTCTTTGTATGCTGAAGCTTTGCAGCAGTTTCGTCTGATTTTTGCGCAAGCGCAGGAGTTGGCATTAACTTATCCTAATGCCATGACTTTGGCGACTGCGGATGACAAGGGTCGCCCTGATGCGCGGGTGGTATTGCTGAAAGAGCTTGATGAGCGCGGTTTTGTGTTTTATACCAATCAGCACAGTGCTAAGGCGCAAGCCTTACAACAAAACCCTCAAGCGACTTTATTGTTTTATTGGGAAGCCTTGCAGCGACAAATTCGTGTGCATGGGGAAATTGAAACGGTCAGCAGTGCCGAAGCGGATGCGTATTGGCTGACTCGTCCTCTGCCAAGCCGCATTGGGGCTTGGGCTTCGCATCAATCCCTGCGATTAGAAAACCGCCAAGACTTGGAAGATCGTTATCAAAGCATTGCCAAACAATATGATGATGGCGAAATACCGCGTCCGCCGCATTGGTCGGGGTATCGTTTATTGCCGGATTATTTTGAATTTTGGGAAGAGCGTCCGTTTCGTCTGCATAATCGTTTATGTTATGAAAAGCAAGGCGATACTTGGCAGAGATTTTTATTAAATCCTTGACTATCCGCGTGCGCGACGAAAAGATGTCGCGCACCCTACCGGGCTGTACACGGCGTAGCCGTTTTGTACCGCCTGCGGCGGTGCTGCTAATCGGGAGATTAGCACTCCCAAAAATATACGCATAGCTGCCGGAAACTGCATTTTCTCGCGGGTATGCGTATAATGCGCCGTTTTGCATCTTTTTTAGTGAGTACCTATCAAAATGGCAGACTTTATTTGCGGACAGCGTTGGATTAGCGAAACGGAATCTGAATTGGGCTTAGGCTTGGTTCTCGACGTTGACGTGCGGCGCGTCACCATACTGTTTCCCGCCGTTGATGAAACGCGGGTGTACGCCAAGGATCAAGCTCCTTTAATCCGTGTACATTTTCATATCGGCGACACCATCAGCAGCCATCAGGGTGATAGCTTAACCATCACCGACATTGAGGAACAGCAGGGCTTGTTGACCTATATCGGCGACACCGCTCATGCGCAAAACATCAGGCTAACAGAGTTACAGCTTGCCCACCATATCCAATTTTCCAAGCCGCAAGATCGCCTGTTTAGCGGACACATAGACGCGCCTAAGTGGTTTGATTTGCGCCTAGAAACCCTGCAAAAACGCGGGCTGTTAGCACGCTTATCGGTGCGCGGTCTGCTCGGCGCACGGCTCAATCTCATCCCGCATCAGCTTTATATTGCGCAAGAAGTTGCCAGCCGTTACGCGCCGCGGGTGCTGCTGGCTGACGAGGTGGGTTTGGGTAAAACCATTGAAGCCGGATTAATTCTGCACCAGCAATTACTCACTGAACGCGCTCGGCGGGTGTTGCTGGTAGTGCCGGATACGCTGGTGCATCAATGGCTGGTGGAAATGCTGCGGCGTTTTAATTTGCACTTTAGCATTTTTGATGAAGAACGCTGCCTGGAAGCGGAAGCGGATACGGCAGAAAATCCCTTTCTTACTGAGCAATTAGTCCTGTGCAGTTTGGGCTTTTTGGTGAAAAACGCGAAACGCCACGCACAAGCTTGCGCCAGCGACTGGGATGTGCTGGTGGTTGATGAGGCGCATCATTTGGTTTGGACCGAAACGCAAGCCAGCCTTGAATATCAGCGGGTTGAGCAATTAGCGCGGCAAACCCGCGGTTTGTTGCTGCTGACCGCCACGCCTGAGCAGCTTGGTCAAGCCGGACATTTCGCCCGTTTGCGTCTGCTCGACCCCGACCGTTTTTATGATTATCAGGCGTTTTTGCAAGAAGACGCGCATTACGAAGCTGTGGCAGATGCGGTGCAAGAATTACTTGGCACGGACACTTTGTCCGCGCCAGCACAACAGACTTTGCAAACCTTGCTAGGCGATACCTTCTCAGTCGATGCGTGGCAACCACAACGCCCGCAATTACTGCGTCAATTACTGGATCGCCACGGCACCGGGCGGGTGTTATTTCGCAACACCCGCGCCGCGATTAAAGGCTTTCCACAACGCCAAGCCCATTTTTACCCATTACAATCACCCGCTGGCTATCCATTCAAGCGCAGCGAGCTATATCCCGAAATTCCCCATTTTTTACGGCAGGCGCAAGGCATTGGCGAGGCGGCGGCTTGGTGGCAATTAGACCCGCGTGTGGCTTGGTTGCAGGCGCAGTTGAGCGCACTCAAGCCGCAAAAAGTTCTGGTCATTTGCGCCCATGCGCAAACCGCGTTGGACCTAGAGGAATGCCTATTGACTCAAAGCGGCATCCGCACCGCGGTGTTCCATGAGGGTTTAAGCATCGTGCAACGCGACCGTGCCGCCGCCTACTTCGCCGACAGTGAAAACGGAGCGCGGGTGCTGGTTTGCTCAGAAATCGGCAGCGAAGGGCGTAATTTCCAATTTGCCCACCATTTAATTTTGTTCGATTTGCCGGAAAATCCCGATTTGCTCGAACAACGCATCGGGCGTTTAGACCGCATCGGACAAACGCAAACCATCCAGATTCACGTACCGTACATTCAGGATACGGCACAAGACTTTCTCTGTCAGTGGTATCAGCACGGCTTGCCTATTTTTGAACACACCAGCCCCGCCGCTGCCAGTGTGTTCGCGCAACTTGGCGAGCGTTTGCAGCATTGCTTAAACAACCTGCAAACGCCATCGCAAGTCACGGACGTCAGTCATACAGAAATCCCTTTAGCCTCCTCGCCCTGTTTTGCAGAATTAGCCGACACACGGTATGCGAATTTAGAAAACCCTGACTCAAGCGGTTTTCCGGCATTACTCAGTGACACCCAAAACCTGCATCAACGTATCACCGAACATCTGCAAAAAGGGCGCGATCACCTGTTAGAAATGAATTCTTTTCAACCCCAAATGGCTGCGCAATTACTGGAAGCTGTAGAACACCAAGATGACGACGGCAGCTTACAGCCTTTTGTTGAACAAATTTGCGACTGTTTTGGCGTTCATCTGGAAGAACACAGCCCGCAAGTGTGGCTGATGAAACCCACAGAGCATCTGCTGAACGCCGGTTTTCCCATGCTCGACGAAGACGGTTTGTTAGTGACCTTTGAGCGCGAAGTAGCATTGATGCGCGAAGAAGTACAATTTTTGACTTGGGAACATCCGATGGTACGCGGCGGCATGGATTGGGTACTGGGCAACGAATTGGGCAACACCGCCTTGATTACTATCAAGCATCAACAAGTCCCCGCCGGCACTTTAATGCTCGAAAGCTTGTTTAGCGTGGTGTGCGCCGCGCCCGCCCATCTGCAACCCGACCGCTTCGCGCCGACTCTGGCGGCGCGCTTGTTGTTGGATCAAAACGGCAAAGATTGGAGCGAGCTGTTTCCGATTGGGCGTTTCAATTGGGCGCAGGCAGTGAATAAACAGACCGCACGGCGTTTAGTCAAAGCCGCACGAGAACCACTGGAAGACCTGATTAAACGCAGCGAAAGTCAGGCGGCTGAACAATTACCCGCCTTGATTGAACAGAGCTTGGCACAGATGGTTCGCTGCTTGCAGCCTGAAATTGAGCGTTTGCAAGCCTTGCGCAAAGTCAATCCCAATGTGCGCGAGGAAGAGGTGCTGTTTGTCGAAAATCAGATGCGCAGCTTGCACGAGCATTTGCAAAATGCGCAGTTGCAATTACAAGGCATTCGCGTGGTATTAGCCCGGTAGGGTGCGCGACATCTTTTCGTCGAAGCACGCGGGAAGATGGCACGCTGCTGAGCATTCGCGTTCGCGCCACATTCCCAAGTGGCACTTGGGAACGAGGACCTGGCGCAAACCCTACTGGCTGCTGGCGTGAATTTTTCTGATGTTGGAGAGTGCCAAGTACCCCGGCATCGAAAATCCGAAAACGTCACTGCGCAAGGTATAAGCCCCAATCAATATAGCGTAAAGAGTTCTATGAGCCTATTAATGGATGTGTTAAAAAAAGCCGAGTTAGCAAAACAGACGGCAAGCTCACAGGCATCGCCTGAGCCTGATAGCGCATCGCCATGGCTCACTGAAGAACCGCTGGTATTAGATGAAAATGCTTTGCAGCCACCGCTGGGCTTGTTAGAAGAGGCGACCGAAGAAGCTGAGTTGTACCGGGCGGAATTGGAAGCAGAATTAGACAAAGCAGCCATAGAAACACCGGATCGTCAATATGCTTATGAATGGGTCGATGATCTGGATTTGCCAGAAGCAGAAGGCGAAAGCGAAGGCAAAGACGTGGGCGTTGGCGAGGATCGCGCCACCTACGACGATGCTACCCAAGCAATCATCAATTTTGACACTGACCGCCCAAGCGACCCAATCAGCCCGGCTGAAGCCCCCGCTCCAATACCCGATCACGCACTGGATACAGTCCCCGATCCAGTCGCCGATCAGCAACTCAATAACATCCCCGAACAAGTCGCTCAAGTCCCTGATGCTGGAACCAGCACGGCTAAAGAAGTCAAGCCAGAGGCAATCAATGCCGCGTCATCCACCCCCATTGAATGGGTTGATGATGTCAATGATACAGAAAATGACGAAGCGCGATCACGTTTAGCGGCTGAAGAACTGCTACGCGCCGAAGGCGCGACACGCTTGCACAAAAAAGCTTCACACGCGCCATTGTTATTAGGTTTTTTAGTCGTGATTTTGCTCCTTTTAGGCGGCATTTACATCGCCCTAAACACCCTGCTAGAAGACTTCTCATCAGCTTCCCTATTGACCACCGAGGGGGCAGAGCGCAGCGAGCGACTGCAAGCACGTTTACGGGCAGCCGGTTGCGCAGGCATGGACCTAGCCTGCTTAAACGCTTATGAAGCGCGACAAACACAAGCGGATGCGTTGCCAAGCACGGACAATGCAGACAAAGCCGCCGCCGCTCATGCAAACAGTGCAGACCCTACGGAAACGCAAACAACCGCCTCAGCGACTCCTGCAAACACCACTGCAAACACCACTGCAAGCACCACTGCAAGCAATGAAAACACCCGCAGCGAAGCACCGCCAGCGGCAGAGCCAGAAAAGCCAGCAAAGCCAAAAGAAGCCTCAACAAAAAATTTATTGCAGGCAAAGCGTGCCGCACAACCCGCAAACAACGTACAAGAACTTGAGGCAGAACGCCCAGAAGGTCGTTTTTACCAAGGCATGAAAAAATACGAGTTACAGGCGTTAGCCGAACAAGGTTTTTTCATTCGCCGTCAAACTGCGCCGCCGCATTTACAAACCCAACTCAATCAAGCCTATAGTGCCTATCAAAGCAAACAAATAGAACGCGCCACAAGCCTCTATCAAGCCGTGTTAGAGCAACAGCCGCACAATCGTGACGCACTGCTCGGCATCGCCGCCATCGCCCAACAGCAAGAGCAGATTGAACAAGCCCGCGCCTATTATCAGCGGGTGCTGCAACTCCATCCTAACGACGCAGTTGCCAGCAACGGCTTGCTCAGTTTGGCGCAACAACCCTCTATTGAACAAGAGCAACAATTACGCGAACAACTCGCCCAACAAGCAGACGCACATTGGCTGCATTTCGCGTTGGGCAATCTCTACAGTCGTCAAGCGCGTTGGCGCGAAGCGCAAGAAGCCTATTTTCAAGCCTATCGACATCAGCCGCAACAGCCTGATTATTTATACAATTTAGCAGTGAGCCTAGAACATTTAAAGCAAGCACGCACTGCGCTAGGTTTTTATGAAGAAGCCTTAAAATATGTTAATCAGGGTAACGCTGCCCATTTTGAACCAGCCTCCGTGCAACGCAGAATTGCCTTGCTCAAAGCCCAGCAGGCGGATTAAGGCAGGTTTTTTCGCGCCCTTGTATCTTAACCCCATTCATGGTTAGCTACCATGAAGCGGAAATCAGAGAGGCTGCGCCCACCCTTAGACCTTGAGTCTGTCGCGTAGATAAGCCCCTGAATTTCCATCAGTTTCGCACATCGGTTAAGACTGAACGGTATCCAAGACTTCGAGTCTGCATCTACAAGGAAAGTCCGCAAACTGGTAAATTTTATTTTTTAAGGAGTTTT
>CAZOSP010000031.1:0-32901 GCA_964582525.1 uncultured Thiomargarita sp. | reverse complement strand
AACATCCGGCGGATACGGCGCAAACAGACGCGCCTTAATCCGCCCTACTCCGAGCCGCTCCCAGTCATGGCTTGACAACGAGGCGACTTGTCGCTTTGCGAAGGCAAAAAGCAAAGGTCACTGTCTCTCGCGCACCAAACGGACTTAATTTTTGATAGTGCATCGTACTTCCATCAACAGCTTGCAGTGATAAAACCTGATTGTCCAAACCCAATACATGATAGCTGTATAGCAAACGTCCGCGATTATCAGTGATGTTTAAGCGATTTTGCTTAAGCTGCCATTGCCCGGCTCCGTGCGGCAGTTGCTCAAGCTGCGAGGCATAATAATGTACGCCGTTACGCACCCCAAAGTGTAGGCGCAAATCACCGTTGTAATGCAGGCGTTGCCAATGCCCTAATAATTGTTGCTCATTGATCACAGCAACGGCACCCTCATTTGCCGCCAATGGATATTCTAATTGCTGGTTGCGTTTTTCGCTTAAATCCGCCCGACAGCTATTTTGCGCAATGCCGATACCTTGTTGTGCTGCGCATTCGGCATCACGAAATGCCAGCCAAGCACGTTGCGTTTGGCGTAGATGCTGTTTTTGTTGCGTAGAAATAGTTGCCATTTGCTCCTTGTAAAGCTGATTAAGACGTTGATCAATTTTTATATAATCAAGTCTGTCTGCGCTTTGCTGGGGGCTTTGGTAAAGCTGCAAACTGCTATTGCGTTCTTGTGTCAGGCGTGCTAAACACGCCGCTTTTAAGCCCGCTTGTAAATGTGCTTGCTGTTCTGCAATGGTGTGTTCACAATGCAAATCCCGATAGGGCAGCCATAGACGCTGTGCGTCGCGCAAGGCATTCGCTGATTGAGCGGGAAGCTGTTGACGCAGGCGTTGGTAGAGTTGATTAAGCTGCGCGTCCGCTGCTTTGTAACGCTGCTGTTGACAGTTTTCCTGTGCTGCCGGGGCAACGCCTGCACAATCGCTGGATGGGCTATCGGGCTGCTGAGGAGAGATGCTGCACGCGGTAGGAATGATGCTGATAAGGAGTAAACGGACTAAAGGTAGGTTCATAAGTGAATGCTCAGGCAATGGCTGAAGCCTAGAATTTTCCCGTAAAACTCGACAAGCTGCAAAGCATTTTTTGTGTGGCTTGCTTATCTGCTATGATGCGTGGCTTGTATAAATTTGCGAGAGATTATGATGCTAAACAAAAAAAATCCTGTATTAAGCGGTTTATTGTTAGTCGGCTTGTTGCTGTCACTCAATGCCTGTGTGTATAAGCTGGATGTGCAGCAGGGCAATATTGTTACGCAAGATATGCTGGAGCGGCTACGCCCCGGCATGACTAAGCAGCAGGTGCGCTTTATTATGGGAACGCCGCTGTTGCAAAGTGTCTTTGAGCAGCAACGCTGGGATTATTATTACAGCTTCAAAGCGGGCTACGGCAAGCTGGAAAAACGTCATATCACCTTAGCCTTTGAAGGCGATGCCCTGCAAGCCGTGAGCGGCGATGTGACCGTTAATTTGCAGCATCCGCCTGAACAAGCCGTGCCACCGTTGCGCGGTGAAGAGCCAATCCTCTGAAGTCACAGCCATCGGGCTGAAATTCCACCCGCCCGTTCGCAGGCAGGTTAAAAACACCTTTAATTGGGTATGAGAATACAGTTTATCGCTATTTTTTACCGCATCAGGAGCCATTGCTAATGAGCGAAGTTCAATCGCTAACGCCCCAACAAGCCGCACAATTATTAGACAAACACCCCGAAGCCGTATTTGCTGATGTGCGCTCTTCTATGGAATTTTTGTTTGTTGGGCATCCCAAAGGCGCACTTAACATTGCATGGATTGACGAACCCGATTGGGAAATCAACCCCAGATTTGCCGAAGATATTTTGAAAATAGCCGCAGGCAAAGCATCCGACGGCGTGCAGGCACACGATGTCGCCATATTGCTGATTTGTCGTAGCGGCGTGCGCTCTTTAGAAGCAGGGCAGATATTGGTGAAAGCTGGTTTTACGCAGGTTTACAATATTTTAGAAGGTTTTGAAGGCAAGTTAGACGCAAACCATCATCGCGGCGCACTAGGCGGCTGGCGTTTTCGCGGGCTGCCTTGGGAGCAGTGTTAGGGATTTGCAATGACAAACCGCTTGCGCGGTTTGTCCGCCTTAGAACACGCAAGTGTTTTATCTGTGTTTCACGTTTGCCCTGTCGCGCCCTTGGCGTTAGTTGTAGGCATTCACCCAAGCCAACACAAAATCCGCCATCTGCGACACATTGTTGAGGTTTAACAGCGGCAGCGGCGGTGTTTGCGACAGAGGCGCGTCGGCAGCGACCGCGATAATGTGCGGGTCTTGCCGATACAGCAAGGGCTGACCGAGACTCGGACGATGCAGCTCGATTTTATCAAAGGCTTCGTGGCGCAGTCCTTCTACCAGCACAAAATCTAGGTCATGCTGCGGCAGGTGAGCAAGCAGTTCCGCCAGCGGCACATCGCCCGGCGGTTGCGGTGTTTCTGCCATCAGTACCCAGCGTTGGCGCGAGGCGATGAGCATTTTCACTGCACCGGCTTGGCGCAATTCATAACTGTCCTTACCGGGGCGATCGACATCAAAAGCCGGATGATGGGTATGTTTAACCATGCCGACCCGCAATCCTCGCGCCTTGAACAGTGTCAATAATTGTTTAAGCAGGGTGGTTTTGCCGGTGCCGCTGAAGGCGGCAAAGCCTAGCACCGGCACTTGAGCGTTGCAGGGACGCATGTTAACCCTGCTAGCTTTTGCTGGCGGCGACGGCGGGCGGGCGTTATTTTGATCCGCGTTCATACCAGCCTTTGCTACGGTTGACGATAGCGACCACCGAGAGCATCACCGGCACTTCAATCAACACGCCGACCACGGTCGCCAGTGCCGCGCCGGATTGGAAGCCAAACAGACTAATCGCGGCGGCGACGGCAAGCTCGAAAAAATTGCTCGCGCCAATCAGCGCGGCGGGCGCGGCGACACAGTGGGCGACACCAAATTGACGGCAGAGTAGATAGGCAAGCCCGGAGTTGAAATAGACTTGAATTAAAATCGGCACGGCGAGTAGGGCGATAATCATGGGTTGTGCAATGATTTGTTCGCCTTGAAAGCCAAACAGCAGCACTAAAGTCAGCAGCAGTGCGCCGAGTGATAGCGGTTGCAGAAGGCTCAGTAACTGATCTAAAGCCGCTTGTCCGCCGTTTTTTAACAAAAAATGACGGATGATTTGCGCCAAGATGACGGGAATGACGATATACAGCAGTACCGATAAAAACAGCGTGTCCCAAGGTACGATAATCGCCGACAGCCCCAGTAACAAGCCGACAATCGGCGCGAAGGCGAAAATCATAATGACATCGTTCAAGGCGACTTGGGTGAGGGTGAAAGGCGGATCGCCATCAGACAAATTACTCCATACAAAGACCATCGCGGTGCAGGGTGCGGCGGCGAGGATGATCAGCCCGGCGATGTAGTACTCGATTTGATCGGCGGGCAGATAGGGGGCGAATAGCCAGCCGATGAATAGCCAGCCGAGCAGTGCCATAGAAAAGGGTTTGACCGCCCAGTTGATAAACAGCGTGATACCCACGCCTTTCCAGTGCTGCTTGACTTCGTGCAGGGCGGCGAAGTCAATTTTCAGTAGCATGGGAATGATCATCAGCCAAATTAGCACGGCAACGGGCAGATTGACTTGAGCGATTTCCATCTCGCCGATAGCTTGAAACGCGCCGGGGACAACATAGCCAAACGCGATGCCGACGAAGATACAAAGAAATACCCAAAGGGTCAAAAAGCGTTCAAAAAAGCCCATTTTTGCACCGCCCGCTTGTTTGGCGGTGACTTCACATTGCGCACTCATAGACTAAAATCCGCGTCAAAGGGTTCTTCGCCTTGCACCACCGGCAGCGCGAGTTCGTTGCCCCAATGCGACCAGCCGCCGTTGTACAGGCGCACGTCGGCATAGCCGAGGGCTTTGAGTTGCAACCAAGCGAGGCTCATGCGAAACCCGTCATGGCAGTAAAGATACAGGGTTTTGTCTTTGGGGATGGCTTGGTAAAGATGGGTCAGTGATTCTTGTGACAGCCATTTTTGGCTCTGCCCGTCAGTGCCGTCGAGACTGACTATGTTGATGGAGCCGGGAATATGTCCACCGCGCACTGCGTGATGGATTTCCGCGCCGCTGTAGTGGGTTGGCGGACGTGCATCGATCAGCATGACGTTGGCATCGCGCCGCGCTACCACGTCATCATAGACCGCTGCCCATTCGATAAACATATTCTCGTTGGCAGCTTTTAATGCAACATTGCCGGGTTCGGAGATGACGGCTTCAGTAGATAATTCATTAAATGCGCTCCATTCCATAGTGCCGCCGTTGAGTATTTTAATTTGCTCGCTTGGGAAACCGTAAAGCGTGAGCAAAAATACTACCCGCGAAGCCAGCGCAGTGCGCGAGTCGTCATACACCAGCACGGTGGAATCATTATTCACTCCCCAGCCGCGCAAAGTGGCTTGGAAGGTTTCCCGCGAGGGAAAACGCATCAGCGGTGCGCCGCTGTTGTCGCCCAAGTCTTTGAAACGCTGCACTTGCACCGCGCCTTCAATGTGACCGATGGTGTAATAACGATGTGGATGATAGCGAACTTCAAGAATCACCAGATTGTCATCCTGATGATGTTCTTCTAGCCATTCTGCACCGACTAAAAAATCACTGGCAGCGTGCAGCGTACCCAACAGACTGAGGGACATCATCAAGGTAAAACTATACATCCAAATTTTCAGTGTTTTCATTAGCAATGCTCCTGGCACCAGTGTTCAATTTTGGCTTTGATGTGATCGCGAATTTCGCGGGTGTTGGTGAGTTTTTCTTCCGCTGTGCCGCTTAAAGCGGAAGGATCGGGGAAGCCCCAATGCAGGCGTTGTCCGCTGCCGGGAAATACCGGGCAACGCTCGGCGGCGGTTTCGTCGCACACAGTGACCACATAATCGTACTGCTCGCCCGCAGCGAGACAGTCATCCACGCTACGCGGCTGTTTATGGGAAATATCAATACCGATTTCCTGCATGGCTTTGACAACCACCGGATTGAGCGTGCCGGGTTCAATGCCGGCACTGGAGGCGACAAAAAGTTCACCACACAGGTGATTGGTAAAAGCCTCCGCCATTTGACTACGCGCACTGTTATGAATGCACACGAAGAGGATTTTTTCGGGCATATAGACCTCGCTTGCTGTTGGGTGAATAAAGAAAGGGGAATTAGGCGGGGTATTTTGACAGGATTGACCTACGGGTCAAGTGCAAGGATCGGATTTGCTGGCTTAATAGGCGCAGGGATTGTGAAAAATCTTCTGTAATCTTCTGTAGTATAATAATATCAATCTTATCATAGCCACAAACCCCACGAGATGATGAATATGTTAAAAAAACTCAGCTTAAGCTTGTGCATTCTATCCAGCCTGAGCTTGCCGCCTATTAGCTATGCGTTTGATTTGTTTGATCAAGATCGTGGTAAAATCCCTGAACCACCAGCACCGCCAGTCGAGCCGCCAAAACCGCCGCCACCGCCGCCACCGCCACCCAAACCCGTGTTGCCGCCGCCGCCGCAAAAAGATTTTAGCTTACAAGGCACGTCCCAATTCGGTGATGATTTTCGCGCCATATTAGTGACTCCGCAAAATCAAGTCTCCAAGATTAATTGGCAGGCGGGCGGTAAACCAGTGGCACTAAGCGAGGGTTTTCGTTTACTTAAAATCGCAGCGCGTCAAGTGATTATCGAGTATCCTGCTAACTCGCCCTGCCGTGAAGATCGTCCCAGCAAGGGCGTGGACTGTGATCCCGATGGCAAAACGGCTACCTTAAATCTAGTCATAGGCAGACCCACCCCTAATACTAATGTTCAAGCTGGGATTGTTGTGTCACCGGCAGCTACGACAACCACAGCAGAAGCTCAAGTTCAAGAGGCTGCCCGTGAACGAGCGCGACAGGTGTTTGAAAATGCAGCACGTCGTGCGGGTAATAATATTGAACCCGATGAAGTGCCGCCCGGGATGCGCGTTGTAAAAACGCCCTTTGGAGATCGGTTAGTACCGATCAAATAGCCCAGAAAACCATGAAAAAGATGCTGTTGCATCACATTAGTCATTGACAGGAGCCACTTTATGTTTGGAAAAAAAAATAAACGTGTTACCCGTATCGATTCTTTAGTTGGACAAGAAACAGAAATAAACGGGGATATTTTCTTTAGCGGCGGTCTGCATATTGACGGCAAGGTTAAAGGCAATGTCATTGCCAATAGAGACAGCACGTCGGTGTTGACTTTAAGCGAGCAAGGGCGGGTAGAAGGCGAGATTCATGTGCCGAATGTCATTCTTAACGGACATGTTGAGGGCAATGTACATACCAGCGAACATATCGAATTGGCTTTGAATGCCCGTATTAATGGCAATGTTTATTACAACCTTATTGAAATGGCGATGGGTGCAGCGGTCAATGGCAGCCTTGTTCACGTCGATCCACAACAGCTACAGGAAAAAAATCAACAAAAACAACTAGAGCATCAAGCCGCCAAGCTGGATGAATCGGAAAAGGCAGAGACCACTGCCACTGGGAGTGGCTGACTGCAAAGCTCAGCCAAGCGGCAAAGCCGCTTCAATCGCCTACGGCGATTCGGCTAAGCTGGAGCTTAGCCGCTCCCAAGCGCAAGCCGCAATGTTTTCCCAAGCAACGCTTGGGAACAGAACAAGAGCCTACGGCGATTCGGCTAAGCTGGAGCTTAGCCGCTCCCATCCGCCCTACTTTTTGCTTTTAAAAAAAGATGAATTTTAATCCACAAACCATCCAAAGTTTCCGTTTTGTCGCTTACGAGTTCAACGCAGATAGTGCGCAAGTGCTACTGCACTATGCCTTTGACGAAAGCCATTTTTTTACAGAAACCTTAGATTTTCCACAAGCCGATTTACCCTTATCAGCAGCACGCAGCGCGCAACTCGACAAGGTTCTACAACAGCTACATCTGGTCGCCGGCATCAGCTACTACAAAGCCGCTATTCCGGCACAAATACGTGTAGAAACAGGCGCGTTAGAGGAAGCAGAAGCGGCTTTTTTAGAACATCTCTATGTGCATGGGTTAGGCGAATTTGCCTACCGCAACGGCTTGTCTTTGCAACACCAGATTCATTTCCCCCACACCCAGCAAGCCCGCCAAAAATCCCCCATAAACCACGCGCTACCGCACCGAACCATAGTACCCGTGGGCGGTGGCAAAGATTCCATTGTCAGCATTGAAACCCTCAAAGCCGCAGGGCGCGACATCACCTTATTTTCTGTCGGTCAGCCGCGCATTATTGCCGATGTGGTCAAATGTAGCGGTCTGCCGCATATTTGCGTACAACGCCGCCTCTCGCCGCTGCTGTTGCAGCTCAACCAACAAGGCGCGTATAACGGGCATGTACCGATTACCGCCATCATTGCCTATATCATAGCCGCCGCCGCCGTGCTGTATGGATTTGACACCGTTGTCATGTCCAATGAACGCTCCGCGAATGTAGGCAATTTGCTACAAGACGGCTTAGAGATTAACCACCAATACAGCAAGAGCTTAGATTTTGAGCAGCGTTTAGCCCAAGCCTTTGCTCGATTACTGCCGGGCTTACGCTATTTCTCTTTGCTCAGACCCTTATCAGAATTAGCCATTGCGCAACGCTTCAGCCGCTATACGCACTATTTTCCGTATTTCTCCAGTTGTAATCGCAACTACGCACTACAAAAAACCGCCGCCTATCAAGGCAACTGGTGCTTAGATTGCCCCAAATGCCGTTTTGTCTTCCTCATTCTCGCGCCCTTTTTAGCCAAAGCGGAACTCCTAGAGATTTTTTCCCACAACTTATTAAACCAAGTACAACAGATTGACGGCTTTGCCGCGCTGATCGGCTGGCAGGCGCACAAACCCTTTGAATGCGTCGGCGAAGTAGAAGAATCGCTGGCAGCTTTTTACCTGCTCAGTCAGCAAGCCGTATGGCAACAAGATGCGGTAGTTGCTTGGTTTATGCAGCAGATTTTGCCACAGCTAGACAATCCGCAGGCATTAGTCGATAACGCCTTGAGTGCGCATAAGCAGCATCAGATAGCGGATAATTTTCGAGAATTTTTTCCGCAATAGCAGGCTCGCCAGTAGGCACATTAGATTGTAATGAATACCAATACCTTTTCCAGTGTTCCGCTGTCGCTGTACATCCACATTCCTTGGTGTGTACGCAAATGCCCTTACTGCGATTTTAATTCTCACCAACAAGCGGAGGCACTGCCGGAACGCGACTACATTCGCGCTCTGCTCACTGATTTAGAACAACAACTGCCGGCGGTCTGGGGGCGGCGCGTCAACACGGTATTCATCGGCGGCGGCACGCCGAGCCTGTTCAGTGCGGATGCCATCCACGACTTGTTAGCCCACATACGCGCCTTGCTGCCCCTGCGCCCGGATGCCGAAATCACTTTAGAAGCCAACCCAGGTACCGTCGATAACGCCCGTTTTGTTGGCTTTCGCCAAGCGGGCGTGACGCGCTTATCTATTGGTATTCAAAGTTTTAACCACAGGGCTTTGCAGGCATTAGGGCGTATTCACGATGAAAACCAAGCTATTCAAGCTGTTGAAGCTGCGCAACGGGCGGGCTTTGAGAATGTTAATGTGGATATTATGTTTGGCTTGCCGCAACAAAGCATCGCGCAAGCCCTGCAAGACCTGCGTACTGCGATGAGCTTGCAGCCGTCGCATGTGTCTTGGTATCAACTCACGCTAGAGCCTAACACCTTGTTTTATCAGCAACCCCCTAAGCTGCCCGATGAGGACCTGTTGTCCGACATGTTCTTGCTGGGGCAAGATTTACTCGCCCAACAAGGCTATGAACGCTACGAAGTCTCCGCCTACGCAAAAGACGGACGAGGCTGCCAGCATAATCTCAATTATTGGTTATTCGGTGATTACATCGGCATTGGCGCGGGGGCGCACGGTAAAATCAGCGATGCGCAGCATGGCACAGTGACACGCTACAGCCAGTTGCGCCATCCTCGCGCTTACTTAGAAGCGGCTGTTTTCACGCAACAACAACATGCATTAAATGCAGAAGATTTGCGTATTGAGTTTATGCTCAATGCGCTGCGTTTAGTCAATGGATTTGAACCCGCTCTCTTCAAAGAACGCACAGGATTAGAATTGCATACGCTGCAAGATTCTTTAGAACAAGCTGAACGAAAAAATTGGTTGACGTGCAGTGATAGAAAAATTCAACCGACCGCAACAGGCTTGCAGTTTCTTAATGAAATCTTGTTTTTGTTTTGAGGCTATCACTCCTTCAGCAGCGTAACCGTTTACAACCCGAAACTCAAACCTGACAGGTTTTTCTGGGCGGGAAATGAATGCTGACTCAGCAGCTTGTCCTAAATCTCACAAAGCTAGATTTGCACCCTGTCGCAAATCTTACAAAATCGTTTTTTTTCCACCTTCTCCTTGGCTTGAAAAGCCTGTATAGACGCGCTTTTTAGCACCCACTCAAGCGGCTGGCATATATGTTGTGATGCTGCTGTGCAGACAGGGTTTTATGTGCCACTCGGCACAGAAACAAGCAACAACAACGCGGTAAAAATGGGAGATAAGCAATGATCGCCGCCATTTTCATTATCACTGCAATGGGTTTAATCATGGGGACGCTGCTCGGCATCGCGTCTAAGTATCTGGCTGTGGAAGGAAATCCTTTACAAGCAGAAATTGAGGAATTGCTGCCCGGTTCGCAGTGTGGGCAGTGCGGTTATCCGGGCTGTTCACCTGCCGCTGAGGCTATCGCTAACGGTGCTGCGCCGGTGACTATATGTCCGCCGGGCGGCAAGGCATTGGCAGAAAGTTTAGCCGCCAAACTCGGCGTGGCGATTGATTTGTCAAGCGTAGAGGAAAAAGCCCCAACGGTTGCTTTTGTGCATGAAAATTTGTGTGTGGGCTGTACCAAATGTCTGAAGCGTTGCCCGACTGATGCGATTATTGGCGGACCTAAACAAATTCATGCGGTGTTTATGGATGCTTGTACTGGCTGTGAGAAATGTTTTGAGGTGTGTCCGACCGAATGTATCGAAATGCGTCCGATTGAGCCGACCGTGCAAACCTGGTATTGGCCCGAACCTGCGCGAGCGGCGGCGTAGCGGCTTTGCTCGCGGAAGCCCCAATAAAGCAAAACAGAGGCAGACTTGGGAGCGGCTGACTTCCAAGTCAGCCAAAACGCCGCCTGCGGCGGCGAGGCTAATAGAGAGGCAGCATTATGTTCAAATTATTCAAAATTCGCGGCGGCGTGCATCCCGAAGATCGCAAACAACTCAGTGCCGAGCAAGCCATTCAAGACTTGCCTATGCCACATTTGCTGCACATTCCGCTGCAACAACATATAGGTGCGGCGGCTGATCCTTTGGTGCGACGCGGCGATAGGGTGAAAAAAGGGCAACTATTGGCGCGTAGTCAAGGGGTGATTTCTGCACCCGTTCATGCCCCTACATCGGGGCGCATCATGGGCGTGGGCAGTTTTCCCGCCAATCACGCCTCTGGTCTTTCCGTGCGTACCATTACCTTGAAACCGGATGGCAAAGATGAGTGGGGCGATCTGCCGGAAGTGCCAGAAGACCCTTTTACACTGTCGGCGGAAGACATTGCCCAGCGCGTTGCGCAAGCCGGTATTGTGGGCATGGGCGGTGCGACTTTTCCGTCTGCGGTGAAACTGAATTTACGCAAGCGTTATCAATTACATACGCTGGTGATTAACGGCGCGGAATGTGAACCCTATCTGACCTGTGATGATCGCCTGATGCGCGAACAAGCCGCTGATGTGTTAGACGGCGTGCGTTTGATGGCGAAAACCTTGGGGGTGAGCAGCATTATTTTTGGCATTGAAAATAATAAACCGCAGGCTCAAGCCGCTATGCGCAAAGTCTGCGCAGCTTACCCGGATTGTCAGGTCGTGGGCTTGCCAACGCGCTATCCCATGGGTTCGGAAAAGCATCTGGTACAAACATTAACCGGCAAGGAAACCCCGGCGCGGGGGTTGACGGCTGACATCGGCGTGGTGGTGCATAACGCGGCAACCGCCTTAGCCGTGCATGATGCACTGCGCCATGGGCGTCCGCTGATTTCTCGTGTGGTCACGGTCAGCGGCGGCGCGATTCAGCAGCCAAGCAATTTGCGCGTTCTCATCGGTACGCCATTGGAGGTTTTAATTCAGCATTGCGGCGGTTTCACAGTTGAGCCTGCCAAGCTCCTCAGCGGCGGTCCAATGATGGGGCAACCGCTGCCTAGCACCCGCGTTCCGGTGGTAAAGGGCAACAATGGCGTGTTGGCATTGACCCATGAAGAAATCGCTGAAAAGCCCGCCAGCCCCTGTATTCGCTGCGCCAGTTGTGTGCAAGCCTGCCCGTGTGGATTAGTGCCGTTGGATATGGCAGCGCATATTCGTGCCGGCAGCTTGGATGCCTCGGTCAAATTAGGCTTGATAGATTGCGTCAGTTGCGGCTCTTGCTCCTACGTTTGTCCCGCGCATATTCCGCTGGTGCAGTATTTTAATTATGCCAAAGGCGAACTTGCAGCACGTCAGCGGGCGCAGCACAAGCAAAATGAAACCAAGCGTTTGGCGGAGTTGCGCGCCGAGCGTATGGAGGCTATTAAGCGCGCTAAACGCGAAGCAATGAAAAAACGCAAAGCTGAAATGGAAGCCAAGAAACGTCAAGAAGCGGCTGCAAAGCAAGCTAAAGAAGCCGTAGGAGCGGAGGCATGATGACAACATTCATCGCTTTTTCAGGTGTTGACTGGGAAAGCAGTCTGGAGCAGCTTGTACTCAGTGGGCGATGCGCACTGAGACTCATTGAGGGCGCAAAACCATGACACCTCCGATTGCCGGACCTTACGCCCACGCCAACACCAGTGTGCAACGCACCATGGGCTTGGTGTTGTTGGCACTCACGCCCGCCACCTTGTTTGGACTTTATCAATTTGGTTGGACTGCCATTTTTTTATTTTTAACCACTATTTTGGCAGTCTTAGTGGCGGAAGCTCTGTCACTCAAAATCATGGGTAAACCGGTTAAAGTTTTTTTAATGGACGGCTCGGCACTGCTCACGGGCTGGTTGCTGGCAATGACTCTGCCGCCCGGCGCACCTTGGTGGATCGCTGTGGTCGGCGGTTTTCTCGCCATCGTCATCGGCAAGCAAGTATTTGGCGGTATTGGACAAAATTTGTTCAATCCGGCAATGGTCGCACGGGTTGCGCTGCTGATTTCCTTTCCGCTAGAAATGACCACTTTTAACACGCCGATGCCGCTGTTTTCCGCCCACGCGCCCGGCTTTCTCGACAGCCTCGCTATTACCTTTGGCGGTGCTGCGCAACTAGATGCTTTCAGCGGCGCGACCACTTTGGGACATTTTAAGACCGAACTGAGTCGCGGCATCTTGGTCCCCGAAGCGGCAAGTGGCGCGGATAGCTTATGGAATCTGGCTATCGGCATCAATGCCGGCAGCTTGGGCGAAACCTCCGCCCTGCTACTGCTGTTCGGCGGCATTTTCCTGATCTATAAACGCATTATCAGTTGGCACATTCCGCTCTCCATGCTCGGCACACTGGCGTTGCTGGCGGGCATATTTCATCTCATCGACCCCAATCACTATGTCAGCCCTTTAGTGCATCTGCTGTCGGGCGCGGCAATTCTCGGCGCGTTTTTCATTGCCACCGATTTGGTCACCTCGCCTGTCTCAGTGCGCGGACAACTGCTGTTTGGCGCGGGCTGCGGCGCGTTGGTATATATCATCCGCACTTGGGCAGGTTATCCGGAAGGTGTTGCCTTTGCCGTATTGCTGATGAACGCCTTTACACCGCTGATTGATCACTATTTCAGACCGCGTATTTACGGGCGCGACCGCAAAGGTGAGCCGCTCACACAGCGAGGAGACTGAGAGATGAGCGAGAAAAACGAGAAAAAATCGACATTCCGCCATAGCGTCCAGTACGCCGCACTGCTGCTGGGCGGCTTCGCCAGTCTCGCCACCGTGTTGCTGGTGTTAGGGCATCTCGGCACAGCCGAATCGATTAAATTGCGTCAACAAGAGGACTTGCTCGCCTCGCTAGGCGAAGTCGTACCCGCCGATCACTATAACAACAACCTACTGGACGCGCCTTTGGCTTTACAAGATGCGACCGGACATATAGTCACTGTATATCGCGGCGCGTTAGACGATAAAATCAATGCGTTGGCTTGGGAAACCAGCACTCAAGCGGGTTACTCGGGCGAAATCCGCTTATTGATGGGCATCAACGCCAACGGCGAAATTCTCGGCGTGCGCGTCTTATCTCATGCCGAAACCCCCGGTTTAGGGGATAAAATTGAAGTCAACAAAGACGATTGGATATTAACATTCAATGGCTTATCGCTCGGTAATCCACCGCTAGAAAAATGGAAAGTGAAAAAAGACGGCGGGCAGTTTGACTCCTTCAGTGGCGCGACCATTACCCCGCGAGCGGTGTTACAAGCGATTGAAGGCGGACTGGTGTTTTTTCGGGATAATCAGGGGGTGCTGATACAATAGCCGTTATGCACCCATACCTGCCAGAAACAGCATTTTTTCTTTATCAATTTTCATCTAGATGCTTGGATTTAATGCTTGGCTTTTAAGTACTTAAGAATATCCCAAGCTTCAGGTTTCAGGCGGGGTAGTATACTTGAAGGTCATAAATGATTAGGTAGCGATATGAGTCATTCAAAACCCGAACTGCAAGATTACTTAAAATTGTTCAACATGTACGGTGAAGATTTAGGGGCAATTTATAAAGAACCCGACGATGAACGCTACGCATTATTATTTGAACAATGTGTTAAATTGCTCATACAAGTGTCCGATTTTAATGCTTCCTTACCTGAGCCTTTTCGCCATTCAGCACAGCGTTATCATAATAATGAAGCAGCCACCGTTAAACATCTTTCTGAACCGATTAATCGGCATTTCATGTTGTGTGACTTGCACGATTTTATTAAACTCAAAGTCTATATGATGAAGCACTGAACAAATGATTAATAGTATGAATATAGTCGCAAGATTGTCTGTCCTTAAAAGATGGACACAAAAATGGTATATAGCTAAAGTACATCAGTTGTAAAATTCAGCCCTACTAGGTTTTCAAAACCTAGAAGAACTTAGCTCACATTAACTTTTACAAATGATATATTTTCGCTATATAACGCTATCGATTATACGTTTTACGAAAGGATAGAAAAATGTCACAGTTAATTACCATTCAAGTCCCACAGGACTGGATAAAAGGTATTCCTGAAGAAGAACTGACCTTAAAAGAAATTTTTTACATGGGAATACATGAATATAAAATAAAACGAGCTATACAGTTATATCTGGAAGGTATGGGTTCAGTCGGTTACATTGCTGAAAAAATGGACTTATTAAAACAAGATTTAATCCAAGAATTATGCTTAAGAAATATTGATCCTGAGTTTTCACAAACTACACTTGATGAAGAGTTTTCTTAATGGATAAATTGCCTGTCAGCAATGCGGGTCCGTTAATGGTTTTATCAAAACTAAACGTATTACATTTGCTTAAACAATTATATGGTGAAGTTCTTATACCTCAAGTTGTTTATCAAGAAACCGTAATCAATGGTACGCGCTTGGGGTTTACTGACGCATATACGCTGAAACTCTTTTTAACACAAACACATTGGAAAATTCTTGATTTAGCTGAAATACCACAAAGTATTTTATCAACCCATTTAGATCAAGGTGAAAAACAAGCTATCGCTTGGGCATTATCTAAAAATGCTTTATTGTTGATGGATGAAGAAGCAGGACGAGTAGTTGCAAGAAAATATGGACTTAAAGTTAAAGGTTCTTTAGGTGTGTTAATTCAAGCCTATCGAAATGAATTTATCAGCTTTGAACAGTTGCAACTATATTTTAAGCAAATCAGTAACCGCAAAGATATTTGGATAAGCTCTCAGTTATGCCAGCGTTTGCTTGAAAGACTTCAACAAAATAACTTACAGCCATGAGGTAAACAACCATGAGTACCTTCAGCTACAGCCGTATTGCCAAAGACGGCATCTGGGACAACAACATCATTTTTGCTCAAGCCCTAGGGCTATGTCCGTTGCTGGCAGTGACCAGCAACGCTAGCAATGGCTTAGGCATGGGCTTGGCTTCCACCGCCGTGATGGTTGCATCAGGCTTGTTGATTTCCACTTCACGCGACATCATTAGCCCACAAGTGCGCATTCCGGTGTTTATTTTGATTATTGCCACACTGGTGACGTTGGTGGATTTAGCCATGAACGCTTGGCTGCATGATTTACACAAAGTGTTGGGCTTATTTATTCCCTTAATTGTCACCAACTGCGCAATTTTAGGACGCGCCGAATCTTTTGCTTCGCGTAATCGCGTGCTGCCCGCGGTGTTTGACGGCTTGATGATGGGCTTAGGCTTTACTATGGTATTGGTGCTACTGGGGGCGGTGCGGGAAATGTTAGGCAGCGGCACTTTGTTTGCCAATGCGGCATTGCTGTTGGGTGACTGGGCAGCGTTTTTAGAATTAACCTTGATTGCGGATTATAAAGGATTTTTATTAATCATTTTGCCGCCCGGCGGGTTTATGGTGCTGGGCTTTTTGTTGGCAGCTAAACGCATCATTGATCGCCGTTTAGAACAAAAACGCGCAGTGCGTGAAGCAGAACTAGCAGCAACGCCAGCGGCTGCGTGATTTTTGTTTTAGACAGGCTTTTTTTACCTGCTTTTATCCACTTGCTTTTGTAAGGCTTGTCTAAATGAGTGAATTGAAGGAAATACCTTATGAACGTCGGCATTGCTTACGCAGATAAATTTAAACAACTGTGGTTAAAATTAGAAGTACCGAATGACAGCACCATACAAGATGTTATTGATCATTCCGGCATTCTCGATAAGTTTCCAGAAATCAATTTAGAAAAACAAAAAGTGGGTATTTTTGGGAAGGTTTGCAAATTAAACAGTAGAGTGACTGAAGGGGATCGAGTGGAAATTTATCGGGAAATTACCGCCGATCCCGAATTGGTTGAACGGCGCGATGTGGAGTGAGTTCTCTTGTTCATGCAGAAACCTGACAGGTTTTCGCAACCTGTCAGGTTTAAAAATAGATTTTAGATGTCAAATGGATGCCGTCTAATAATCGTATCTTTACGATCTGCGCCAGTTGAAATAATATCCGCCGGAATACCCATTAACGCCTCGATTTTAGCGATATAGTTCTTAGCATTTTCAGGCAGTTCAGCATAACTTTGCACGCCACTGGTCGATTCAGACCAGCCCGGCATATCCATATAAATCGGCTTACATTTCTCAAAAGCTTCAGCCCCCACCGGCGGATGCGCCAAAGTTTCGCCCTCGTAATCATAAGCCGTACAAATACGCAGGGTGTCTAAGCCATCCAACACATCCAGTTTAGTAATGCACATGCCTGTCAAGCTATTGATGAGTTTAGCGCGCCGCAAAGCCACAATATCTAACCAACCGCAGCGGCGTTTACGTCCCGTTGTCGCACCAAATTCATGACCTTTTACGCCCAAATGATTGCCCGCGCCGTCTTCGTCAAATAATTCTGTGGGGAAAGGACCAGAACCCACCCGCGTGGTATAGGCTTTGACAATGCCGAGAATGTAATCAAAATAAGCTGGACCCATGCCGCTACCACTGGCTGCACCGCCCGCCGTCGTATTAGAAGAAGTGACAAACGGATAAGTGCCTTGATCGATGTCCAGCAATGTGCCTTGCGCCCCTTCAAACAGGATGTTGTTGCCTTGCGTGAAATGCTGCTCTAAAACGGCAGGCACATCAGCAATCAGCGGCAGCAATGTATCGCGCATTGCCAGCGTGTCATTTAACACCTTGTCAATGTCCACCGCTTCGGCTTTGTAGTAGTGTTCCAGCATGAAGTTGTGATAACCCATCACCTCACGCAACTTGTTTGCAAACTGTTCAACATCGCGCAAATCACCGACACGCAAGCCGCGACGCGACACCTTATCTTCATAAGCCGGACCAATGCCGCGTCCGGTGGTGCCGATTTTGTTCTTGCCCCGCGCCACTTCCCGCGCATTATCCAGGGCGATATGATAAGGCAGAATTAACGGGCAGGCTTCGCTAATGTATAAACGCCCTTCTAAGGACATGCCGCCATCTCGCAAAATCTGCATTTCTTCCAGCAAGGCACTCGGCGACAACACCACGCCATTGCCAATGAAGCAGGTGACGTTTTCGTGCAAAATACCGGATGGAATGAGATGCAGCACCGTTTTTTTGCCGTCAATCACCAGCGTATGACCGGCGTTATGCCCGCCTTGAAAACGCGCCACCGCAGAAGCTTGCTCAGTGAGCAAATCAACCACTTTACCCTTACCCTCATCACCCCATTGAGTGCCAATAATAACAACATTTTTTCCCATGTTTTGACTCGCTGTGTTGTATTGGTTTTTTTACTAAAAAATCAAACTGTTTAGCCTACAGTTTAATTTATGTGAACGCTTTGATTCATATCATTGTAGTTGCTTTATGTATTAGACTCACAGTAGAGAAATCAACTCAGTTCAGAAACGCACCGAATTTAGACTTAACTAAATGTTAGATAGTTTTAATAAATAAAAGTTGTTACAACAAAACTAATTCATTAGTATTTTTAATAAAATAACTATCCAATCGTTCCATTGACTTAGCGTGGAAATCTGGATTTATTTCAAAGCCAATAAACTTTCTTTTTAGGTTTATAGCAGCTACTGCTGTTGTACCACTACCCATAAACGGATCAAGAACAACTTGCTCTTCTTTAGTTGTAAGCTCTATAAGATACTCAATCAATTTTTGTGGTTTCTGAGCTTCATGAACTCTGACTTCATTCCTGCTGAATCCAAATTCAAGCATATTAGTTGGACTAGAACCATTAAGCTGACACTTGTCGATATTCATTGCGCCAACTTCATTTTCAAGAATATTGTCAGTAACAGTGCCACCCATCTTGTAGGGTTTCATAAACCATGCTATCGGTTCCCATATTGGCGCTAAATTACCCAGCCGCCAACCTTCCCATTCTTGTGCTTTTTCACTCAAACCTCTACGTTGAAGAACGACACTGACTCTTTGCGCTCTATGATGAGCAGATGTTTTTTTCCAAGCCAATACATCTTTTAGGAGAAATCCACTGTCTTCAAATGCGTTAATAACTCTATGAATTGTTCTTCTTGCACCAAAAACAAATAAAAATGCACCATTTTTCATTATTGGATAAACTTGAATAGCCCAACTTTTGCACCATGCTTGATATTCTATCCCAATATTTCTATCCGCTTGCGCCCAGCCATTAATCGGCTTGCCCCTACGCTTGAATCCTGATTTTCCATTTTGAGCCGGAGATTGTCCAAGCAATGCAGAATTTGTATTATTATGCAATACATCCCAATCATCTAAGCTAATTCCATAAGGAATATCGGATAAAAATAAATCAATGCTATTCTCAGTTAAATTAGGTAAATGCTTAAAACAATCATCTTGGATAATCTGATTAATGTAATCTTTAGTCATGGCTGATCGACTTCAGGCAGGGCGTAGTATATATTTTTTATGGAGCGATCCCCAATATCAACACAGGTAGGTCAATATTTGAAACCCCTCTATTCTTTAAGTCCCATATAAATTGTTCAAAGTAACTGACACCTGTTGACATTTCATCCGCCAAATCCTTCACGGGAACTATTTCGACACCCACTTTAATCCCTGCCAGATGTTTAAATATAGTCATTTTTGCGCATACGTTATAGACCATAAAAGCATATTTTCCAAACTGAACTTCTACACCGACTTCCCCTTTCACGAAATCCATATCTCTATAAGGGACTTTTCCGACAGATTTTGGCTGATAACCGCCAACATAGTGTTCATTAGCATAATCGCATTCTACTTTATAATTACGCCAGCCTTTTGGACTAAAAGATAGTTTAAATTGCTTATTTAATTCAACAGGACTAAATAACATTCTATCGCTCATCGTCTTTTCTTTACTTTTCTTAGTTTTGCAGACAGTTGCATCAGCCTGTTGTATAACATTCTTTATTTCTTCTAAATGCTCTGAATAGTTTAATTCAATCTCTTCTTTCCCGCTATTAAACGAGTATTCTGCTGCAATAATCAAAGTAATTTTTCCTGAGCATTTTGCTTCCATTCATCCGGTATTCGTGAAACCTTTTCTGCTCCGCTGGGCTTATGAACAGGTTTGCCTAATTCACGTTTTTTTAATACCCCATCGTTTAAGTCATTTATTCTTGATTTTGTAATAATTACATATTCTTTTTCTTTATCAACCCCTATGGCTTTTCTATCATGTAATAAAGCTGCTAACAAAGTAGAACCTACTCCCATAAATGGGTCTAACACAATCCCGTTCTCTATAGTCATAGATAAAACTAATCTTTCTATAAGCTCAATCGGATACTGACAAGGATGAACTGTTTTTTCTGGATGATTAGATTTAACATTAGGTATATTCCATAAACAACTGTCAAAATCATCAGATAATATCTCCCATATATCAGAGGGGTTTTTTCCTTTGGGGTTTCCGGACGGCAACCCTTTCTTACTGCCCTTAAAATGTGTTTTTCCTGGATATTTTGAAGGCACTCTCACTGAATCTAAATTAAAAATATAATTATCTGATTTAGAGAACCATAAAATAGTTTCATATCTACCTGAAAATCTCTTTGAAGCATGTAAGCCATGACCAAAATGCCAAATAATTCTATTTCTTAGTTTCATGCCTAAATCAAACTTAAAAAAATCATAATAGTAAATATCTAAAGGAAAAACCTCTCCTTTTTCTACATAGTTTCCAACCTGCCAACAAAAATTTCCATTGGGTTTTAAGATTCTATAACACTCTTCTAATACTTTTTTTTGAAATCCTAAGTAATCTTTAAATAGCTGTCTGCTTTCATAGGATTTACCTATATTGTAGGGTGGTGAACTAACAATTAATTCTGCTGTTTGATCGGGAATAGTTTTCAAAAAATCTAAAGTATCCGTATTTGCAATAAGAGCGTCAAATGATTGAGTATAAGTATTACTTTCTATAAGCTGAATGTGTTTATTTTCAAAAATTTGCATTAAATACATCCTAATTTAGCAAAGAAAATTGAGTAGTTTATAACATAACATCATAAGATTAACATGCCCAAGTTTTTCAATTTGAAAATCTGACAGAAGTCTAAAGTTGCTTATTTTTAGTGAAGGGAGCATAGAACGATCTAAAAAGCTTTAAGTTATGGTCATTTTATGGGTTGAAGCATCCATTCTCGCCCGTCCCAACGCAACACCTGCTGACACCCCATGGCTTGCGCATCGCCTGCTTGTCCAGGCAATTCACAGATCACAATATGTCCTTCGCCGCGTAAACTTTGAATTTTTTCTTGCAGGCTTGCGCGTTGTTCGTTTTGGCTCGGTACAGGCGCAAAAATCGCTTGGCGTTCAAGTGTTTGCGGATTAAAGGAAACCAGATTGATTAAATCCGCGCTGAAACCGCTGGCGGGTCGGGCGCGTCCAAACACTTCGCCAACATGGTCGTAGCGTCCGCCGCGGGCGATGGCTTGTCCGTGTCCAGGGACGTAGGCGGAGAAGAGTAAGCCGGTGTGGTAGCTGTAGCCGCGTAGTTCGGCTAAATCAACGTGTAATTCGTTGTCGGTAACGCGCTCGGCGAGCGCGGCAATATCATCAAGGGCATGTTGCACAGCATTATTGGCATTTTTTAATGCCGTGCGTGCTTCGTTTAAGACATCCAAACTCCCATTTAAATAAACCAATTGGGCTAACATGTCGTGAACTTGCTTATCTACTTGCCATGCGGATAAATAGCTGTGAATTTCAGGAATGGCTTTGCTTTGTAGTACGTCAAATAGCAGGTGTTCTTGTTCGCTGTCTAAATGGGCTTGTTTGACTAATTCGCGGTAAATGGCAACGTGTCCGATGTCAATGTGATAGCTGTTGATGTGCGTGATGTGCAGGGTTTCTAGCATCAGGCTTAGGATTTCTGCATCGCTGGCAACACCGGCGTGTCCGTAGAGTTCCGCGCCAACTTGTAGCGGTGAGCGGGTGCGTGCAAAGCCATCGGGGCGGGTGTGTAGCACGGTGCCGAGATAGCATAGGCGGGTAGGTACGTCACGCTTGAGTTGGTGCGCGTCTATGCGGGCGACTTGGGGGGTGATGTCGGCGCGAATGCCCATCAATCGCCCGGTCAGTTGGTCGGTAAGCTTGAAGGTTTGTAAGTCAAGGTCTGCACCGGTGCCGCTGAGGAGGGAGTCGAGGTATTCGATAAAGGGCGGGATGACGAGTTCGTAGCCCCAACTGCGATAGGTGTCGAATAGGCGGCGGCGCACTTGTTCTAAGTAAGCGGCTTGGTCAGGCAGCACTTCGTGTACGCCTTCGGGCAGCAGCCAATGATTTGGGTAACGCATGAATATATCCACAGAAAATAAACCTGTCAGATTTTTAAAGTCTGACCGGGCTTTTAGTTCTTTAATGCACCAGATAAAGCAGAAACACCCCGCCTAACATGCTGAATAAGCCTGTCATACGCAGGGTGAAATCATCGGTTTGAGTAAGGCGTAAAAGGGTTTTGCGCAAACCAGTAGGATTGGCAAAAGGCATCACGCCTTCTAGCACTAGCATTAGGGCAATGGCGGTGCCTAAGTCTTGCCAATCCCACATGGGTTATTTGCGATCCGTTATTGCTGACTCAGCCTGTTTGAAATAAGCGAAGAAATCGCTGTCGGGTTCAATGACTAAGATGTCGGATTTTTGCTTAAAGGTGCTGCGATAGGCATTTAAGCTGCGATAAAAGGCATAAAATTCTTCATCTTGCAGGAAGGCTTCAGCATAAATTTTGGTTGCCTGTGCATCGCCATCACCACGGATTTCTTCCGCTTTGCGCTCGGCTTCGGCGAGTAATACGGTTCTTTGTCGATTCGCATCGGCTTGAATCCGTACTGCTTCGGCTTCACCGCGTGAACGCAGTTCTTTGGCGACCCGCTCGCGTTCTGCTTCCATGCGTCGATACACGGACTGGCTAACGGTTTGCGGCAAATCAATGCGTTTAATACGCACATCAATCACTACAATGCCAAGACTGGCAGTGCGTTCTTGGGCTTCTTCGGTAAGACTGGTCATAATCGCTACCCGATCACCTGAAACCACTTCTTGAATAGTGCGAGCGGCAATTTTGCTGCGCAGTCCGTCGGCAATGATTTCTGCTAAACGCTGATTAGCGCGCTGCATATTGCCGCCTACTGAGGTAAAAAACGTTACCGCATCAACGATCTGCCATTTGATAAAAGAATCCACTGTGAGATTTTTCTTTTCACTGGTAAGAAAGCTTTCTTCGGCGGCATCTAAGTTTTGAATGCGCTTATCAAAATAGAGAATTTGTTGAATAATCGGCAATTTGAAATTCAAGCCCGGCGCGTAATCGGCACTGACAATTTTACCAAACTGTAATTTAAGCGCGTATTGGGTTTGATGCACGGTAAAAACAAAGGCATAAATCAGCATAAGTCCTAGAATTAGCCCCACTCCAATAAAAATCATTCTAGCTTGCATTAGCGTGTTCTCCGACTATTAGTGTCACCATCAATACGGCTAGGGCGATGGTTATTGTCTTCATTGGGATTTGTTGAAGGGCGCATAAAAATATCCAAATCCGATAAAGATTCGGGTTGCTCAGGCAGAAGATTTTGCGCCATCATTTTGTCCAGTGGTAAGAACAGTAGAGGATTGCCTTGTTTTATGTCTATCATCACTTTGCTGGTTTGTGCCAACACAGTTTCCATGGTTTCTAAATATAAACGCTTGCGGGTAATTTGCGGAGCGACTTGGTATGCCTGCAAAACGCTTAAGAAGCGGCGGCTTTCACCATTGGCTTTTTCCACCACCTGCGAGCGATAGGCTTCGGCACCTTGCACAATCTGGTCAGCGATACCGCCAGCTTTTTGCGTGACTTCGTTGCGATAAGCTTCGGCTTTGTTTTTCAAGCGTTCTTCGTCTTCACGCGCTTTAATCGCATCGGCAAAAGCGGCTTGCACTTGATCGGGGGGCTGCGCATTCTGCATATTGATGCTGCGTACAATCAGACCGGTGGCATAACGGTCGAGAATATCTTGCGCCAACACTCTGGTGTCATGTGCCATCTTATCGCGCCCGCTGGTTAATACCTCATCCATTTTGCTCATCCCCACCACTTCGCGCAACGCGCTTTCGGTGGCTTGGCGTAAAGTGTTATCAGGGTCTTTGACATTAAACAAGTAATGCTCGGCATTTTGAATTTGGTATTGGGCTACCAAAGCGATTTCGACAATATTTTCGTCTTGCGTGAGCATTAACGCTTCATGCGGCACCGCGCGAATTTCTTCAACATTGATTTTAACTACGGATTCAATCGGATAAGGAATGTGCCAATTCAAACCTTGGTCCGTCACTGTGGTAAATTTGCCAAAGCGCAATTCTATGCCTTTATAGGCGGGTTGCACCGTATAAAAGCCAAATAGCAGCCAGATAACAAACAGCCCCAGCAGGATAAATCCTATGATTTTAGGGTTTAATTCGGGCATTCCCGAATTGCCCGAACCAGAGCCGCCCTGACCAGAACCGCCAAACAGACCGCCCAGCTTGTCCTGCATTTTTTTCACGAGTTCGTCAAGATCAGGGGGACCCTGATCGTTATTGCGGTGACCCCAGGGATCTTTCCCGTTGCCGCCCGGTTCATTCCACGCCATGTAATGACTCCGTTAGGATATGTCTAAAACCGACAGGGTTTAAGACGAAAAACAAAAAGGATAAGGCATCTCAGACGAGATGCAAAGCCCTTAATCATAATCGATATAGCTTGTAATTAATAGACTAATGACCGTTAAACTTTGCTAAGGATGTTTTAGCTGCTTTCAATACAGCGCAAAAACGCCTGTTCTAAATTTTCGCCCGCATAGGTCTGCAAAAACGCCTCTGGTGTGCCTAGGAAAGCGCGTTGTCCTTCGTGCAGCACGAGCATACGGTCGCACAATAGTCCTACGTCCTCTAGGTGATGTGCGCTGAACAATAAGGTTTTGCCCATCGCTTGATGGCGTTTGATTTGTGCGCGGGTTAGGGCGCGGGCTTTGGGGTCTAAGCCGCTCATCGGCTCATCTAAAATCAGCAGTTGTTTGTCGCTTAAAAAGCACGCCAGCAGCCCTAGCTTTTGCCGTGTGCCTTTGGAATAAGTACGCAGCGGGTGTTTCAGTTGCTGCGCGTCAAGCCCTAGTGCATCGCACATCTGCGCAATGGTGGCGGACGAGATGCGCGCGGATGTGCCGTGATAGAGGCGTAGCATGTAATGAAGGAAATCGCTACCGTGCAGATAGTCAGCGGGGAGAAACTGCTCGGGTAGAAAGGCAAGCTGAGCGCGGGCTTGTGGTTGGGTGTGCGGCTGCCCAAAGAGGCTGATTTGTCCGCTATGAATGTCGCTAAAATCGAGCAATGCTTTCAGCAAGCTGGTTTTTCCCGCGCCGTTTAAGCCCACTAAAGCCAAGCATTCGCCTTGCTGTACATCGAAACTCAGTGCCTTGAGTGCTGTTTTGCCCGCATAACGAATACTAATAGCTTGGCACTCAAGGAGTTTCATATTATTGATCGCTTTGTTCTAATGCGGTAGCCGCTGCTTTTTGCATACCGGCGAGACGTTCACGATCTAGCAAGTTGTTAATGACTTTGAACATGTTTTCGTAGCCGTCGGTCATTTCGCTGGTGAGGCGGTACTTGCCCTGCACGACAACGCTAGGCACCGCAGTGATGGCATATTTAGTGGTGAGACGCTGTGCGTTACGCACCTGCATATCAACCGAGAAAGAGTTGGCAGCTTGACTAAAGTCGTCTTTGCTCACGTCCGTTGTTTTGGCAAAAATCGGATAAAAATCATCCAAACTTTGCAGACGTTGTTTTTCGTTGTGAATGGCGTTAAAAATCGGTTTATGCACCTTGTCAAACACGCCCAGCGTTTTGGCGGCGTAAAAAACTTGTGCCAGTTCATGCCCTCGCCCGCTGCCAAATACGGCAGGCACTTGTATGAAAGCGACATCTTCAGGCAGGTTTTTTTTCCAAGCAGAAACATGGTCTTCAAAATAATAACAATGGGGACAGGTGTACCAGAACAATTCAACGACTTCGAGCTTGCCGTCTTGTTCAACAGCTACCGGCGGTGTAATTTTTTCGTAGGGCGGGTCTTGCATAGCGGCGTGCGCAACAAAGCTGACTAAACTTAGGTTTAACAGCAAGATGAAAAATGCCAAGTGATGATGTTTCATAAAATCCTCATGGGTGTTAAAGGTGCTTGATAGGTAAGCGTTTGCTCCCGCGCTTAAACCTGTTATGGCGGGAATGCGGCACTTACGTTGGTGTTTGAAAAGTTTAACAGAGCCTCGAACCGTCGCCTATTAATTTTCGTTTAAGTGCTTTAAGGCGTATCCCAAAGTGCGTTCTTGCTTGGTAGAGGCTCGAATATCTAAGACTTCCATGACAAATTTCAAGGTTTTGCCCGCATAAGGATGATTGCCGTCTAGGGTAATCATGTCATTATCTACCGCAATAACCGTAAAATCGACACTATTCCCATCTTCAGCTTCGCCTTCTAAGTGTGCGCCAACTTGTTGCGCTTGCTCAGGAAAAACACTAAAAGGCGCGGTCACGCGCAAATCGGGATCATAATGCCCAAAGCCCTCTTGCGGCGTGATGGCAAGGTCAATTTTGTTGCCGATTGCCATGCCTTCTAAGGCGGCTTCAACTTTGGCTAACATGCTGCCATAACCGCCGTGCAAATAGTACAGATCGTCACGGTATTCGAGAATATGCTCATTATCGCCTTGCAATTCAAACAGCGCGTACTTTAAGCGCACGACTTTGTTTTTACTCACGGTGCTGTAACCGGGTTTGCGTACAAAATGTAGCACTTTAGCGTTAGCTTGTAGCGTTTGAAAATCTCGCATTTTCAGCCTCCCTAAAAGAGTTTATGAGCCCAGATTTAGGCGTTCTTTACTGGGCAGCTCATCTTCCGATTAGCTCAAACAGCGTGCCGCTTCCCGCGCCTAGGGCGCGGTACCCTGATGCAGTCACGTCATAATCGTTCAGTCCCCCGCGCAAAACCTGACAGGTCTTCAAGACCTGTCAGGTTTTTACTGAGAGGGATGTGAATGCTTGCCTCACGTCAGGTTTAATCTCTAATCCAGACTATAAGCAAAAGTATCTTGGAAACGCTGTTTGAAGCGCGTTATATCCAGCGAGTGATTTTGCGTGCCGGGCTGTTCAATTTTTATCGCACCCGCCAATGCCGCAACGCGCCCGCAGGTTTCCCAATCCATATTTTGCTGCATGGCATACATTAAACCGCCACGATAAGCATCACCGCAACCGGTTGGATCGGTGATTTGTTGTGCAGGTGCGACCGGGATATGAAAAGTTTTATTTTGGGTAAAAATATCCGAACCTTCACTGCCGCGTGTTACGATAAGGGCTTCGACTTGCTGCAAAATTTGCGCAGAACCCAAGCCCGTGCGCTCCTGCATCAGTTGCCATTCGTAATCATTGACAATCACATAACGGGCTTGTTCAATAAACTTTTTCAAATCATTGCCGTCAAACATCGGCATCCCTTGACCGGGATCAAAAAAGAACGGAATACCCGCGTTTGCAAATTGTTCAGCATGTTGAATCATGCCGTCGCGCCCATCGGGAGACACCATGCCCAGCGTCACACCGTCAACATCAGACACCTTATTTTGATGGGCAAAATTCATTGCGCCGGGGTGGAAAGCGGTAATCTGGTTATCGGCTAAATCTGTGGTAATAAAAGCTTGTGGCGTATAAGTACCTTCTATTTCAGTCACATAGCGACGATTGATAGCGTGCTTATCGATCCAAGCCGCATACGGCGCGAAGTCGTTGCCGACCGTTCCCATCGGTGTTACATCGCCGCCCAAGGCGTGTAGATTATACGCAATATTGCCCGCGCAGCCGCCAAACTCGCGGCGCAGGGCGGGGACTAAAAAAGAAACATTCAAAATATGCACTTTTTCAGGCAAGATGTGATTTTCAAATTTATCTTCAAACACCATGATGGTGTCAAACGCGAAAGAACCGCACACTAAAGCAGTCATTATTATCCTCTTTGAGAGTTTGAGGGGTGGGTTTGTAAGTGTCGCTCGCAGTTAAAAAAACCGTTCACAAACACTTAAGCGGAAATTACAAAAGTTTTTAATTCTCGCTTATTTATCCTACTTACGCAATGAACATCGGGCTTTTTGTGAGTGACAGCGTTTCGTCCAAGCCGCCTCCAAGCCGCCTCAGAGTGTCGCAAATTAAAATTTATTGATTTTCAAGTTTGCATTTTTCAGCCAGGGAACTTAACCTTTAACCATAGAATAAAGAAACTTAAGCTAAATCTAGGTGTTGCAACAATTTTATCAACATAACTGTTGCATCCCCAGCGACTGTTACATCTCAATTTTCGCATTTTGCAATGCTATTTCGGCTTTGCTGTTTTCAAACCGGCTTAAATACCCTGATTTTTTTAGAAAAAAGTTTAACTGATTGTTTTTTTGTGTAAAAAATACTGTTGCAGAAACTGTTGCAGCTTTTCCCAATTTTTGCATGGTAAAACCAGCAAGTGTGAATAACTCACAAGGCTAATGAAGGAACTCAAGCTATGAATAAAATCACCCCTTGGTTACTGGCTTTGGCATTTTTTATCGCCTACCCCACTATGCCCATAGAACCTGCTTGGGGCGCGAATGCCAGCCATGTCAAAAAACTCAAAAAAACCAAACGCTGCAATCGCTGCAATCTAAGCTCGGCACGTCTCAATGGCGCGAAGCTGTCGCGTGCGCGCTTATCCAGTGCCAATTTAAGCCGTGCTACACTGCGTCGTGCCAATTTGCGCGGGGCTAATCTGCGCAGTGCCAATTTGCGCAGCGCACGCTTACAGGGGGCTAACCTGCGTGGTGCAAACTTAAGAAGTGCTGATTTACGCGGCGCAAACTTAACTGGAGCTAATTTACGTGGGGCGAATTTAAGCGGCGCGGATTTGCGCGGTGCGGTTTTTCAGCGGGCTAATTTACGCGGGGCGCGTATGAGCGGCACTAAAACGGCGGGGGCTAATTTTCGTGGCGCGCAGGGCTATAAAAAAGCCAACAGCAGTTCATCCAAACGCAAACGCAGACGCAGACGTTAGGAAACCTCTCAAAACGAAAAAATCTGACAGGTTTTCCGAAAGTTTCGGGAGCTATTTAATGTCCACCACCTGGGAGCGACTGACTTCCAAGTCAGCCAAAACGCCGCCTTCGGCGGCGCGGCTAAGCAGGCACTTAGCCGCCCCCAGCCTAGCAGAACAGCTTTACTGCAAAACATCCACGCCAACGATACCAATCCCCATGTCAGTTGTTGAAGGCTGCATAGACACCCCATAAACCGCTGGATTGCCGGCTTCCAAATCACGCAAAATTAAGGCGAGTCCTTCTTGTGCTGAACTTGCCAAAGTACCTTGTGCGCCATGCTTGACTCGTTGCCAACGAAACCCATACCGAGGAGAAGCTGTCATGCAAAAATTTCCCTATGGAATCAGTGATTTCGTGACCTTAATGACGGGAAATTATCTCTACATAGACCGTAGCGACCGCATTCCGCTCATAGAAGACGCTGGAATGCAGTTGTTATTTCTGCGTCCGCGCCGTTTTGGTAAAAGCCTGCTGTTGAATATGCTGGCGAATTACTATGATTTAGCCCAAGCAAAACACTTTGAAACGCTGTTTGGCAACTTAAAAATCGGCGCAAATCCTACCCCCTTGCATAACCGCTATTTTGTGATGAGCTGGGATTTTTCCGCTGTGTTGCCACAAGAAACTTTAGTCGAGCAACGTCAAACTTTATTCGGCTATTTGAATCGGCGAATTGAAAGCTGCGCACGCAAATACCATGCGTATTTGCCACATGACATTAAAATAGATGAAACGGATGCGATGGAATCTTTTCTTTCTTTAATGGATGCAGTGCAGGCTTCAGATTATAAACTCTACCTGTTCATAGATGAATACGATAATTTTGCCAATGAAGTAATGATGAGCCAAATTGGGAGAAGTCCGCAACGCTATGAAGAGTTAGTGCGCGGTGAGGGATTGCTTAAAGGTGTGTTTAAGAATATTAAAACTGCTGCTACTGGTAATGGATTGGATAGAGTGTTTATTACCGGTGTTTCTCCAGTCGTATTGGCGGATATGAGCAGTGGTTATAATGTCGTCAAGAATATCTACCGTAAACGCGAATTTAATGATTTATGCGGGTTTCATGAGCGCGAAATCCGTGAAATTTTCACCGACATCGCCACGCAATGCCAGTTATCATCTGAACAAATAGCACATGCGTTTGGTGTGATGAAAGAATTTTACAATGGCTATTGTTTCAGCAATCACGACAAACGTGAGGTTTATAATCCGACCTTGGCAGTGTATTTTTTAGAACATTTTGCTGAGTACTGCGAATACCCAGAAAACTTGCTGGATTACAATCTAGCGATGGACAGAAACCGCTTAAGCTATATCAGCAAACTACCGCACGGTGCGCAAGTGGTGGAAAATGCTTTAGATGAATCCCAGCCTTTGACCGTGCCCTTGTTGCACGATAGATTTGGGGTAGAAGATATGCTGAAACGCGAGCAAACTGATAAAGAACTGGCATCGTTATTATATTATCTTGGCGTGTTGACTTTGGACGGCAAAACCTCTTTTGGTGAAATAAAATTACGCATTCCGAATCAAGTGATTCGTAGTTTATATGTTGAGAAATTACGCGAGTTGTTGTTACCCAATATCACGGATTCTGCTTACCGTGATGCCGTGAAGACATTTTTTACTTGTGGCGATTTACAACCCTTATGCAACTTTATTGAACCGCGTTTCAATGTGTTTAGTAACCGTGATTACCGTTGGACCAATGAATCCGCAGTGAAAACGGCGTTTTTAATGTTTTTATTTGATGACCGTTTGTATTCAGTAGATTCTGAGCCAGAATTAAAACGCCGTTATGCGGACATGAGTTTAATTATCCGCCCAGATGCGCGGCAGTATGAGATTTTTGATTTTCTGCTGGAATTTAAGTTTGTTTCGCCAAGCGATGCGAGCTTGAAGGGTGAAGCCTTACGCGCATTGCCGGCAGCCGAATTAGCGCAAGTTGCGGCGGTAAGTAGCGCGTTAGCACAAGCTGACACGCAATTGCGTGAATATGCGCAAGCCGTCCATGCGCGGCATGGGAAAATCCTGCGCTTGCGCTTGTATGCAGTGGCAGCAGTGGGATTTGAGCGGCTGGTGTGGCGGGAAATCAGTGCATAATTTTGCTGCTTTCAATGCTTTAAAAACATCATGCAGGGCATCCAGACAACAGCTTGAGTTGATTTCCAAATGCGCCAAACTTAAACCTTCAACACAGGGGCATCTACCATGCAAAAATTTCCCTATGGAATCAGTGATTTTTACAAGTTAATCACCGAAAACTATCTCTACATAGACCGTAGCGACCGCATTCCGCTCATAGAAGACGCTGGAATGCAGTTGTTATTTCTGCGTCCGCGCCGTTTTGGTAAAAGCCTGCTGTTGAATATGCTGGCGAATTACTATGATTTAGCCCAAGCAAAACACTTTGAAACGCTGTTTGGCAACTTAAAAATTGGCGCAAATCCTACCCCCTTACATAATCGCTATTTTGTGATGAGCTGGGATTTTTCTGCTGTGTTACCGCAAGAAGACAGTAACACGCAAATGCGTGTATTGTTTGAGTATTTGAATAGAAAAATTCAAGAGTGTGCGCAAAAATACCGCGATATATTGCCTTTGACGGTGGAAATCAATCCACAAAACGCAATGGTATCTTTTCAATCTCTATTGTTTTCCATTAAAACATCGGAACATAAACTCTACCTATTTATAGATGAATACGATAACTTTGCCAATGAAGTAATGATGAGCCAAATTGGGAGAAGTCCGCAACGCTATGAAGAGTTAGTGCGCGGTGAGGGATTGCTTAAAGGTGTGTTTAAGAATATTAAAACTGCTGCTACTGGTAATGGATTGGATAGAGTGTTTATTACCGGTGTTTCTCCAGTCGTATTGGCGGATATGAGCAGTGGTTATAATGTCGTCAAGAATATCTACCGTAAACGCGAATTTAATGATTTATGCGGGTTTCATGAGCGCGAAATCCGTGAAATTTTCACCGACATCGCCACGCAATGCCAGTTATCATCTGAACAAATAGCACATGCGTTTGGTGTGATGAAAGAATTTTACAATGGCTATTGTTTCAGCAATCACGACAAACGTGAGGTTTATAATCCGACCTTGGCAGTGTATTTTTTAGAACATTTTGCTGAGTACTGCGAATACCCAGAAAACTTGCTGGATTACAATCTAGCGATGGACAGAAACCGCTTAAGCTATATCAGCAAACTACCGCACGGTGCGCAAGTGGTGGAAAATGCTTTAGATGAATCCCAGCCTTTGACCGTGCCCTTGTTGCACGATAGATTTGGGGTAGAAGATATGCTGAAACGCGAGCAAACTGATAAAGAACTGGCATCGTTATTATATTATCTTGGCGTGTTGACTTTGGACGGCAAAACCTCTTTTGGTGAAATAAAATTACGCATTCCGAATCAAGTGATTCGTAGTTTATATGTTGAGAAATTACGCGAGTTGTTGTTACCCAATATCACGGATTCTGCTTACCGTGATGCCGTGAAGACATTTTTTACTTGTGGCGATTTACAACCCTTATGCAACTTTATTGAACCGCGTTTCAATGTGTTTAGTAACCGTGATTACCGTTGGACCAATGAATCCGCAGTGAAAACGGCGTTTTTAATGTTTTTATTTGATGACCGTTTGTATTCAGTAGATTCTGAGCCAGAATTAAAACGCCGTTATGCGGACATGAGTTTAATTATCCGCCCAGATGCGCGGCAGTATGAGATTTTTGATTTTCTGCTGGAATTTAAGTTTGTTTCGCCAAGCGATGCGAGCTTGAAGGGTGAAGCCTTACGCGCATTGCCGGCAGCCGAATTAGCGCAAGTTGCGGCGGTGAGTAGCGCGTTGATGCAGGCTGAAAATCAATTGCGTGAATATGCGCAAGCCGTCCATGCACGGCATGGGAAAATCTTGCGCTTGCGCTTGTATGCCGTGGCAGCAGTGGGCTTTGAGCGGCTGGTATGGCGGGAAATCAAATAATGATGGCTCTCTAGGAATTTGTGTTGCAATAAATTATATTTGAAAACAATCTATTACAGTATAATGACACCCAGCACCGAAGCCGAAAAACGACACCGTTTATCACTGTACCATTGATTCTTCGTGCTTGGGTGCAAAACGACCGCCAAAGCGGATGAATTTTGCCAATACTCCGGACGGAAGTGCGCTGTCACTCATTGATTAAATGATATTCACTCCAACACAAATTCCTGAAGAGCCAGCTTGCACTAAATAACCCCCCCGCATTGCGCAGTCTCCAAGTCACGACAACAGGCGCATAGTCATTCTGTGCAACTGTTGCCGTAACACATAAGACCGACGAAAAGACCAGCGGGGGGGGATTTGTTGCGAGTTGCCTACCTAAGCTTCCTGCTGTTTTTACATACTTGCGCAAATCTTCCAGGATTGCTTTTGCAAAGGAGATTTTTCCAGCTTTTGGGAAATTATTTGGCTCTCTAGGAATTTGTGTTGCAATAAATTATATTTGGAAACAGTCTGTT